>NZ_CP053187.1:2680000-2999687 GCF_013046825.1 Turicibacter sanguinis | reverse complement strand
CAATAAACTAATAAATTTATCAAAAAAAGTCATATTAAAAGTAGAAAAAGAAAAATAATTAAGAGTGGTGAAAAGTTTTGAAAACTAAAAAATATGATGAAGTCATACAAAAACATGCTATCAAACCAAATTACTTTAAGAATGCTCTCGTTTCTTTTTTCTTTGGTGGACTGATTTGTGTCTTTGGTCAGGCACTCATTGAAATTAATGTTCATTGGCTAGGGTATGTCCGTGAAACGGCGAGTACCTTAGCAACTGTTACCATTATTTTAATTACTTCAATTCTCACTGGACTAGGTGTTTATGATGATTTTGGACAGATTGCAAAAGCCGGTGCGTTCGTTCCCATTACAGGGTTTGCAAATTCTTTAACATCTGCTGCCCTTGAAAGTAAGAGTGAAGGTGTGGTCTTAGGGATTGCAACTAATTTATTTAAACTTGCAGGTGCAGTTATTGTCTTTGCTGTTATTTCAGCATACGTATTTGGAATAATCCGTTATTACTTAATTGAATTTGGAATTGTTCAAATGACATCTGAAGAAGCAATTAAGATGATTATTTTAACATTACGTTAAAGGTAACCGATAAATTTTTAAAAGGATGATGATTTAAATGAGAGTTGGAAAACAATCATGGAAGTTTGAAAATTCAGTTTATTTACAAGAGACAGGAACGGCGGTTGGACCTTTAGAGTTTCAAGGTCCTTTACAAGAATATTTTGATGTAAAATATAACGAGCCTTACTGTGGTCAAAAATCGTGGGAGCAGGCAGAATCGCAGTTAATGAGAAGTGCTGTGCAGACCGTTTTAAATAAGTGTAATTTAAAAGATGAGGATATAACAGTATCTTTTGCAGGTGATTTAGTGAATCAAATAGTTCCCACTCATTATGTGTTTAGGGAATTTAATATTCCTTTCTTTGGAATATATGGTGCCTGTTCAACTTCAATGGAATCTTTATTACTGAGTTCTATTTTTGTAGATTCAGATAGTGCAAAGGTTGCTTTAGCGGCAACTAGCAGTCACAATTCAACGGCTGAACGTCAATATCGCAATCCAACAGAATATGGAGGTCCAAAACCGGAAACGGCCCAATATACGGTAACCGGTTCAGGAGCTGCCATCGTCAGTCATAAAAAATCTCCTATTCGTATTGAATCAGGAACCGTTGGAATGATCGTCGATGCTGCTCAAAATAATGCAAATGATATGGGATCGGCAATGGCTCCCGCTGCTGCTCAAACGATTAAACAACATTTAGATGATTTTGGATTACAACCCAATTATTATGATTTAATCTTAACAGGTGATTTAGCTCATTGTGGTAGCCCTATTTTAATCGATATATTAAAAAGTGATGGATATGATATTAGTGCCAACCATAATGATTGTGGAAAATTAATCTTTTCTCCTGATCAACCCGTTTTTGCAGGAGGAAGTGGTTGTGGATGTTGTGCTGTTGTCACGTATGGATATATTAAAAAGTTATTACTTGAAAAGAAACTTAAACGAGTCTTAGTTGTTGCGACTGGAGCTTTATTAAATCCAATTATTTTACAACAAAAAGAAACAATTCCATGTATCGCTCATGCTGTTGCCCTAGTTGCAGAGTAGAATTTTATGTTAATTAAAGAAAGAGGCGAATAGACAACATGATATTTTTTAATGCTTTTATTGTTGGAGGAATTATTTGTGCCTTAGGACAGCTGATTTTAGATTATTTTAAATTAACTCCGGCACATATTACGTGTAGTTTTGTGGTTATAGGGGCAGCACTTGATGTTTTCAATTTATATGATAAGTTAATTGAATTCGCAGGAGCAGGAGCTCAATTACCGATTATGAGCTTTGGTCATTCAGTCATTCATGGGGCTTTAGAAAAATCTGAGCAAATTGGTGCCATAGGAATTGGGATGGGGATGTTTGACTTAACAGCTGCAGGAATTACATCTGCTATTTTATTTGCTTTTATCGTCGCATTAATTTTTAAACCAAAAGGATGATTGAATTAGAAGGGAAGGTGGGATACGATGGGTTATGATCCATATACACCTGTTGAAAAAAATATTGATGAAAACCAAGCCATCTTAGAAGAAAGATTAGGAATTGGAAAAAGTTTTGATGTTGGTAAACGTGAAATTGTTGTCATGGGACGACGGTTACAACTTTATTATGTGACTGGTCTAATTAATTCGGATTTAATTGTTGATTTAATGACTCAGTTATTACTCTTAAATAGTTTGCCTGAGCCAGGTCACGATGTTTTGCAAACCATTCATAATCGTTTAGTCCATCAACAAGTTAATTCAACGGAAAAATTAGAAGATATTTATACTGCTGTTTTAAGCGGATTAATTGGAATTATTATTGATGAGGAAACTGAAGCTTTCATTGTTGATGTAAGGAGCTACCCAGGTCGCGGTCCTTCAGAGCCAGACACCGAAAAAACCGTTCGTGGTTCTCGAGATGGATATACTGAAAACATTATTGTGAATACAGCCTTAACACGTCGACGTATCCGTACAGGAAAACTTCGAAATGAAATTCTTAAAGTCGGAGATCAATCTAAGACAGATATTGCTATTATGTATATTGAAGATATCGCTGATCCAGTAATTGTTGATGAAATTAAAAGACGTATTTCTCAGATTAAGGTTGATGGATTAACGATGACCGATAAAGAATTAGAGGAGTTTATCACGGGACAGGTGTACAATCCGTATCCTTTAGTTCGATATACTGAGAGACCCGATGTGGTGGCAGCTCATTTATATCAAGGAATGATTGCAATCGTAGTCGATACTTCTCCAAGTGTTATTCTGGGGCCTGTTACCCTTTTTGACCATTTAACAAGTGTTGAAGAATATCGTCAAACACCAGCTGTCGGAACTTTTCTTCGTATCATTAGATTAGGTGGCATCATTGTTTCAATCTTTTTAATGCCAACATGGCTATTATTTGTTTTGCACCCAGAGTATTTACCCGACTTTCTTAATTTTATCGGGCCTCAAGAACAAGGAAATATTCCAATTATCTTACAAGTGATTGCTGGAGAGATTGGAATTGAATTTTTAAGGATGGCCTCTATTCATACACCCACTTCAATTTCGTCTGCTTTAGGGATCGTGTCTGCTATTTTAATTGGTCAAGTTGCGGTTGATGTCGGGTTATTTGGACCTGAAATTTTATTCTATGTTGCTGTTGGAGCTTTAGGAGCCTTTGTAACACCTAGCTATGAGCTTGGATTAGCCAATAAAATGTTGAAGTTATTTATTATTATTGGAACGGCTTTGCTTGGAATATGGGGGTATGTTGGGACTATTATACTAAGTCTTATTTTCTTAGCTACTATGAAAAGCTTTGGAAAACCTTATTTATATCCACTTGTTCCATTTGATTTTAAAGCTCTTATCAGGACAGTTATTCGTTTCCCTATCACGTATCGATATAATCATCAACAAAAACAAAATCAAAAAAAATCCTCAGCCAAATAAAATTATCTCCCTATGGGGAGATAATTTTTTTATCATCTCTTAAATAGTCATGAATTTGAGTTTTTTAAAGTCTATTATTGTCTTAATGTTGAAAATTCGTTACAATAAAGGGATGGAAACTAGAAAGAAGTAGGTGGGGTATGGAATATAAAGTACATATTGATGCATTCGAGGGGCCACTAGATTTATTATTACATCTTCTTAAAGAGGCTAAAGTTAATATCTATGACATCAAGATTGCAGAAATAACCCAGCAATATTTAGATTATATTCACGCAATGGAAGATTTAAAGCTTGAGATTGCTTCAGAATACTTAGTCATGGCCGCCACATTGATTGAAATTAAAAGTAAAAGTTTATTACCCAAACAGGTTGTTGAGATAGAGGATGAATATGAAGAAGATACTCGTGAGGCGTTGATTCAACGATTAGTTGAGTATCAGCAATATAAAGAAGTAACAAAAGAACTTCGTGAACTTGAAGAGGAGCGAGGTCAGTTTTTTACAAAGCCACCGATTGATTTTACAGATTACTTGGATCAAGAAGTAAAGTTACCGCAAAATCTTCAAGTCGAACAATTAATCTCTGCCTTTGAAAAATTATTACGTCGTCATAAACTAGCTAAACCACTAAAAACGAGAATTGTGCCACAAAACATATCAGTTGAAGAAAGAATGAAATCACTCAATCAACAATTAAAATATAAAAAACGTGTTGCGTTTATTTCATTATTTGAACAATACGATAAAGAATATATTGTTGTCACCTTTTTAGCATTGCTAGAATTAGTGAAGGGGCGCCAAATCAGTATTTCACAGCAGAGTTATTATGAGGATATTTATATTTCAAGTTTAGAAGGTGATGAAGTTGTTTAAACAAGAGCGTCTAGGAATTTTAGAAGGATTATTATTTGCTGTAGGTGATGAAGGCGTAAGTCTTGAACAGTTAGAATATGTCATTGATGTGAATGAGGTTGAGGTAAAATCCCTTATTTTAGATTTAAAAGATCGTTATAAGCAGGTTTGCAGCGGGATTGATATTATTGAAGTTGCGGGTGTTTATAAAATGACAACCAAGAAAGATCATGCCATTTATTTAAAACGTTTGATTCAAAATCCAAATCAGCGAGGCCTTTCAAATGCGGCTTTAGAAGTATTGGCTATTGTTGCTTATCGTCAACCGATTACACGACATGAAATTGAAAATATTCGAGGGGCTAGTAGTGATAATGTCCTAAGAAAATTATTAACCTTTTCTTTAATCGAAGAAGCTGGGCGTTTAGAAGGACCTGGTCGACCTATTTTATTTAGAACGACAGATGATTTTTTAGATTATTTTGGGATTAAAACGTTAGAAGAGTTACCTGAATTGCCATTTGTATCACCGGATTTTAACTTAGAGGAAGAAGAAGATCTATTTAACTTTTCAGAAGAATCATAAATAAATGAGACTGAAACGTGCATACTAATCTTGGCTTTACTTTTGAGAACTGGAGGTATTAGTATGGCACGTGATCCAAAAAGTAAAAAAGTTACGAATGCGAAAGCAGCCAAAAATACAATGGATGCTGAAATTGCAGCAGAAGTGGTAGATGATTCTAAACCGAAACTGAAAAAAGGTAAAAAACCTAAAAAAACTTATAATTAATAAAAAAAGCTCTCCGAACGCTGGAGAGCTTTTTTTATTTTATTTAAATTTCTCCAAAGAACTGTACGAATTTATTGATATTTTAAAATAAGTTAACATACATTGTTATGAGATTAGAATTGGGGTGAATAACGAATGAAAAAGTTAAAAGTAGTAGTCGCTATCTTACTTGTAGCCGTTGTCTTTAGTGTAAAAGGAAATCAAACAGCCAATGCAATGGGAATTAGTTCGACTTGTGGAATTTTAATGGAGCAAACAACAGGACGAGTCTTGTTTGAAAAGTGTCCCGATGAACAAATGTATATTGCTAGTATTACTAAGATTTTAACTTCTATTGTTGCGATTGAGAATGGACAATTAGATGAGTGGGTTGAGGTGTCTGATAATGCAACAAGACAGGTTGGATCATCTTTATATTTGGCATTAGGGGATCAGATGAAGCTAATTGATGTCATTTATGGATTAATGCTTCGTTCAGGAAATGATGGGGCGATGGTCATAGCTGAAGCTGTTGGAGGTGATGAAGCAGGATTCGTTAAAATGATGAATGAAAAAGCAAAAGAAATTGGAATGAAAAATAGTATTTTTCAAAATCCATCAGGTTTAGATGAAACCACATATAACTTATCTACGGCTCGAGATATGGCTATTTTAATGCAATATGCAATGAACAATCCGATTTTTAGAGAAGTGACAGGAACTGAAACACATAAGGCGACGTCTAAAAATGGAACTCCTTATGTATGGCATAATAAACATAAATTAGTGACAGGGTATTATGAATATGCGATAGGAGGGAAAACGGGGTTTACCGAAAGAGCGCGTAGGACTTTAGTGACTTCTGCACGTAAAGACGATTTAGAACTAGTCGTTGTCACGCTAAAAGCGGGAGATGATTGGAATGATCATATGAGTTTATTTAACTACGGATTCGATAACTATGAATTAAAAAAGGTGATCGAAGCTGGTCAATTATATGGAGAAGATTTAAATTCAACCGAAAAGTTATATGTTAAAGATACTGTTTATTTAGCAGTGAAAAAAGATGGAAGTGAGTCTGTTACAACAGAATTAGTTCTATATGAAAGTCCAAAAACAGATGAGGTTGGAACATTAAAGATTTTGTTAAATGATCAAGTAGAAAGAGAAATTCCTGTTTATCGTCCAATACAAGTAAAAGAAAAAGAATTATCTTGGTTTGATAAAATTTTTAATTGGTTTACCGGGACGGTGAATTATTAATGATTCATAAAATTTGGATGGGATTATTTACTGTCGGAATTATTTTTAGTTTTTTGAATGGAACAACGGGGGATGTTAATAATGCTATTTTAGCAGGAGCCCAAGAAGCGATTAATTTACTTCTTTATTTAGCCGGGATTATGATTTTTTGGACGGGAATTTTACAAGTAGCGAATCATTCTAAGATGCTTGATCTACTTTGTCATCTCTTAACACCTATTACTAGATTTTTGTATCCCAAACTTAGAGCAGATCACCCAGCTTTAAAGTTTTTAACAACGAATATGGTTAGTAACTTATTAGGTCTAGGGAGTGCGGCGACTCCTACGGGATTAAAAGCAATGAAAGAACTTCAGGCAACAAACCCAAATCCTGAAAAACCTAGCTTTGAAATGTATACTCTACTTGTCATGAATACAGCTGGATTTACGATTATCCCTACAACGATTATAGGACTTCGTCATTTATATCACTCACAAAATCCAAGTGAAGTATTTGTTCCTATTCTGTTTGCTTCTGGTATTACAACGATTGGAGGATTACTCATTCACAATATCTATAGTCGTTTAAAGCGAGTCCAATCATCGGGTGATCAAGGATACGATAAACGATTAGAAAGAAGGTGAATGGATGTCAGCGATTAGTGGTTATGTTTTACCTATTTTTTTGCTACTTGTTTTTTTAACGGCATTCATTAATAATACAAAGGCGTTTGACCATTTTGTTGAAGGTGCTAAAGAAGGGATGCAAACGACGATTCAACTTGTTCCAAACATCGTAGGAATGATTGTTGGGATTAAAGTTTTCTTAGCTTCTGGTATTGTGGAGGCGATTGCCAACGTCCTACAACCCGTTCTTGATTTTATTCATGTTGATGCGCATGTCCTTCCTTTAATGATTTTAAGACCCTTATCTGGATCGGCAGCTTTGAGTGTAACGACTGATTTAATCTCTATACATGGTCCGGATTCCTATTTAGGAAGATTGGCATCGGTTATGCAGGGTAGTACAGATACGACGATTTATATTATTACAGTTTATTTTGCAGCTGTTGGGCTATCTGAGATGAAGCATGCGATGAAGTTAGGATTAACAGCCGATTTAATAGGGTTTGCTGCATCCATTTTAGCTGTGTCTATTTTCTTTTGAATTTTGATAGAAAAAAGCCCTCATTTAATTTGGAGGGCTTTAAAATTTTAAAATCAAATCTCTCTAGGATTAAAGATTGATTTTTACTAATAATAAAGGTAAAATGAAATTTACGTGAAAATCGTCGAATTTACGTTAATCCATGATTGGAGGAGATTAGAAGATGGAACGATTACAAAAAGTTATTGCTCAAGCTGGAATTGCATCTCGTCGTAAGGCAGAGCAATTAATTCTTGATGGAAAAGTAACTGTTAATGATAAAGTGGTACGTGAACTAGGAACAAAAGTAACAGGTAAAGAAAAAATTGAAGTAGAGGGAGTTCCGCTTCAACGTGAGAAAAAAGTTTATTATGTTTTACATAAGCCTCGTGGATATGTAAGTACTGTCTCAGATGAGTTAGGACGTCGTACGGTTTCAGATTTCTTTGCTGATCGAGTTTCAGAGCGTGTTTATCCAGTTGGACGTTTAGATTACGATACTTCAGGTGTTTTATTAATGACTAATGACGGTGAGTTCGCCAATAAAATGATGCATCCGAGTGGTGAGATTGATAAAGTTTATCTAGCACGTGTCAAGGGAATTGTATTACCAGAAAATTTAAAGCCATTTGGTAAAGGAATTGAAATTGACGGATATAAAACAAAACCAGCTTCAGCTACGTTAGTTTCAGTTGATAAAAAGAACCAGTCCTCTCTTGTTAGATTGACGATTCATGAAGGTCGTTATCATCAAGTTAAAAAAATGTTTGATGCGATTGGATTCCCGGTGAAAAAATTACGTCGTGAACAATTTGGAACAATTGATGTTCAGGGATTAGCTGCAGGTGAATTTCGCCCTCTAACACCTCATGAAGTTAAAACCTTATTAACAGCTGCGAATAGCACACAAGTTAAGAAAAAATTAAAATTTAATAAGATGCGTCAATTTTAAAAATAAAAAAAGACTAGATTATCTAGTCTTTTTTTATTTTTTTTCATAATTTTTGTATATTACATACAATTTTTGGGAAGATTAATTGAAAGGTGAGTCTTGAACTTTAATAGCTTCTGTAGGACATCCTTCAGCTGCATCGATTAAATCAGCTTCTAAGTTGTCAGCAATTTCTTTAGTTCCAGTATTTGCATCACCTTCAAAGATGTTTTCAGCATAACCTTCATCATCATACCCAAAAATATCTGGGGCTACTGCTCCACAGGCACCACAAGCGATGCATTCATCTTTTGATACAATAGAAAATTTAGACATAGTTATGTCCCCCTTCAAAGGATTTTATTATATTATTTATAATTCTTTAGAATTACAAGATTATTATAAGCTGAAAAGATAAAAAAATTCAAATTTAATACTCAAATTAAAACAAAATTATGATATAATTAGCTAGTCTTATTGATTTTTTTACAAATAGCCAAAAAAAACGATAACTTTCTTATCGAATCCATATAAAAATAATGTCAAGAAGGAGTGTGAGTGAGGTGGAAAATAAGGCGGATTATGCTGAATTACGAAGATTATATTTTGGACATCGTGAAAACGATAGAACGCCATCTCATTCTAAAGTTTCAAATTATGAAACCGGAATAGATCAAACGATCGATGGTTTTTCATCTGATTTACATAATTTTTTAACCATCCATGAACATTCATCTGATGAAGAGCCAACGACAATGAGTGATAACGATGAGATGGGACCAAAGTCAGGATTAACTCAACGTTCGTCAGAATTAATTAATAATCTTTGTGATCGATATGGAAATCGGACTTATAATAAAATTACATCCATGATTAATAATGAGGATTTTAGTGAATGGGAGCAACTTGAAAAGGAACTTTTTGCATCTGAATTAAAGTTAAATCTTAATGATTTAGAAGAAACTACTGAGTCATTAACTTATGATGAAATCGTCAATGAACTAAATGAAATGACAACGGGGGATTTAGATGATGATTTAGATTACCTAGATGCTTTAGTTCAACATGATTATTCTCGTTTACGTAAATTTCAAACTGATCAAGAATGTCTGAGTTCTATTTTTAGTGAGATTCTTGAAAATGAGCAAAATTCTAACAAAAATTATGAAGATGATGTGTTTAATAAAAATATAGAATTAATTTTTAATTCGGATATTGATTTAGACAATCATGATTGGTCTGAAATTTCAGATCAGGCTAACTTGGGGAATGGGAATTTAGAAGAAACGATTCAACAGCTTAAGGAACAATGTCAATCACAGGATACAAAGAAAGAAATTCCAACGGGCGAATTAAAACAAGCAGATTTGAATGCTTTTTATTCAGAAAACAAATTAGCGTTAGAATCTTTGAATATGCACTTAGAATCTGAAGAGCACAATCAATCTAAAGGGGAGAAATCTACATCAGATTTATTAAGTAAAGGGTTAAAAGTTTATATTGGAATTACATTTTTTATACTCTTTGTTATTCTGATGGTCATCCTATTTAAATAATGATTTTACAATAAACTAAATGGTGTCTGTAAATTTGAGAGACTGTTTAGTTTATTTTTGTAAATAAAATGAATTAAAGGCAAAGATGCCTATTTTGATGTTGTTTAAGTTTTCAACATTGTGATAAAATAATGGTAGTCGAGGTGATATTATGGTTCGTTCTAAAGTAATTGCAATTGATGGACCAGCAGCAGCAGGTAAAAGTACAATTGCACAAAAAGTCGCAGAAATGTTAGGGTATGTTTATATCGATACCGGGGCAATGTACCGTGCGGTAACATTAAAAGCCTTAAATCAGAACATTGACGTACAAGATGAAGAAAAAATTGAAAAAATGTTAGAAGATACAACGATTCGATTAACAAATGATAAAAAAGTATATTTAGATGACGTTGATGTGACAGAGGCTATTCGTCAACCGATTGTTTCTCAAAATGTATCAGCGGTTTCAGCCCATAAAGTCGTTCGTGATGAATTAAAACGTCGTCAAATTGAGTATGCTAAAACAGCAAATGTTGTAATGGATGGGCGTGATATCGGGACTAATGTTTTACCAGATGCAGATTATAAAATTTTTATGACAGCTTCTGTAGAAGTTCGTGCTGAACGTCGTTATAAAGAAAATATTAAACGAAATATTCCATGTGATTTAGAAAGTTTAAAACAAGAAATTCAAACACGTGATGAGTTAGACTCAACTCGCAAACATTCTCCTTTATTAAAGGCCGAAGATGCGATTGAGGTTGATACTTCATATATGACAATTGAAGAAGTTATTAATACAATTATTAACATTGCAAAGGGCGGGGAAAATAATGAAGCAGTTTAATCAAGTTGATCATGAAGAAATGACAATGAATGATGTTTTAGAATTTACGAATTTTTCATTACCTTCAGTAAATGATATTGTTGAGGGTGTTGTGGTTCGTGTCTCTAATCAAGAAGTAACAGTAGATATTGGTGGAGCAACAGAAGGAACTATTTATTTAAATGAATTAACGTTAGATAAAGTAGAATCTGCTAAAGATGTTGTTAAAGTTGGAGATACTATTAAAGCAATGGCTAAAAAAGTAGATGATGAGCAAATTTTATTATCTCGTCGTGCATTACTTGAATACCAACGCTTCCAAGATTTAAAAGTAGCTTATGAAAAAGGTGAAACATTAGAAGGGAGAGTTATCCGCACGGTAAAAGGTGGTTTAATTGTTAATATCGGAATGGATGCTTTTTTACCAACTAACATGGTAGATGTCGATTTTGTAACAGATTTAGAACAATACGTTGGGCAAAAAATGCTAGTTCGTATTGTTGAATTCAATCCACGTAATAAACGCATTAAAGTCTCTCGTAAAATTGTCGTGGCAGAGCAATTAAAAGTGGCACGTGAAGATCAGTACTCTACTTTAGCTGTAGGAGATATCGTGACTGGAAAAGTCGTGCGTCTTGAAAAATTTGGAGCATTTGTTCGTTTTGGTGCTTTAGAAGGATTGGTTCATATTTCAGAAATTTCTCATCTACCAGTTGAAAAGGTAGAAGACGCCTTAACTGTTAATCAAGAGGTAAGTGCGAAAGTGATTAAAGTAGAAGGAACAAAAATTCAACTTTCAATTAAAGCTGTTTTACCGACACCATTTGAACAATTCGTACAAGTTCATCATGAAAATGAAGTGTTAGAAGGAACAGTGGTTCGTTTAACGGAATTTGGAGCATTTGTTGAGTTAGCTAAAGGGGTAGAAGGACTTGTTCATCTTTCAGAACTTTCTTGGGATCATAAAGCAAAACTTGAAGAAGTGGTGTCTGAAGGGCAAAAAGTTCAAGTGCGAATCATTTTATTAGATAAAAAACATAATCGTATTGGATTATCATTAAAAAAAGTAGAGCAAGATCCATGGCAAACATTTAGTCATAAAGTCGGAGATGTCATTTGTGGAACAGTGACGAATATGACTGATTTAGGGGCATTCATTAAGGTAGCACCATATATTGAGGGATTATGTCATTTTACTGAAGCTTCTTGGAATCCAAATAAAAAATTGGCCTCTTTAGTATCAGTTAATGAAGAAGTAGAAGTTAAAATTATTTCATTAGATGTGAAAAAACATCGTTTGGGATTATCATTACGTGCTGTGAAAGAAAATCCATGGAATACGGTAACTTTAAAAGTGGGAGACGTTATTACAGGAAAAGTGGAATCAATGAATGATCGTGGTGCATTTGTTGCGATTGAAGAAGATGTTATTGGTTTCTTACCGGCAAATCAAATTACTGAAAAACGAATTAATCGTGTAGAAGATGTGTTATCAGTTGGTGAAGTTGTTGAAGTTAAAGTGATGCGTTTTGAACCAAAACAAGCAAAACTTGAATTAAGCATTCGTCGTATTAAAGAAGATGCAGAACGTGAAGAGTTTAATAAGTACATGAAAGAACAGGAACAAGCGGAAACTGAAACACTTGGAGACTTATTCGGAGATGCCTTAAAGAACTTATTAAAATAATAAAAAAGGGGAAAATCCCCCCCTTTTTTTATTTCAAAACCAAATATGAAGTAAAATTTGACTAAGTCATTATAAAACTAATATAATATTAACGACTTAGTTATGTGTAAAGATGAAAGAAGGTGGCAACATGGTATTACCTGTAGTAGCAATCGTTGGTCGTCCTAATGTTGGAAAATCGACTATTTTTAATCGTATCGTAGGTTCACGTGTTTCAATTGTAGAAGATGAACCTGGAATCACAAGAGATCGTATTTATAGTAGCGGGGAATGGTTAACTCGCAAATTTAATGTCATTGATACAGGTGGAATTGAAATTGGTGATGAACCATTCATGCGCCAAATTAAGTATCAGGCTGAAATTGCAATGGATGAAGCAGATGTTATTGTATTTGTTACAAATGCTCGTGATGGAATTACTCAAGCCGATCAAGAAGTAGCAAATATGTTATATAAAACAAAAAAACCAGTCGTGTTGATTGTTAATAAAGTTGATGATATCAACTTTAAAGAACAAATTTATGAATTTTATTCACTAGGTCTTGGAGATCCAATTGCAACGTCAGCAATTCATGGGATTGGATTTGGTGATATGTTAGACCAAATCGTTTTAAATATGCCAGAGAAAAAAGGTATGGATTATGAAGAAGATGTCATTAAATTTAGTTTAATTGGACGTCCAAACGTGGGAAAATCTTCATTAACAAATGCTTTGTTAGGCGAAGAACGTGTGATTGTTAGTGATATCGCTGGAACGACTCGTGATGCAATTGATACTGAATTTACAAAAGATGGACAAAAATATGTTGTAATCGATACGGCCGGAATGCGTAAGCGTGGTAAGGTGTACGAAACAACTGAAAAATATAGTGTTTTACGTGCCTTAAGTGCTATTGAACGTAGTGATGTTTGTTTAATTGTTATTGATGCTTCTAAAGGATTAATTGAACAAGATAAACGTGTCGCTGGATATGCACACGAAGCTGGAAAAGCGGTTGTGATTGTTGTAAATAAATGGGATGCTATTGAAAAAGACGATAAAACAATGCGTGATTGGGAAGAATTAATCCGTACTGAAATGTCATTCTTAGATTATGCTCCAATTGTGTTCTTATCTGCTTTAACGAAAAAACGTCTACATACGTTATTTGAACCGTTAAATTTAGCGGCTGAAAATCATAAAAAACGTGTTGTGACTCATGTTTTAAATGATGTGATTATGGATGCAGTAGCCATGAATCCAACACCAACTCATAATGGTCAACGTTTACGTATCTACTATGCAACACAAGTATCAATTCAACCACCGACGTTTGTTATTTTCGTTAATGATCCAGAATTATTACACTTCTCATACAAACGTTATCTAGAAAATCGTTTACGTCAAGCTTTTGGATTTGAAGGAACACCGATTCATATTATTGCCAGAACACGCGATTAATGAATAATCGTTAGGAGGGTATAAAGATGACAAAATCAATCACAGTTGTAGGAGCTGGAAGTTGGGGAACAGCTTTAGCACAAGTCCTATGTGATAATGGACATGATGTTAAATTGTACGATTTAAATCAGGAAATTATTGATGATATCAATCAAAATCATCACAATTCTCGATTTTTTAAGGAGCTTATGTTACCTGACAATTTAAAGGGAACAACAAATTTAAGTGAAGCTTTAAAAGAGGCTGAGATGATTTTATTATCAGTCCCTACTAAAGTAATCCGTGCAGTTTTAAAAGAGATAAACGAAGTATTAGATCATCCAGTTGTTATTATTAATGCAAGTAAAGGAATTGAACCAGGAACCCATAAACGTGTTTCTGAGATTGTTCAAGAGGAAATTAATGCTAATCATTTAGTAGCATTTGTTGCTTTATCAGGGCCTTCACATGCTGAAGAAGTAATTGAACGTGCTGTAACGACTGTGACATGTGCTTCCACGGTTGTTGAATTAGCAAATGAAATCCAACTAATGTTCAATAATCATTATTTCCGTGTTTATCGTGTAGATGATTTAATTGGAGTTGAGGTTGGAGGTTCAATTAAGAATGTTATTGCATTAGCAGCTGGAATTATTGCTGGACTTGGTTATGGTGATAATGCTAAAGCGGCCTTAATTACACGTGGATTAGTTGAAATTAAACGATTAGGTGTTGCTGTTGGAGCAAATGAAGAAACATTTGGTGGTCTAAGTGGTCTAGGAGACTTAATTGTAACGTGTACTTCAGTTCATAGTCGTAACTGGCAGGCAGGTTATAAAATAGGAAGTGGATCAAATTTACAAGAAGCAATTGATAGTATGACCATGGTTGTTGAAGGAGTTCGTACTTGTCAAGCAACTTATGAATTAGCTCATGAACTTCAAATTGAAATGCCAATCGTTGAGACGGTTTATCAAGTTATTTTTAATAAACTAGAGCCAACACTTGCGATTTCACAATTAATGATGCGTGATATGAAGCCAGAATTTTATTAATAGGCAAAAATCATCACAATTTTAAATTAAATAGTGACAAATTCCCTCCTTGAGTCATATGCTATATTGAAAATGACTTGAGGAGGTTTTAATATGTTTGATAATATTTTTGGGAAATTTGGGAAAGATGTAAATGTAAAGCAAGATGATCTTTTTAATATTGCATCTGAGGCTTCACAAATGGATTTGAAAAATGAACAACAAGTTCGAGCATTGATTGGAAGTGTAGCAGCAATGGTTGGACGAAAAGTTGATCCTGCTATTGAAGATCAATTAACTAAAATGATTATTAACGGGGAAGTTCCAACAGATATGAATGAGTTATTAAAAATGATGATGTAATCATCATTGAGAAATCTAAATGTATTAAAGGGTTGATTTTAAGGTTTGAGTAAATGTCCTAGCGAAAGCTAGGATATTTTTTTATTTCAAATTAAAAGAAGTTATCATATATTGAGATAGCTCTTGCATATAATTCGAAGAAAACACAGACAAGCTACGCTTTCATTTACTGTTGTTAGTGTAGTTTTATGGCAATAATTCCATGGATTAATAAGGCCTACAGTAAAAAAATTAAAGTTTTATCAAAATTCTCTCATAAAGTAGGGGATAAGCATCATACATTGATATTGACAAAATACAAGTGAAAATGGAGGTTTACTATATGGAAACAAATGAACTGATGAGAGACGTCTTTGCTCGTACGAATGGCGAATTCTATCTCGGCGTAGTAGGGGCGGTTCGTACAGGAAAATCAACATTCATCAAGAAATTTATGGAATCTTTAGTTATTCCACTAGTTGAAGATGAAAATGAAAAGAAACGCATGATAGATGAATTACCACAAAGTGCGAATGGTAAAACTATTATGACAACAGAACCAAAATTTGTTCCAGCACAGGCTGTTAATGTAACAGTTGAAGGAGAGGTAAGTGCGAATATTCGCTTAATTGATTGTGTTGGATATGTCATTCCAAGTGCGATTGGATATGAAACGGATGAAGGACCACGTATGGTGAATACACCATGGTATGATGAACCAATTCCATTTGTAGAGGCAGCAGCAATCGGAACACAAAAAGTTATTGAAGATCACTCGCATATTGGAATCGTTATGACAACGGATGGTTCGATTGGAAACTTTAATCGCGATGATTACTTAGAGGCTGAACAGTTAGTCATTGAACAATTAAAGGCAATTAATAAACCGTTTATTGTGATTTTAAATACGACTCATCCAAAAACTGATGATGTACAAGAATTGAGAAATCAATTACAAGATGAGTATGGTGTTCCAGTATTACCTCTAAGTGTTGAAAATATGACGAAAAAAGATATTTATAGTGTCTTAACAGAGGCTTTATATGAATTCCCAGTTTCAGAACTTGATATTAAATTACCAAGCTGGGTTGATGCATTAAGTGATGATAATTGGTTAAAAGCACGCTTCTTAAAATTAATTAATCAAAGTACAAATGAATTCTACAAGCTTCGTGATATTAATTACTTAGCTGATGAATTAAAAGCAGAAGATATTGTTGAGGATTGTTTTATCAGTGCTTTAGATGCTGGTGTAGGGTTAGCAGAGCTTGAAATTAAGGTTCCAGATCAATTATATGATCAAATTTTAACAGAATTAGTTGGACCAATTAAAGATAAAGCAGATTTAATGTTCTTATTACAAGATTATGCAAATATTAAAAAGGAATATGAACCTATTGCATCTGCACTTAAGATGGTTAAACAAGTTGGATATGGAATTGCAACTCCATCAATCGAAGATATGACACTTAGTGAGCCAACCGTTGTAAAACAAGGAGCACGCTATGGAGTTCGTTTAAAAGCTATTGCACCATCTATTCATATGATTCGTGTCGATGTTGAGTCAGTATTTGAACCAATCATCGGAACAGAACAACAAAGTAAAGATTTAATTGACTTTATTATGAAAGATTCTGCTGATAATCCATTAGCAATCTGGTCTACTGAAATCTTTGGTCGTTGTTTAAGTGATATTGTACGCGATGGTATTTCAGCAAAATTATATTCAATGCCAGAAAATGCACGCTTTAAATTACAAGATACATTAATTAAAATTGTAAACCAAGGTAATGGTGGATTAATTGCCATTATGCTTTAAAATAAGCCGAAAAAGTCTCTTATTGATTTACTTCAAAAGAGGCTTTTCTCATTTTTGAAGCGATTTTTTATAAAATATTAATTTAGATGAAAAAAAGCGAAGTAAATTGCCTAAAATAGTGTTGTCTCAACAAAATATTCAAATAAATGTTTGCAACCATAAAACGGGTGTGGTAAACTTTTACTTGCAAAGAAATGTCTTAGGAGGTATTGATTTTTATGAACCGTTCTCAATTAGTAGATAAAATCGCTGAAAAAGCTGAGTTAACTAAAAAAGATGCAGATAAATTCTTAAGTGCTTATATTGAAGCAGTAACTGAAGCGTTACAAGCAGATGACAAAGTAGCATTAGTAGGATTCGGAACGTTTGAAGTACGTGAGCGTGCTGCACGTCAAGGACGTAACTTACATACTGGAGAAACAATCGAAATCGAAGCTAGCAAATATCCTGCTTTCAAAGCTGGTAAAGCTTTAAAAGACGCTTTAAAATAAGCCTTTTAGATATAAATCAAGACAACTCGCATTTTTACGAGTTGTCTTTTTATTTTAAATAATGACTTTCATTAAATAAGATGCCATAATAAAGAGGATATCGATTGATTAGTTTAATTAAAGAAGGTGAAAGAGATGAGTATTCGTTTTATTTTAGGGCGATCAGGTGTTGGAAAAACAAGACTTGTTTTAAATGAAATTAAGGCAGCTTGTGATGAGCTTCCACAAGGAGATCCTATTTTTGTTATTGCACCTGATCAGATGACGTTTCATTTAGAATATCAACTTTTAAAACAAAGTCAGTATCCTAGTTTAATGAGGGTACAGGGATTAAGTTTTAATCGTTTTGCATATCGTATTTTACAGGAAACGGGTGGTTTGAGTCGCTATCATTTGAACCAAGTTGGATTGGCGCTGTTGTTGCAAAAAGTCATGAATGAAAAAAAAGATCAGCTATCATTATTTCCGTTTTATGCAAACAAACCTGGTTTCATTTCAAAAGTAAGTGAGATGATTGCGGAGTTTAAAAATTATTGTGTGACACCGAATCAATTATTTCAAACCATTCAAACACAACAAGAGATTTCGAATTGGTCGGTTCAATCCGTAAAAAAAATTAATGATATTGCTATTTTATATGATGAGTTTGAAAAATTATCATTAGGTCGATATTTGATGACAGAAGATTATTATACGTTGTTGAGTGAGCAAATCGCTTATTCCTCAACCATTGCTAATAGTGATTTTTATATTGATGGCTATCATTTATTTAATAAGCAAGAAGAATTAATTTTATTGCAATTGATGAAGTACGCGAAATCTGTCACTATTGTGTTAACACATGATTTAAATTCAACTAGCTCTGTTTTTTCTTTGCCATCTCGTACCTATTCTAAATTAGCTTCGCAACTAGAAGAAATGGGATTAAATTATGAAATTCAAGAACTAACAGAGGGGAATCATCGTTTTAAATCAGACACTGCCTTAGCTCATCTAGAAAAACAATTTATGCAGTTTCCGACGGTTAAAAGTGAAGCAAAAGGCGTCCATTTTTTCCAAGCAGCGAATAGCCGACTCGAAGTTGAAGAAGTAGCAAAACGAATTCATCACTTGATTCATAAAGAGGGTTATGCATTTAATGATATTGCCATTTATACGGCACAATCAGAGGAGTATCAAGAACTGATTGCCTCTATTTTCCCTAAATTTGAGATTCCAGTCTTTTTAGATTATAAAGAATCTATGTTGATTCACCCTCTAATGGTGTTACTTTATCATGTCTTTGATGTCATGATGAATGGATGGCGTCATGAATCGATGTTTATGATCATTAAAACGGGACTTTTTATGGATGTAAGTCAGATAAAAAAACAACAATCCTTTTACGAAGCGTTTCAGGCTTATCAACGTCAAGTTGATGTGCTAGAAAACTATTGTTTAGCTCGTCAGATTAAAAAACAAGACTGGCAACAAAAAGATGATTGGGTGTATGAGAAGTATCAAGGACTTGGCAGAGGGTATGTGAAAACGGATGATGACTTAGCAGTTGAAGACTTATTAAATACTTTAAAAAAGCAGATTTCTAGTTTGTTAACATCATTTGAGAAAAAATTAAAAAAAGCTAAAACCTATAAGGAGTTTGCCGTTGCGACCTTTACCTTCTTAGAAGAAGCCCAAATTCCACAAAAGCTAGCACTACTTGAGTCAAGTGCTGAAGAGACGCAGCATTTAAAGTTACTTAAACAGCATCAACAAGTTTGGAATAAAGTGCTTGAGCTATTTGAGCAACTCGTTGAAATTGGACAAGAAGAAGCGGTTAGTCTAGAAAATTTTGCAACGGTCTTTAAAGCAGGACTTGAAGAAATGTCTTATGCGACTGTTCCACCACGACTTGATCAAGTTTCAGTTGGCGAATTAAGACGTGCCCGTTATCAATTAGTTACGGATTTAGGTGAAGCAGGACAGTATGGAATTAAGCATGCGTTTGTTCTTGGCGTGAATGAGGGGCAAATTCCGAGTGTTATGGGAGAGAGTAGTCTCTTAAGTGAAGTAGAACGTGAACAATTAAAAGAGTTAGGCATTGAACTAGCACCTAGTCTTGAGCAAAGTCAACAAGATGAACAGTTTATCCTATATACCGTGTTTACCTCACCTAAACAAACGTTAACACTTTCTTATGTGAGCAGTAATGATGAAGGGAAAGAGTTTTTACCTTCATACGTTTATAATCAATTAAAAGAAATGTTCCCGCTTTCACAAGAGGCGCACATTGGTCGTGAATTTGATGACGATTTATATGAACAACTAACGACATTGAATCAATCAGTTGCTCATTTATTAGCGCATCTCAAACAAAATCCAGCGTATCGTTCTTACTATGAACCATTATTAGCGTATTACAAGGAACATAATCCATTGATTTATCAAATGGTTATGAGAATTTTAGGATATGAAAATGAGGTAACTAATTTAGATGAAGTGTTGACGAAAAAACTTTATAGTGAAGAAATTGTGGCGAGTGTTTCAAGACTGGAGTTGTTTAACCAGTGTGAATTCGCTCATTATTTACGCTATGGATTACAATTAAAAGATCGAGAACGTTATCAACTTGATTTACCGCATATTGGTGAGCTTTATCATGAGGCATTAAAACGCATTGCCACAATGATTCAAAAGGAGAATCGAACATTTGCTGATTTAACGCAAGATGAGTGTCAGACACTTGCTAAAATGGTGTCAGATGAGTTGAGTGAACAGTTGTTATATAAGATTTTAAAACAAAATAAACGTATGATGAAGTTAACGGAGCGATTGACTCATGTTGTTTATAAGACGTTAATTGGACTCAAGTATCAAAGTAGCCAAAGTGAGTTTAAGCCGATGTTTTTTGAGTTGCCATTCCAAACTGGAAAATCAAATGGAATTCACATCGATTCACGCCCGATTGGAAAAGGATTTAAATTATCATTAAAAGGAATTATTGACCGTGTTGATGTTGCTAAATCAAAAGATGAATCGCAAGCTTATTTAAGAATTGTCGATTATAAATCGAGTCAACAAGATTTAGAGCTTGATAAGGTCTATTATGGTTTGAGTTTACAGCTATTAACGTATTTAGATGTCGTGGTCACGAATGCCCTGCAATTAATTGACATGCCAGCAGAAGTCGGAGGACTCTTGTACTTCCATGTTCATCGCCCCATTATTTCAAAAGACGATCAAGATTTATTAAGAGATGTGGCGTTAGAAGAGCAAATATTAAGGCTACATCAAGAGGATTTTAAAATGAAAGGTTATTTACCGGATGATTATGACGTGGTGACACTCAGTGATCATCGAATAACGGATCGCTTAAAAAGTGATGTCGTCCCTATTACGCTAAAAAAAGATGGAAGTTTTTCAAGTCGTGGGACATCGACGTTATCTCCGGCTGAACTTTCGATGTTACGAAATTATACGAATCAAACCATTGAACGTGCCGCGACGAAAATTACGCAAGGTTCTCTTCAGATTAATCCAAGTCATCATGGCGATCGTAAAGCATGTGATTTTTGTTCTTATCGAGGGGTGTGCCAATTTGATATTGATTTTCTCGGAAATCAACCACGTATCTTAGCTAAAATGAAAAAAGAAAATGCATTAGAGGCGATTAAATGTCAACTAGAGGAAGGAGGAGATCAAGATGAATCAAGTACCCATTAAACCGCTGGAGGCGACTTGGAATGATGAACAATGGGAAGCTATTTATCGAAAAGGCGAAGATTTATTAATTTCAGCTGGGGCAGGTTCAGGAAAAACGGCTGTACTCGTGGAACGAATGATTCAAAAAATTATTCAAGAGAAACTAAATATTGATGAATTACTTGTCATGACCTTTACAGAGGCAGCAGCTGCTGAAATGAAACAACGTATGCGTTCACGCATTCAAGATGAGTTAGAAAAGCAACCAGATAATGAACATTTAAAGGTCCAATTAAATAAAATTTCTCAGTCTCATATTTCAACGTTTCATGCCTTTTGTAATAAGTTAATTAAACGTTACTATTATTTATTAGAACTCGATCCTGTGTTTAAGATTGCCGATGATATTGAAGTCGGGATTATTCAAGATGAGGTGGTTGAATCGTTATTTGATGACTTATCAGATGATGAGGATGAGTCTTATTTGCTGTTGAGTCGTCAGTTTAATAATGATCGCAATGATGAGAATTTAAAAGTCATGTTACTTAAAATTTACGAATTGGCACGTTCTAATCCTGAAATGATTCAGTGGTTAGAGAATTTACCTCACCTATATCAGTGGGATGAGCAAGATCTAATGTCATGGATTCATTATGATAAAATTTTAAAAGTCATAACTCCAAGTCTTAATGAAGCAGTATTAGATTTAGAAAAAGCAAAAGAATATGCGACTTACTCACAAATGACGGAGAAATTACATAAATACGCAACAGATGTATATTTTCAAGATTTAGAGTATGTCAATCGTTTAAAGGATGCCATGAACTCATCATATGAAGCGCTACGCGAGGCTTTTATGAATACAACGCTTTCGAGATTTCCTTCAGCACCTAAGAAAGATTTTGATGAAGAGATGAACACGATTTGTAAAGAGGCGCGTGATTCTTTTAAAAAACGAATTGAGAAAATAAAGGAAAAATATTTAACGTACTCGAATGAAACGCATTTGATTCATTTTAAAAAGAGTCAAGAAGTGGTAGAAGCATTAGCGAAAATGGTTCTTCTATTTCATGAGCGTTTTAGCGAAGCGAAATTAAAACGACAATTACTTGATTTTTCTGATTTAGAGTGGTATACGCTTCGGTTGTTAATCCAAGATGGACAAGCAACTGCGGTAGCATTTGATATTCATGCTCAATTTAAGGAGATTATGATTGATGAGTATCAAGATACTAATTTCATGCAAGAATCGATTGTTCAGGCGATTGCCAAGATTAAGTCACCTGAAATTCCAATTTTCATGGTAGGGGATGTCAAGCAGTCGATTTATCGATTCCGACTCGCAGAACCAAGTATTTTTCAAGGAAAATATACGATGTTCTCTGATGGAAATGGAAAAGGTCATAAAATTGATTTAATGAAAAACTATCGTTCTCATCAGCAAGTGATTGATTCAACGAATTATATTTTTAAGCAGTTAATGGATGAGCCGGTGGGTGAAATTAATTATGATGAAGCGGCAATGCTTCGACTTGGCGTGTTAGGTGAAGTGAATGATCCATTTAACCAAAATGAAGTACATTTGATTGATAAATTGCAAGTCACAGATGATGAAACGGATTTAAGTACCGTTGAACTTGAAGCGCATCACATTGCGAGAACAATTAAGCGTTGGATGGATTCTAAACAAGAAGTATATGATCGAAAATTAGGTCGCATGCGTCTTTTAACTTATCAAGATATTGTGATTTTAATGCGATCGTTAAGCAGTGTGACAACGTTTCAAGATGTTTTTCGTCAATATCATATTCCGCTGTTTACCGAACAAAATACCGATTTGTTTGATTCAATTGAAATTATTAATATGGTTTCTTGTTTAAAAGTCATTGATAACCCTTATCAAGATATTCCTTTGGTTGGCCTGATGCGATCACCGTTATTTTTCTTTAATGAGCGTGAATTGTCACTCATCAAAGTTTCAAGTAAAGCTTCATCCTTTTATGAACTCGTCCAATTTTATCAAAATCACGGAGAGGATGAGTTTTTAAAACAAAAAACAAAGCGTTTTGTTGAGATATTAGAACGTTGGCGTTTCGAAGCGAAAACACAATCGCTAGCAAGTTTGATCACCCTTATTTATGAACAAACGCTTTATTATGAGTTTGTGATGGGACTTCCACATGGTTATTTAAGAAAGGCAAATTTAGATGTTTTTGTCGATAAGGCACGCCATTATGAGTCGAGCACTAAAAAAGGTTTATATGGATTTGTTAATTATATCGATCGAATGCAAGCTCTTGGAAAACATTTTGGAAAAGCTAAAACGGTCACAGCGAATGAAGATGTTGTTCGAATTATGTCTATTCATAAATCAAAAGGGCTTGAATTTCCTGTTGTGTTTATTTCTCAAATTCAAAAGAAATTTAATGTTCAGGACGAAAAAGGAAATTATATTTTACATAAAAAGTATGGAGTAGCAGTCAAGTACATTGATTCGCAGTTAAGCTTTACTCAAAAAACAATTGCTCAAAATGTGGTAGCAAGCCTCATTCATCGAGAAATGTTAGCAGAAGAAATGCGTCTTTTATATGTGGCCATGACACGTGCTAAATCTAAGCTTTTATTTACAGGAGTTTTTGAGGTTGAGAAAAAGCTCGCTTCTTTAAAAGAAGTCATCACTGAATCGGGTGTGAGGTTACCAGATTCGTATCGATTAAAAGCAGTTAATTATGCTGATTGGATTTTACCAGCTATTTTAAAGCATCCAGATAACCAAGAGATCGTGGCGACCTATTTAGGGGTAACACCGACTTGTTTAGAAGATGCTAGTTCATGGAAAATAGAAATATTCTCCCAACAACAGGAGCTTGAACAATCGATGAAGGTAGAAGAGTCATTAGCTAAACAACCCCCTGTTATTGATTTTGAAAAAATTTTTTCAACGCGTTATGAGCATCAGGAACTAGTTGAGATTAACGCAAAGCAATCTGTTTCACAGCGCAAACTGGCTGAGGAAACACCTATGTTTAAAGGGATTCCTGAGCTTAGACCACAAGTGGCTTATGATCGGCCATCATTTATGAGAGAAAAGAAAATTAGTGGAGCTGAAGCGGGAACCGCATTGCATCAATTTATGCAGCATTTACCGGTGATGAAAAATCATACGTTAGAAAGTTTACAGCAAGTCAAAGAACGAGTGATTGAAAAGGAAATGATGACCGAGGAGATGAGTAGTCGAATTGATCTAGGGCAAGTGCTAGAGTTTACTAAAAGTCCTCTTTATGAAAAAATTATAACAGCGTTATCAGTTAAAAAAGAGGTTCCATTTATGACGTTAGTAAAGGTGGATGAGCATGAACAGTCTCAAATCTTACTTCAAGGGGTCATTGACTTATTAGCAGAATTTGAAGATGAAGTCTATATCGTGGATTATAAAACCGACTATATTCGTGACTTTGAGGTACAACAACAAGAACTAAAACAAAGATACGAAACACAAATGAAATACTATTCTAAAGCGATTAAAGAAATATTCCCAACTAAAAAAGTAAGTTGTCATGTTTATTTCTTAAAAGTATCGCAGTGTCTCGTTTATTAAAGATAAGAAAAGGACATCTCCCAATTGGGAAATGTCCTTTTCTAATCGACTTTTGCATTATCTTTAATATAAGCTTTTGTTTTTAAGTAAAGTGTCCGTTCGTGGTAATCTACTTCAGAGTGCTTTAATTTCATTCCTTCAATATGACTACTTAAAATGAGACCAAATAAAATCATATAAGAGAGTAATGAACTTCCCCCATAACTGATAAACGGAAGCGTTACCCCTGTAATGGGAAGCATCCCAATCGTCATCCCAATATTTTGAATTTGTTGGAAGAATAACATTCCAAAAATTCCAACGCATAAGTAACTATTGTAATGACCACGATTCAGTGTTGCCGTATTGAGAATTTCAAAATCAAATAAACCACATAAAATCACCGTAATTAAAGTTCCAATTAATCCAAAGTCCATTCCGATAACGGCAAAAATGAAATCAGTGTGGGCTTCAGGGAAGTAAGTGGTTAAGCTTTGGAATCCGTTTCCAATTAGATGACCCGATCCAATGGCAAGTAATCCTTTTGCTAATTGGTTTCCTGCTCCTTGAATCGTTCCAAATGGATCAAACCATCCAAAGAAACGACTTAATTTATAAGCTTGAATTCCAAGAACATTTGTTAAAAAGTCTGGGAAAACTCCGACTGCTAGAATAAAGATTGTAATACCGACCATAGCGATTGAACCAACGATAAAGATATATCGCCACTTAATTCCTGAAGAAAAAATCATGAGTGCGACGAAGAATAAAATAATCATCGTAACACCAGAATCCGGCTGTTCAAAAATTAAAAAAGCTGGTGGCACAATAGCTGCTCCAATTTTTAGAAGAAGTAAAAAATCTGTTTTGACGGTACGCTTTAAATGGGGATAAAACTCGTTGTGTTTTTGAATGATATCGGCTACAACGAGTGCGAGCGCAATTTTCATAAATTCTGATGGCTGTAAAGTTCCGATACCAGGTAAGATGTACCAGCAGGTTGCCCCATTAATATTTTTAGCAAACGGAACATTCATAATGCCTTTTTCGTGAATAAAAAGTCCGAATAGTAAAATCATTACAAATCCATATAACCACCATCTCAAAGCTCGAATTCGATCCGTTCCAATGATGATGATGATAAAGGTTAGGATAAATCCAATGCCATAAAACAATCCTTGCCTCATGGCATAATCTGATGCTCCGTACTGGATTTCAGTCAACGGTGCAGAGGAAGTAATGGCAACCAGACTAATTCCGATAATAAGAAGTAAATAGACAATAATTGGATTATAAAATAAAATCTTAAATTTATTTAAAATATCTTTCATTTAATCACCTGACTTTAAAAGCTATATGTTCATTCTATCAGATAATAACAAGATTGATAAGTAAATGTAGTAAAATGTTTGGATTATTTAAAACTTATCATTTCTCATGAAGTCGAATAGGAGAGCGATTCACCTAAACCTAAAATGTGCATAAGTTATATTATGACGAACGAAAGAGGAGGATTAAAATGCCTAAAAAAGTCGAAAAAGAACCGTTATTATTTGTGGATACTGGTTATCTAGGATGTTTTGTCAGTGAGCAAAGTTATTTTAAAACCCCTACAGAAAAACCAAATAATGTATCAAATCCTGATTATGTTCATAATTATGCAAGTACAGATTTTTTTGATTTTGATCAGTTTACAGTTTCTCACGATGAAAGTGCTAAAAAGGTCGAAAAATTACAAGTGAGTGATGAAGTAGAAGATGATGAGTATGAACGCGTCGATATTTTAGTCGATGAAACAGATGATCATCTTCAAGAGCAAGAGGAAACAGTTGGTTTAATGAATAATGTTAAAGTTGAAGAAACAGAGGGATTTGATGATGAAAACAATATTACGATTGAAGAGATAGAAGTGGATTCCTCTGAGACTAACACACATACTGAAGCGGTAGAGGTTAAAGTGCCAGTAACTAATATGGTAAGTGAAGAAATAGAAGTTGATGCAAAAGCGACTAATACGTTAGGTGAAGAAGTAGAAGTTGATGCAAAAGCGACTGAGACGTTAAGTAAAGAAGTAATAAATGGAGAAGGGTTAGAGGAGAAACAGGAGGTAGATGTCGACAACTCTGATGATGAGGTAGAAGAAACAGTCGAACCAATGGATGAAAAGCAACGGGAATTATTATTGTTCATCCGTGATTTAACCAATCGTCCCACTTCGATGAAAGCCCCAATTGTACAAATCGTCAAAAAAGATGGAACACTTAAGTCTGGAATTTTGAATTTAGCAAATGAAACAACGGTTAGTATTGATAATTTGATGAATAAAGTGGAAGAAATTCCAATTTCATCTATTGAAGGGATTAGAATCTTACATATGTAACGATTTAGGACCTCTTTTATAAGCGGGTAAGATGAGAACATCCCATCTAATCTGTTTGTAAGGGAGGTTTTCCCTTTTTAGCATAAAAGAAAAGGTGCTGTGATTAAACAACACCATCCATACGCCATCATTAAAGATTGTTATCATCTAGTGGTACATAGACATCTTCTAAGCATTGAATTGCTATGAAAGAGTTTAAGTCAACGGTACACAATGTTTTGGTAGGAATCAAACTTATCGAAGTTAGCCCTTGTCTTTCAAAAACATTGAGGTCGTCGTTTATTGTGTTAATGTGTCTAAAACCATCTGAATCACTCATATCTCGAGCATCATTACTATGATTTGAGTTAGCATTTGAATTATAAGCCAACGCTCTAATCGTTGCACTATTTTCATTGACATCTTCGACTCTAAACAGTGAAGCGGATTGAAGACCAGAGTCGGGAAGAGTGGCTAATTTAAATGGTTCTCCATTTGGTAGATATAAAATAAAGGGTCTTGTATTAGCTTTAGACGCTTCACCTAAAATAAGATTGTTATATCGTAAGATGCTACTATCTGTTGGAGTAGCAGCCTGTTGTAGACGATTGATGAATCTAAGCGTATCAGCAACAGGACTATATTTAATTGTTCGAGTAGTTTCAGAACTCATAAGCTCACCTTAATTTAAGAATATATTAACATAGAGGCGCTACTTCTATGTGACCTAAGGATAGGTCTCTCATACTTTCATATGAGTGTAGACTATATCATCATCCTAGTTTGAGGATGTCCTCCGCTTCCACTACCCATCGCTTGTAGTGTACTCCCTTATAGGGATAGTCGTTGAACGTTCTCCTATTCGGAGCTTCGCTGCTGATTTTCCATTGTATGAGCACGTAGGATTTAACCTTATGCCATCTCATTTATTTTTTCTGCTTTCGCAACCTTCACACTTAGTCTATTTCAAACTTATGTTGTGGTTAAATGAGCTTTAGGAGGTCCCAGCAATTCAAAGGATGTTGGAGATTTCTTAAAATCTCACTCCATGCTCGTTTCTGAACATGGGAGGCAGTTGAATGGATGAAACTATTCTTTTACCTCCTAGGTACATTATTAATTTATGCTTAAACTAGGCTTTGTTTCTAGACAAATCCCCAATTATAACCATAAGACAAAGAACTAATTTGAATTAAATTTGGAAATTGTTAAATATTAGGTTTATTTTGGTTATCTCTGGACATAATAGGATGGAATATAAAAAGGGGTGCGTTAAAATATGCAAAAATTATGTGTCGTGATTGCATTAATTTCATTATTAGGTATAGGCTTTACATTTTATTCTCATATGATGAGTGATGAGATGCAATTAGAACGATTGGGGTACTCAAAAGAAGTGATTACTCAATTGCGTAATGAAAATTCAGAGATGATTGATAAGATTATAAGAGATAAAAGAAGCAGTGAAGAACTACTCGATTATCTTTTTGTGAAAAACTTTAATTATGACTGCTACGATGAATATGTTGATTTAAAAGAAAAATATCCCGAGTTAGAAGCAACTGAAGTTGTGTACGTGGCTTCTTTTTTTGAACATGTTTTTGTTCCAACTTTACTTCAGAATGGTTATGATGAAACAACGATTGACATGTGGTTTCAGTCACCAAACTTTAGTCAATATATTAAAACAGGTGATATCACAACCTTAAATAGTATTTTAAGCTTTGCCAAAGAAACAGGAAATGATTTATATACGTTATTAGAGTATGTAAGCTATGAAAAAAGGTATCCTCAAATTGGAATAAATGAAACAATAGCTCAGGTGGATGAATATCAAAATACCATATTCCCAGCCCTAAAACAAAAAGGATATCAAGCAGAGGAGATTGAGGTCTTATATACGAGCTGTGAATTAACTGATTTAAAAGCGTTAATTGATACCGATTTAAATCCATCTCAAACACTAGAACTCATGACTGCTAGTAGTTTTAGTTCGGCTAATTTTGAAATTTATGATGAAGTCTTAAATAGTGGACATTCGATTACGTATGCCCTTCAATATGCTAAATATCCAAATGTTAAATCAAATTTTTATGAAGCGATTGTTTCAACTCCAAATCCAAATCAACTGCTAGCACTTGTTAATAAAAACTATCAATTAGAGGCAACGTATGTGCCGACTGATTTTGTTCCATTAGATGTTACACTTTCGACCTTTGCATTGACTGGTACGAACTATTTACGCCGTGATGCAGCAGATGCCACTGAAAAACTCTTTGAAGCGGCAAAAGAGGAAGGGATTGAGCTTTTATTACGGTCAGGTTACATTTCCTATGAAACACAGAAAAAAAATTATGAACAAGATCTGTATGAAATGGGAATGGAATATGCAGAAAAAATTAGTATGAGACCTGGACATAGTGAACATCAATTAGGATTAGCAATTGATGTTACGAGTGATAGTGTCAATCAAAGTTTATCGGTTGATTTTGCTAAAACTGAAGAAGGAAAATGGGTGTTAGAACATGCTCATGAATTTGGATTTATTATTAGATATCCAGAGAATCGTGAAGCAGAAGTGGGATATACTTATCAACCTTGGCATCTGCGTTATGTTGGCGTAGAGGTGGCTTCTGAAATTTATGAAAATGATTGGGTATTAGAAGATTATATTTTAACCTATGGCTTACTCGATCAATGAGCATGAGTTTATCTCATGCTTTTTTTATTTCAAAATCAGGAAATAGTTTGCACTGAAAATTATGTCGGGAAATAAAGGTCGTTTGCTGGCGAATGAGAATAATGTCGGGAAATAGTTTGTCGATTGAAAGGGGTTGCAGAAGTTGTCGGGAAATATGCTTTTCTAAGAGAAAAGCGCAAAAAAAGAGATAGGATCGTTTCAAGATTCTATCTTTTTTTCGTTGTATTTGAGGGTTAATATATAAGTCTAGATAAGTTTTTCACAATTGAAAAACGTTTAACTGGTTTTTTAAACGGTATAGGATGACTCTTGGTGAGAGGGTTGGTTCCCCTATAGTTTGTCTTAGTATCCAAAGAGCTTAAATGTTAAGTCTGATTATTAAAATATTGATAGACTATGAAAGAGTCGTTAGGAATAAAGTTAAACAGGAATTTATTTTGGAGAGGAGTATTGAGGGTGAAAACGATTAAAATTTGTGTGGGAAGTTCATGCCATTTGAAAGGATCGTATGAAGTGATTCAGATTTTTCAATCGCTGATTGAAAAGCATCAGCTACAAGAAGTGTTGGAATTAAGAGCTGCTTTTTGTTTAGGTCATTGCACGGAGGCGGTCTCTGTTATGGGACCGAATGAAGAAGTATTGGCGGTTTCTCCTGATGATGCAGAGAAACTATTTGAAGCAGTGATTAAACCACAATTAGGAAAGGAGTGAGAGGATGGGGGTTATTAGTTTTTCAGAAGCAAATTGTAAAAATTGTTACGCCTGTGTTCGAGCCTGTCCGGTCCAATCGATTAAGATTAAAAATGAGCAAGCGATTATTATGGAAGAACGATGTATTGCATGTGGATTATGTTTAAAGGCTTGTCCTAAAAATGTGAAGAAGATTGAAACTGAATTAGAAAAAGTTAAGCAATTTATAAAATCGGGCCAATCAGTTGTTGTCTCATTAGCTCCAACCGCTTTTGGTGTTTTTAAAGATCAGGGACATAAATTAGTTGCAGCGCTAAAGAAATTAGGTGTCTCGCATGTAGAGGAAACGGTAGTTGGAGCAGAAGTCGTAACTCAAGTCTATGAAACGTATCAGCATTTTCATTTAGATAAGTGTTATATTACGAGTTGCTGTGCCTCTGTTAATTTATTAATTGAAAAACATTATCCTAAAGTAATCCCGCATTTGATTCCAGTCATTACCCCGTTAATGGCACATGCTAGAATGTTAAAATTGAAGTATGGGCAAGATGTCAAGGTGGTTTTTGTGGGGCCGTGTTTAGCCAAGAAAATCGAAGGTGAGGAGGAAGAAAGTATTTCTGCAGTACTAACGATACAAGAATTAAAGCAATGGTTTAATGAAGCGGGAATTAAATTAAATGAACTTGAAGAAGTCCCATTAGATGATGGGGTGGTGAGTCAACGAACGTATCCTATGGTGGGTGGCATGAGTAAGTGCTTCAATGAAAAAGATAAAAAAATTGAAATTGTATCCGTTGATGGAATTCGTGATTGTATTGAAGTGATTAAAGGAATTGAACGAGGAGAGTTTAAAAATATTTTCTTTGAAATGAGTGCTTGTCACCATAGTTGTCTTGGGGGACCTGCTATTGGAGAAGAATGTGAAAATATCTTTAATCGTAAAATGCGAATTAAAGATTATGCGAGGCAAACTCAGCCTCTACATGAGATGAGTGAAGGCGGACGTTTGCCTCTTATTAATCTCAATCGAGTGTTTAAAAATCAATATTCTCCGATTATTCAACCAAGTGAAAAAGAAATTGAGTTAATTTTAAATAATATAGGCAAGTATTCTGCAATGGATGAGTTGAATTGTGGAAGTTGCGGGTATCCAACGTGCCGACAAAAAGCAATTGCGGTTTATAATCATATGGCGGAACCGACGATGTGCTTGCCATATATGAAGCATAAGGCTGAAACTTATTCGCATGTTATTTTTGATGTGACACCGAGTATTATTTTAGTAGTGGATAAGAGCTTAACGATTATTGATTTTAATCCAGCAGCAGAACGTTTTTTTGAAGTGAAGAAAGATCAGGCGATTGATTTGCCAGTTTCAATCTTTTTAGATGAAGCCCCTTTTTCAAGTGTTATTGAGTCAAAAAGCGATCTATTAGGGCATCGTTTAAGCTTAAATGAAAACAAAACGATCGTGATTCAAAGTATTATTTGGATTGAGCAGCAAGAAGTGATGTTATGTATCTTACATGATATGACGAGTGAGATGGCACACGAGTTAAAAATGCAGCATTTAAAAATTAACGCCATTGATATGGCCCAACAAGTTATTAATAAGCAGATGATTGTTGCACAAGAAATTGCCAGTTTATTAGGGGAGACGACAGCAGAAACGAAAGTGACGTTAACTCGTTTAAAACGATTGATTCAAGAAGATGAGGGAGGATTATCATGAGTTTTTTTATTGATTTCTCCTGGGGAAGTTTAAATAAAGTGGGCGAGGAATTGTGCGGTGATAAAGTTGAATTTTTTCGAACTCATGATAGTGTGATTGCGGTATTATCAGATGGGCTTGGTAGCGGGGTTAAGGCGAATATTTTAGCCACTTTAAGTTCAAAAATTGCTATTACGATGTTAAAAGCTGGCTTATCAATTGATGAAGTGGTGGATACAATGGTTCATACGTTGCCGGTTTGTCAGGTTCGGAAGCTAGCGTATTCAACCTTAACCATTGTTAAGATTAATCAAGATGATCAAGTCTATGTGGTAGAAATTGATAATCCGAGTTTGTTTTTTTGGCGAGATGGTGAAATTTTAAAAGTTAAGGCTGAGGAGCGTGTCATTAACCAGCGGAAAATTAAAGAAAGTACTTTTAAACTTCAAGAAAACGATACATTAGTTTTAATTAGTGATGGAGTGGTTCATGCTGGAGTTGGAACGATTTTAAATTTAGGCTGGGGCTGGCATGAGGTTTCTTATTTTTTGGAATCAGTTGTCAATGAGAAGCTGTCAGCTCGTGAAATTACTAATCTATTAATTGAAGCGTGTGATGATTTATATGGTGGCAATCCCGGGGATGATACAACGGTTGTCAGTTTAAAGGTGATTAAACCGAAATGGGCGACATTATTCGCAGGACCTCCACAAAACAAAGAACAAGACCAAGAAGTCGTCAAAGCCTTAATGGAGAGTGTGGGTAAAAAAATTGTGTGTGGAGGAACAGCCGCTCATATTGTCGCTCGTGCGATTGGCGAAGAGGTAGAGACAAGTTTTCATTATATTGACTCCCACATCCCACCGATTGCTCACATTAAAGGAATTGATTTAGTCACAGAAGGAGTTTTAACGATTAAAGGAGCTGTTGAAATTTTAAAAGAAATTAAACTCTCTTCCAATTTTGAGTTATTATCCGAAAAACATGGCGCAGCACTACTCGCAAAAATGCTATTTGAAGACTGTACGCATATCCGATTATTAATTGGGCGAGCGATTAATGCCGCACATCAAAATCCTGATTTTCCAAAAGAGTTAAGCATTAAGTTACGCGTCTTAGAAGAGTTAGAAGATATTTTAACGCAACTTGGAAAAGTAGTCGAAATGGTTTATTACTAAAAAGAGGAATCCAGCAAGGATTCCTCTTTTATTTAGTCAGTTGTTCTAAAAATTCAGATTCATTTAAAATTTGAATGGCTTGACCTTTGTAAATAAGTTCAATCGCCTTTTTTAATTTGGTGCTCATTTCATGAGGTTGAAGCTCATACACGGCAGGATGAGACACAATTAAGAAATCTGTTTTACGTGTTACCGATGATCCAACTGTTCCACCGAGTTGAGAAATCAGTTGAATGGCACTAAGGCGTGACATTGATTTTAAGGTTCCCGTAAATACAACGGTTTTATGTTTGAATACATCAGATTTTGATGAGATAAAAGGGAGAGGGGAAGGAGTAAAATTGCGTTTTGAAGTCACCGTCTTTTTTAATTTTTTAGCAGGGATATAGCCAGCATCGTGAAGTGTACCCAGTTTTAGCCCTGCCATTTGACAAAGTTCTTCTAAATCAGCACATTGTAACTCTTCTTGCATTTTCAATACGATATTGGCACAGGCATGAGCATCAGCACTCGCATGGTGATGATTAAATTCGAGTCCTAAATGATGATTAACCGTGTTTAATTTGGCATTTTCTAAATGAGGAAAGAAATTTCTTGATAAAATCATCGTACAACCATAACGACAATTTGGGTAAGGGATGTGGTAAGCATCTAATGTATGACGTAATACACTTAAATCAAAGGCTACATTATGTGCCATGATGATGTTATTAGTGAAATAGGGAAGTAGCTCTGGCCAAAGTTGGTCGAAAGTTTTAGCATTTTTGACATCAGAGGCGCGAATGCCATGAATCGAAATATTAATCGGAGCAAAGCGAAGTTCGTTTGGTTTGATTAGGTAGTATTTTTGTTCAATAATTTGATTATTTTTAACAACGGTTAATCCAATCGAACACGCGCTGTCACGTTTTTCATTTGCTGTCTCAAAATCTATTGCAATAAAATTCATTCTCAATCTCCTTAAGCAGTATTTCTTTTATTATAACGTGAAGAGATAAATGCGGATAGAGGCTATTTTAAACAAAATAAGTGAACATTTTTTAAAAAGACATTAAAAATGGTTTTGTTTACCAAAAAATGACATCTTTCATTTCGTCGGATTTGCTAGAATAAACTTACTATCTTCTTCATATAAATGTATCAATCAAGTACATGATGGAGGCGTTTTAATGAAGGAGTTTAAACAAGTGGGAGAGATTCAATCACTTGGAAATCAAGAGCTAATTTTAGCAAAATCAAACCTTAAGCAAGGCTATTTTTATAAAATTAAGAAGCGAGCTCAATCTCAACAATCTCAGACACATTATGTGTTGATTATTGATGGTTCAAAGTCATCTAAACAGCACTTTCATGACATCAAAAAAGCTTTAAAATGGGGATTAAAGTTTATCACTACCCATCCCAAACATCGCCTTTCACTCATTGTTTTCGAAGGGAAAAAGGAGATGAAATGGTTATTAAAAGAGGTTCAGGCCGAAGAATTGAGGCAACAGTCTGCGGATATTGAGGACGCTATTCATCATGTCTTGAGTCATTATCGGTATGCTAGTTTAATCAATGTGTTAGAGAGTGTGATGCGACAACTTGATTTTTCAATCGCGACTCAATTTATTGTTTTTTCAAGTCAAACATTTCAGTTAATGGAATATGAGATGGATTTAAAGTCATCACGTTTTCTAAAAGTGGCGACTTTGTTAAATCAGCATTCTGTTAGACTCGATATTTTAAGCTTCAATGAATGGATTCCATTGAATTTTAAGAAATGGTTAGAAGAGTTGAATCAAATGGGACAGATTCATTACTGCTTAAAAAAAAGTGATTCTATGTTTTATTTGAAAAGAATAATGAAAAATCAACGGCTGACCATTTTGCTTGAATCAGGGGAAATTTTTTTATGTCGAAAAGGAGAGCGGATTTACACAACTGAACCATTAGCCCTTGAGGTCATGGATGATGAAGTGATTGTGGCATTTAAACAGCCCTTGCAGATAAGTGATTCAATTTTAGGACGAGAGGCATCTTCATTACAAGACGTGGTGAAGGAATTTTATAATCAATTTGTGATTTATTTATTACGTTCTAAATCCATTTCACAAGCTAGTGAATTATTAGCGATTCATCAAGGTGAGATCCTCTCAAAAAGTATAAAAGAAGGATGTACTGATTCTGAAGTGTTAGAGAGTATGAGATGCCTTGCCAATTATCAATCCTTAAAAAAGGAAAGTTCACTTTCAGTTTTGAACCTATTGGAGTGTGTGATGACAGATGAAGCGTCCTCTTTGCTTTGGAATCGACATCAACCCTATGAGAATGTAACCCCAAAGATTCAAGCAGAGGAGGAAGACTTGGCCTTTTTACCAAGTTCTGTTGATTTTTTTGAAGTGGTTGATTGGATTTTTTCAAATACGAAATTAAATGTTAGCTTGAAAGTAAAAGTAGAGGGATTTGTTGAAGAGTTAACGACTGGTTTGAAAGTGGAGGCGTATCAATTTAAAACCTATACGATTTTACTAGATGGAATTTTAAGAGTTGAAGAGATTTATTGTGTCTTATCGCCAGCATTAAAGAAGCGTTGTAAAGAGCTAAAGTTGATCAAAAAAGTGCTGTATACGTTTAATCAAGAAATTTGTGTGATTAATTTAAAAAAACTTCCCATTACACACCATCTGATTTATGAAAGATACACGCCCTTAGAAGTGAGTCAGATGATTTATGAGGTGGAGCGTTTAAAATGTTGGCAAGGCTTATTAAAAGAAATGTTATTAAGAAGAAAACGTCAACTCTTCACAACGCAACGACTCCAAGAAGATGCTAGGTGCTTAATTAAAAGGCGATATCATATAACGGATTCAGGTCTTTATGTTCCGAGGGGAAAGAAGGAGAGTCCTCGGCTTGAGACAGAGTATTATTTAGCTCGCGTCGTGGAATGGAAAGCGATGGAGTTTAAAAAAGAAGCAGAGAAACGTCTGGCTTATGAGTATCTGATGAATCGAGCTTCGACTGAAGAGACTTCTTTAGAGGTTATTTTAATGGATGAGTTGAAACGTGTGAGTGAGAGACGAAAAAATTTACAAGAACAAGTGAATTTAATTCGATTAAGCGTTTCACTTCAAAAGGTTGATTTTTTTAAATGGGATGAACAGAAGGTGTTACCAAAAACTCAGATGGATTCCGTTTTTAAAATAAATACTATCTTAAGGGGGAACATGATGGTTTCAACTAAGCAATTATTGAGTTTGAAGGTGTGTGAAAATGCGTATACTGTATTAGTAAGATGTCCTGTTTCATCGTCAGGGCAAGAATGTTAGGGTAGTAAGGAATTAGGAGGATGGATGAAATGAATTCAAAAAAGAAATGGCTTATTGGGGTATTGGTTGCAGTCATTAATACGGCTTTGATTTTAGCGTATGTTGGATATCGCTACTATGAGTATTCTAAAGCTGAGGAACTCGTAATGGCGTATGAATCCGTAGCTTTTCCAAATATTTTTATTAACGATATTGATGTTTCAGAATTGACACAAGAAAAAATTGTGGAGGTTATTGAAAAAGAACTTGGAAATTTTGGACAAAGAAAAATGACTGTCGTGGTGGGGGATCAAACATTTGAACGTTCTTTGGAAGATTTTAATGTGACTTTTAATCAAGATATTGAATCATTTTCGAAAAAAATCATCGAAATTGGGAAAGATTTAGAGATTATGGAACAGGCAAGTCAAATTCAAGAACCGATGCTATATGAGTTTGAAATTGGATATAACTATGATCAAGACGCGCTAGAAAATTGGGTAAAGTCTATCGAAGAAGCTTGTTATGTTGAAAAGGTAGAACCCATTTTTGAAATGGTGTACTATGGTTCTTTTCAAATTGAAGAAGGAAGTGATGGACAGCTGATTTCAGGAGAACAGCTATTAGAGCAATTAACAGAACAACTGAAGACGATTTCAAAAGAACCCATTTATATTGAAGTCACGCCATTGATTAATCCAAGGGAAACGGATATAGAGTTATTAAAAACGATTGATACGAAAATTTCAACGTACTCATCAACTTACCCGGCAGGAATTCCAAGAGCAAAGAATGTTGAATTAGCAGCTAGTAAAGTGAATAAAACGTTATTGATGCCAAATGATGAGTTTTCATATGCAGAGAAAGTGTCACCGGTTGATGCAGCTCATGGATATGTTGACGCAACCATCTTTTTAAATGGAAAGGCTGTCCCTGGAATTGGGGGAGGGATTTGCCAAGTGTCTTCAACGCTATACAATACACAATTAGAGGCAGGGATTATTGCGACTGAACGCCGAAATCATAGCTTATCAGTTAATTATGTGCCACTTGGGCAGGATGCAACAATGGCAGATAATGCGATTGATTTAAAATTTATTAATACGTTAGATTATCCAATTTATATTAATGTCATGGCTGAATATGGGACGTTAACTGTTGAGTTTTGGTCTAATTCAGAAGCGTTAAAGGGGATCACATATAAACCAAAAACGATTGTATCGGAAGGGGGACTTCGTGCCGATACAACGCTTTATGGGTACAATGCAGATGGAGAAGTTGTTTTTGAACAATTTCTACATACAAGTAAATATAAACCACATCAATAAGAAAAGGAGCCAACGGCTCCTTTTCTTATTTTAATTTTTTTAAATTCATAATGAAGGCTTCATCTGGATCGATGTAGATTGTTTTTTGATTTTCATAGGTGACTAATCCTAAATGTGCAGCTGGAATTTTTTTAACATGACGAACGCGTGTGTAGTCAATTGGAACGCTTGATGAGAGACGTCCTTTTGAGAAGTAAGCGGCGAGTTGCGCCGCTGTTCGAATGGTTGTTTCAGAAAGTTCATCTGCATCACTACGAACTAAAACGTGAGATCCAGGCATATCTTTCGCATGGAACCACCACTCATGGCGACGAGCCAGTTTATGTGTCAGATAATCATTTTGTAAATTGTTTTTTCCAACGTAAATTTCAACGTCATCTGATGATAAGTATTTTTCGATACTTGGCTTTCCATTTGATTTTCGTTTTTTTGTTTGGCGTTTGCGTAAATAACCGGCATTTTCAAGCTCTTCTTTAATTTCGTAAGCATCTTTTAATGAGGCCGTTTCGATTTGGATTAACAGTGTTTCAAAGTATGAAATTTCAACTTCGGTTAATTCGATTTGCTCTAAAATATAGTTTACAGCATTTTTAGCTTTGTTATATTTTTGGAAATATTTTTGGGCATTATCGGAAGCCGATAGCATCGGTTCTAATTGAATATCCATCGGTTCTAGATGTTCTGAATAGAAATTTTGAACACGTATTGTGCTTGAACCACGATCAATTTGATAAAGATTAGCTAAAATTAATTCACCTTGAATTTTATACTGATCTGCTTTTTCAGACTGAATTAATTCCTCGTTTAATTTATTTAATTTCTTTATATTTTTATCGTATTCCTGTTTAATAAATCGTTCAATGTCAAAGAATTGTTGTTTAATTCGATCCCGTTCATCTTTTCCAAAATAGAAGCGATCAAACATATCAAAAAGTGTTTCACAAGGTATGAGTTGTGCTTCAAGATGGTAAAGGGGAATTAAATAGAAAGATTCTTTTTCACCAATCATGACGTGAGGACTTGGCTTTAATTTAATTTCTTGCATCACATTTTGGAAGGCGTTGAATAAATCAGTCACTTTCTCAGAGTTAGATCGATAAATGATTTCGCGCGCAATAAGAGGAGAAAGGCCAGCAAAGTGGGCGACTAACTGTTTATCATAACGTTCATCGGGATTCATAAGCTCTTCAAATTGTTTCGCATTGACTTCAAATGGATCCCGTTTATTTTGTGTGGGTGGTAAAATATAGGTCGCCCCAGGTTGTAAAGAACGATAGCGGTTCACCAATGGAGAGATATGCTTAATCGTATCTAAAATACGATGATTTGCATCCGTTAAGATTAAATTGCTGTGTTTTCCCATAATTTCGATATAGAGGAACTTAATCATTTGATCCCCAAGTTCGTTCATATGACGAATCGTAAATTTAATAATACGATCGTCATTAACTTGTTCGATGTGATAAATAATCCCACCCTCTAAATGTTTACGTAAGAACATACAAAACATTGGTGGTTCATCGGGATATTGATAATCTGATTTGGTTAGTTGAAGTCGTGCATAAGTTGAGTGCGTTGAAAATAGTAATTTTTGATTTTTTCCACCGGCACGAATTTGCATTAAAATTTCATGATTGGATAATTGATAAATTTTATTGATACGTCCAGCTACTAATTGCTCTTTTAGCGTATTAGCGACCGTCTTTGTCATGAGTCCGTCAAAAGCCATTAAAACATCACCTCGTTAAACATATTGATTTATGAAAAGTATATCATTTTTTTAAAAGCATAGACATAAAAACAAGTGAAATTTCTAATAATAAACTTATTGTGGTTTTAATTTTATAAAAGATGTCTAAAATGATTTATAAAGATTTGCGTGGAATTTATGACAAAAAAATTATTGAGCTATTTTATTTTATTTCAATTCATGCTATGATAGTGAAATGAAAGTTTAAGGAGAAGTGAATGCATGAGATTAGTAGAAAAAGGCGTACTAATAGTCATATCAGGTCCTAGTGGCGTTGGAAAAGGAACTGTGCGCGCATCAATATTCGAACAAGAAAACCATAACTTGGAATACTCAATTTCAATGACAACAAGAAAGCCACGTGTTGGAGAACAGAATGGTGTGGATTATTTCTTCGTAGAAAAAGAAGAGTTTTTAGATAGAATTGATCAAGGTCAATTACTTGAGTGGGCAGAGTTCGTAGGGAACTACTATGGGACACCACTTGATTATGTAAACCAAAAATTAGATGAAGGAAAAGATGTTGTACTTGAAATTGAAGTACAAGGTGCCCTTCAAGTTAAAAATGTAAAACCAGATGCATGCTTTATTTTTATTGCTCCTCCAAGTATGGATGAACTTCGTAATCGTATCATGACGCGTGGTACGGAAGCGATGGATGTAATCAATAAACGTATGCAAAAAGCAGAAGCTGAAATTGGATTAGCTCACGAGTATGATTATATTGTGATTAATGACACGGTTGAAAATGCTCGCGATCGAATTATGGCGATTATTGAAGCTGAACACTCACGTAGTAATCGTGTTTTAGAATATTATAATAAAAATATTGTGGAGGTTGAATAATTATGTCAGGAATGCGTTATCCATCAATTGATAAATTATTAGATAAAGTCGATTCAAAGTATAAAATTGCTTATATTGCAGCAAAACGTGCTCGCCAAATCGTTGATGAAAACCAATCACAATTAGATTATGTTGATGGGTTACCAACAGCAAAATGTGCAAAACCAGTTGGGGTTGCTTTAGAAGAAATTCTTTATGATGTTGTTGATTTCGAGTTAAAAGAAGAATAGACCTTAGCTTTCGCTAAGGTTTTTTTGTTTGTGGGGCCCCCACACGTTTTAATTCCACCATTGGTGGGGCGGGCCCCCACACGTTTTAATTCCACCATTGGTGGGGCAGGCCCCAGTGGTGCAAAGCACAGTCCACAATCACTGGGCGCACATGTTAAATAGTTCTCTCTTTCGAGAGATTAGGGTCTCCTTATTGGTAATGTTAGTATCAATTGAATTTAAATACCAAGTGTGATTACAAAACAATGAATTACATGTTGGTTTATATATTGAAGTTAAGGTGATGTGGTATAATATAATATTAAAAATGGCTAAGGGAGGTTATGAATTTGATTGCAGAAGTCGTGGTCGATATTAAAAACAAAGCGGTTAATAAAATATTTGATTATGAAGTTCCCTTAGAGTTAGAAACAATCATTCAACCAGGTGTGCGTGTGTTAGTCCCTTTTGGACCCAGAACGATTATGGGATTTGTCATTTCATTAAAAGAGAGCACACAATTAGAAAAAGTGAGACCGATTAAAGAGTTGATTGATGTGGTCCCGGTTTTAAATGAAGAGTTAAGAACGCTTGGACTTTCATTAAGTAAGGAAACTGGCAGTACGATGATTCAATGTTTTGAAGCCATGATTCCCAATGCAATGCGGGCGAAATATAAAAAGAAGTTGGTTCGCTTAACGGAGCATTTATCACCAAGTCTTGATGCATTATTTCAAACATCAAAAATATTAGATTATGAGGCAATCCCTAAAACGTACTGGCGTGATATCAAACAAGCTATTGAGCATCGTGAAGTCGAATTAGTCTACGAAGTGAAGGATAAGCTTGGGAAAAAAGTGACGAAGTATTTGATGCTCACTGCATCCGATATCGATTCTAATGCGTTTAATCGAGCGGTTAAGCAAAAGATGGTGATTGAGTATTTATTGCAATCTAAAATGCCAGTGCAAAAGCAATCACTGATCGAATCGCTTCATGTTTCAAGTGCAATTGTGAAGTCGTTAGTAGATAAAGGAGTGGTAAAAGAGATTGAGGTGGAGGATTATCGAGATCCTTTTGCTTCGCAAACTCATGAAGTGACGACGGCATTGACCTTAAATGATGAGCAACAATTGGCAGTAGATACTGTTGTAAAAGCTTGTGCCTCGCATTCCTCTGAGGTCTTTTTATTACATGGAATTACGGGAAGTGGGAAAACAGAAGTGTATCTTCAAATGATTGAAAATGTGATTAAAAGGGGGCAGCAGGCGATTATGTTAGTGCCTGAAATTGCGCTAACACCGCAAATTGCATCACGCTTTAAAAGTCGTTTTCAAAATCGAGTGGCTGTTTTGCATAGTGCACTTTCAATGGGCGAAAAGTATGATGAATGGCGTAAAATTTTAAAACAAGAAGTTCAAATTGTGGTTGGCGCCCGTTCTGCTATTTTTGCGCCGTTTCAAGAGATTGGGATTATTATTGTTGATGAAGAACATGAAGCCACGTATAAACAGGAAGAATCACCACGTTATCATGCGATTGAAGTAGCCAAGCAAAGAGCAAAAATACATCAGTGTCCTGTCGTTTTAGGGAGTGCGACGCCTTCTTTAGAGTCATTTGCCAGAGCTCAAAAGGGTGTTTATCAGTTATTGACTTTGTCAAAACGAGCGGTTAAAACTGCAACTTTACCGCGGGTTGAACTCATTGATATGAGGGAACAAAAAACAGAAGCTGAGACCTTTATTTTAAGTGATCGTTTACAAGAAGCCATTCGTGATCGTCTTGAAAAAAATCAACAAGTTGTCTTGCTTTTAAATCGACGAGGGTATTCAAACTTTATGCAATGTCGTGAATGCGGTGAAGTGGTTAATTGCCCAAATTGTGATGTATCAATGACTTATCATAAACCCAACCATCGTTTAAAATGTCATTATTGTGGCTATGAAACACCTGTCTTAAACCGTTGCCCAGCTTGTCAAAGTGAAGAATTACGATTTTTTGGGCTTGGAACACAAAAAGTAGAGGAATATTTAAGTGCCCAATTTGAAGGAGCGCGAATTATGCGAATGGATGTGGATACGACGTCGAAAAAAGGATCACATCAAGAACTTATTGCGGCCTTTGAAAAGAAAGAAGCGGATATTTTAATTGGAACACAAATGGTTGGTAAGGGGTTGGATTTTCCTGATGTGACACTCGTTGGTGTATTAGCGGCGGATTTAATGTTGCATTTATCAGATTTTAAAGCAGCGGAGCGAACGTTTCAATTACTAACTCAGGTCGCAGGACGAGCGGGTCGTCATGAATTAGAAGGAGAAGTTTTAATTCAAACGTACAGTCCTGATCATTATGTTATGCAATGTGTCGTTAATCAAAATTATCATGCTTTTTACGAACAAGAGATGATGATGCGTCGTCGATTCGGGTATCCGCCGTATTTTTATTTAGCAAGTGTCATGTTAAGCAGTGAAGATTACAATGCCTTAATTTTAGCGTGTGATAAAGTTAATCAATATTTGCGAACTCACTTAGGAGGGAGTTGTGCTATTATTGGTCCAACCATGCCCTATGTGGGAAGATTAAATCAACGTTTTAGAATGTACTTTATGATTAAATATAAAAGAGAACCGATGCTTCATCAAATTTTAGGTCAATTATTAGTCTATTTTAGTGAAGATGTCGTGAGTTTGAGCTTAGATTATTATCCAAATCAGTTTAATTAATCAAAAAATGATGAAAGAAGGTAGTAAAATACCTTTAGATATGGTAATAATATTTAGAGTCTATGTTTATCGTTTATACAACATGAGAAGTAGTTACTTTAAAATCGAGTTAGGGAGCATCTCGTTTTAAAGTCATAAGAGGAGGAACACCATGACACGTGTCGTATTTATGGGAACACCTGATTTTTCAGTCCCGGTATTAGAAACTATCATCCGTGAAGGATATGAAGTAGTTGGAGTGGTTACTCAACCCGACCGACCAGTTGGACGTAAGCGAATCCTAACGCCAACGCCTGTTAAACAAAAAGCAATGGAACACGGTATCCCTGTTTTTCAACCAGAGAAAATTAAAGAAGATTATGATCAAGTCTTAGCGTGGAATCCAGATTTAATTGTGACAGCTGCTTTTGGACAGATTATTCCAAAAATTTTACTAGATGCACCAAAACATGGATGCATTAATGTTCATGCCTCATTATTACCGAAATATCGTGGTGGAGCCCCTATTCATAAGGCCATTATTGATGGTGAAACTGAAACGGGTGTCACAATCATGTATATGGATGTTAAAATGGATACAGGGGACATGATTAGTAAAGTAGTTGTTCCAATTGGTGAAAAAGACCATACAGGAAGTATGTTCGAAAAATTAAGTGTAGCGGGAGCAGAGCTTTTAAAAGAAACTTTACCTAAACTTTTAGCAGGTGAAATTGAAGCAACGCCTCAAAATCATGAAGAAGCAACGTTTGCTTGGAACATTAAACGTGAAGATGAACGTATCGACTGGTATAAACCAGCGACGACATTATATAATCAAGTTCGTGGACTTCATCCATGGCCAGTTGCCTTTACTCAATTGGACGATTTAGCCGTTAAAATTTGGTGGGCAGAACCGAATAATCATTTATATGATGCAGAACCTGGAACGATTGTTAAAGTCGAAAAAGATGGAATTGTTGTTGCATGTGGTGATCATGCAGGGTTAAAAATTACAGATATCCAAATTTCAGGTAAAAAACGCATGGATGTAGCGAGCCTTTTAAACGGCTCTCATCCAATTGAAGTTGGAAAGAAATTTAATTAATTATTGGAGGTATGACTCATGTCTAAAACTTACGTAGGACAAACAGACTACTCAAAAGAAACAAATCCGATTGCAACAATTGAAATGGAAAATGGTTCGATCATGAAAATTGAATTATATCCAGAGGTAGCACCTCAATCAGTTTATAACTTTATTTCATTAGCAAATAGCGGGTTTTATAATGGAGTGATTTTCCACCGTGTTATTCGTAGCTTTATGATTCAAGGGGGAGACCCTCAAGGTCTTGGAATTGGTGGACCTGGATATTGCATCACAGGTGAATTCAAATCTAATGGATTTGATAATCCGGTAAAACATGAACGTGGTGTTATTTCTATGGCTCGTACAAACGTTCCAAACTCTGCAGGATCACAATTCTTTATTATGCATAAAGATTCTCCACACTTAGATGGAAGCTATGCAGCATTTGGTAAAGTCATTGAAGGAATCGATGTGGTGGATCAAATTGCGAGTGTTGAATGTAACCACTTAGATCAACCTGTTATTGGACAAATGATGAAATCAGTATCTGTAGATACTAAAGGGGTAGAATACCCAGAACCAACAAAATTATAAAAAAATGGGGGCTAACTCAGACATTTGTTTGAGTTAGTTTTTTAATTTAGAGAGGAGTTTAGCATTCTAAACGTTTCGATGATGGTCTCAAAGTAGGAAGAGTTAAAATAGGTTGATGTCAATCAATTAGATTTAAAGATTGTCGGTTAGACTAATCGTAGTGAGTGAGACTTATCCCCATTGGATTTAAAAAGAGGAGATGAATGCAGTCCTGTTGATTTAAATAAAGAAAGAATTTGACGGAACCCATTTGAATAGATGATTATCTCTATAAAAGGGACATACTTTAAAAAAATCTGATGAGCGAACACCTAGGTGATAGGAGAACTAGCGAGAAGTCATAATTTTAAGAGCATATAAGTTGGGGATAAAAGGTTAGTATGTTAAAATAGAATAGATAGATAATCTACCTAAAAACTTCTTATTTAATGGAGGAGAGATCGATTTATGGAAAGCTTAAAGCTTGCTGAAAATGTTTATTGGCTTGGTGTTCAAGACCATGATCTTGAAGTATTCGATGTTGTCATGGAAACAAAATACGGGACATCTTATAACTCTTATTTTGTAAAAGGAGAAGAAAAGGTCGCTTTATTTGATACAGTGAAAGCGCCTTATTTCGACGACTATTTAAAAAAGATTGAAGGATTAGTATCAATTGATAAAATTGATTATTTAATTGTTCATCATACAGAGCCTGATCATGCTGGATCAATTGAAAAGTTAATTAAATTAAATCCTAATTTGACTATTATTGCATCAGCTGTAGCGATTCGTTATTTACGCAATATCGTAAACATTGATTTTAAATCACAAGCGGTTAAAATGAATGATGAATTAGATTTAGGCGGACGTACCTTAAAATTCATTTCAGCACCAAACTTACATTGGCCAGATACGATTTATAGCTACTTAGTAGAAGAAGAAATCTTATTTACTTGTGATTCATTTGGTAGTCACTATGCCTTTGATGAAGTGTTAATGTCAAAATTACCAGCCTCAAAAAATGAGGACTACATGGATGCCTTATTAAATTACTATAATCCAATTTTCGCTCCATTTAAAACCTATGTTTTAAAAGCGATTGCCTCACTTTCAAACTATAAAATAAAAATGATTTGTCCAGGACATGGTCCAGTACTTGATGCTCGAATTGAAGAAATTATGAACATTTATAAAGAATGGTCAACTGAAAACTTCTCAATGGATAAATTAGTTGTCATTCCATTCACATCTGCTTATGGATATACAAAAATCATGGCCGAAACGATTAAAGAAGGAATTTTAATGGTAAATCCTTCGGTAGAAGTTCGTTTATATGATTTAGATATTAAAAGCTATCCTGAATTAAAAGAACAATTATTACAAGATTTATATCAAGCAGATGCGATTGCAATTGGAGCAACGACTATTAATAAAGATGCGGTTCCAATTATTTGGGATGTGTTAACAGCGATGAATCCAGTGACTCATGGTGGAAAATTCGGAGCCGCATTCGGTTCTTACGGATGGAGTGGAGAAGCCGTGGATAACGTTCATGCTCGTTTAACACAATTAAAATTAAAAATGATTGATCCAGTTAAGTTATGCTTTAAACCAGATGAAGAAAAATTAGTCGATGTTTTAAAGTTAGGAAAAGCAATCGGACGTAGTTTATCAGAAGGAAAATTAGTTTGTGATTTAGATTAAGGGAAAAAACAGCCGTTGGCTGTTTTTTTATCGTTAGTGGTTATTAAAGGATTCATATGTTATAATGGAAAAAAATGAAAGTGGTGATGAAGTGAGTGAAATGGTGAATCAAGCAGAAGGGATTGGTTTTGTTAATCAGCGATTGACTGTTACGTCATTAAAATTAATTGCGATTTTGGCAATGTTTATCGATCATTTTGCAGCGATTGTTTTAACTAGTTTACAATCTGTTTATGGACAAAGTTTGGAGTCGTTTTTTTGGTTTCAACTCGTGATTATTTTAATGCGTCTCATCGGTCGAATTGCTTTTCCAATTTTTGCGTATTTAATTGTGAATGGATTTTATCATACCTCAAATAAGAAGAAATATTTTTTGCGATTAGCTCTTTTTGCAGTTATTTCAGAGCCGTTTTTTGATTTTGGAATTTCGGGTTCTTTTGTTGATATGAGTCATCAAAATGTTTTCTTTACACTAGGACTGGGGTTATTAGCCATTTGGGGATACGATCATATTTCAAGAGATGAAAGTAAAAATTTTATCCCTGGATTGTTTATTGTAGCGCTTGGATTTTTAGCACAAATGATGCAAACAGATTATGGTTTTTATGGGATTATGACGATTTTTGTGATGTATTTATGCTTTGATAATTTTAAGCGATTAAGTCTTATGCTCATCATTTTAAATGTGTTACTCTATGGTGGCCAACTGAGTGTGATAACTTCTTTGATGAGTGATCATCTAGGCAATGGTTATGAAGTAGGTCTTCAAGTCATCTATTTTCTCATGTGTAACGCTCAGTTATTTAGCCTGTTTTCTTTGATCTTTTTAAAAGACTATAATGGGCAAAAAGGAAGACCATTTAATAAATACATGTTTTACGTGTTCTATCCTGTTCATTTATTTTTACTCGGATTACTCGTTTTAGGGTTACAAACATTCATTTATTAAAAAGGTTAGCTCAAAAGAGAGCTAACCTTTTTAATCTTCGTCACTACAAACACAAAAAGAATGTTGTAATTGGATATATTCTTCATTGCTAAGGTTTTTTAGATACTGATTCAGATGTTCCTCACAACAGAAAATACCAAATTTTGTCGTCATTGAGTGATTGTTAAGCGGTTGATGACAGTATTTACAAGTTTTATTCATAAAAAACATCCTTTTCTTATTAGATTGGTTTTAGTATTAGTATATATCTATTTATTATAAAAATAATTAGAGAATATGGTGTTTTTATTGAGTTTTTTCATAAAAAAAGATGATACTAAGGACAGTTAGTGTCAACTTATTTTATAAAACTCGTCGAGAAAACGAATTATTTTGCTTTTCTCTAAAATTGGCTCATGTTATAATATATTGACTTTAAAAGGAAAGTAAGTGATGAAATGTTAGCAGGAAAAATTCATGAAATGAAAGTGGAGCGTCAAACACCACTTGGTTATACATTAACACTTGATGGAGAAGAATACTTTTTACATCAAGCAGAGGTAACGCGTCCATTAGAAGAAGGCCAAATGGTCGAGGTATTTGTTTATTACGATTCAAAGAAACGTTTAACAGCCACCATGCATGAACCAAAAGTGACGACTGAACAGTTTGGATGGTGTGAAGTTGTAAGTGTTCGTGATGAATTAGGAATTTTCGTCGATATCGGAATTAATAAACAAATTTTAATTGCTCCATCAGATTTACCAATTTACAAACATTTATGGCCTCAAGTTGGAGATTATGTTTATTGTTATTTAAAAGAATCGTTGTCAAATTATTTATTTGCGATTATTGCTCGTCCATCTGAATTTGGTGGGGTAAAACATGAAGCGCCTCAATCATTACACGGTAAAAAAATTAAAGCTCGTGTTATCCGTACTGGAAAAGTTGGGACAAATGTCATCACAGAAGAAGGATACATGGGATTCATTCATGAAAGTGAACGTCGTGAAGAACCACGTTTAGGTGAAATGATTGAAGGGCGCGTTGTTCGTGTCAAAGAAAATGGAGAGTTAAATATCTCTTTAATTCCACAAAAAGAGTTTGCTATTGTTGAGGATGCAGATGTGATCATGGAGTATTTAATGTCACGTCGTGGAGCGATGCCATTTTATGATAAATCAGAACCAGATGATATTCGTCGCGGTTTTAAAATGAGCAAGGCATCATTTAAGCGAGCTTTAGGAACGTTAATGAAACAAGGAAAAGTGTACCAAGAAGAAGGATGGACCTATTTAAAGGAAGATAATGAACAATAAAATAGCAACGGAGTGTACAGTCAATGAATTTTATTAAAAACGAAGTTTTGTCGGTGAAGATTAAAAACTTATCTATTATGTTAATTGGAAATTTATTAATCGTTCTAGCTATTAATATGTTTATAACACCAGCCAATTTATATACTGGGGGTCTGACAGGGATTGCTCAGTTAATTATTGAGTTTTTAAGCGCTGGATTAGGCATAGAATTGAGTCTAGGGACCCTTGTATTTGTCTTTAATATTCCGATTTTATATCTAGCTTGGCGATCAATTGGAAAACGATTTGCCGTTTTAAGTATGGTAGCAGTTGTGATTCAATCTGTCATGCTTGAAATGGTCCCTATTGGACAATTTTCTGAAGATATCCTATTAAACGCAGTATTTGGTGGAGTTTTAGTAGGTGCTGGAATTGGAATGATTTTAAAGATTGGTGGTTCAACTGGTGGGATGGATATTATTTTTCAATATATTTCAATGAAATATGATGGATCTTTTGGAAAATATTCATTTAGTATTAATGCTATTATTATCCTGATTGCGGGCTTAACACAAAGTTGGGAAACGGCTCTTTATACAATTATTTGTATTTACATTACTTCTGTTGTTGTTGATCGAATTCATACGATTCATCAGAATTTAACACTTTATATCGTGACGACGAAAGAGGAAGAAATGATTGAAACCATTTTAAAACATCTTTATCGAGGAATTACGGTACTTGAGGGTCGAGGTGCCTATACGAAAAATAATAAGAGTGTGTTGATGCTTGTTTTATCAAGTTATGAGTTATATGAAGTTTTAGCTATCATTAAGTCTGTTGACGAACATTCATTTACGAATGTGGTCAGAAGTGAGATGATCCAAGGAAACTTTGTTAAAAAGAAAATTTAATAAGAGCTTTTTTAAAAAAACATATCTGTGAGGCGTTGCAGCGCAGATATGTTTTTTTCTTTCTGTTACCGGGATTTTTTTAGTCTATTTTAAATGGATAAAAATAGCAAAAAAAACGATGAATTAAACATTTAAAGTTACTAATAAAAATGTTATAATTTCTCAAGGTTAAATGAATTATCCATTTTGAGGTGAGAGACAAAATGGAGTTGGAGGATATGAGGTATGGATATTTTGACATCAGAGCGATTTAAAAAAGAACTTAAAAGCTTGGCGATTATTTCTGTAGGAACCATTTTATTTGCTATTGGAATTAACTGGTTTATCAATCCATCTGGGTTATACGTGGGTGGGGTAACTGGTATTTCGCAGCTGGTTAGTCGAATTTTATATAGTACTTTAGGGATTAAAATTAATTTAGGGCTTTTAATTTGGTCAATTAACGTTCCTTTATTATTATTAGCGTATAAATTTATTGGAAAAAGATTTACTTATCATACGCTATATACCGTTACGTTCTTAACCATTTGTTTGAATGTTATTCCTGAAAAAACATTTTCTGAAGATGTTTTATTAAATATTGTAGTTGGAGGGATGATTTATGCCCTTGGTAGTGGAACCATTTTAAAATATGGTGGTTCGACTGGAGGACTAGATATTTTATCCCAATATTTATCAATGAAAAAACAAGGTTCATTTGGACAATATTCATTTTATGTTAACTGTATTATTATTACCATTGCAGGATTTTTACAAGGGTGGGAAATTGCACTATATACCATTTTACTTATGTTTGTTCAAATGCAAATGGTTGATCGCATTCATACTCCACACAAAAGTTATACTGTCTTTATTGTTACGACGAAGCAAGATGAAGTTATTCAAACATTGCAAGCAAGACTTGGACGTGGAATTACGATTATTAATGCAGAGGGAGCTTATACCCACACGAATCGTAGTTTGTTAATGATGGTTGTTTCAAGTTATGAATTATATATTGCCCTTCAGTTATTAAATGAAGTGGATCCGCATTCTTTTACAAATGTCTTACAAAGTTCACAAGTCCAAGGAAACTTTGGCCGTAAAATTGTTGATAAGGCACAATAAACAAAAAAGCTGTTTCTAAATTGAAACAGCTTTTTTATTTTAATATTAGGGAAATTCCTAAAGGAAGAGTGAAAAGTAGAGGAAATAACAGATGAATTTTAATAGATTATGTTATAATATAAAGTGACAAATTATAATTACATCACGGTGGTTGAGAACGGAGTGGTATTATGGCAAATGCCCGTGAATTGGCTTTGCAGACATTAACAGATATTTTAATTAATGGTGCTTATAGCAATCATGCTCTAAATGAGCAGATTGAAAAAAGTGACTTAACCATTCAGGATAAAAATTTTATGACGGAATTGGTTTACGGAACTTTACAGCATCAGCAACTATTGAATTTTTATGCAACTCCTTTTTTTAATGGAAAAGTTAAAGGGTGGATTCGCATTTTGATACAAATGACACTCTATCAAATTCTTTATTTAGATAGTGTTCCTGAGCATGCTGCCATTTCTGAAGCTGTTAATATTGCTAAAAAGCGTGGTGGTCAATTTAACGGTAAATTGGTGAATGCTATTTTACGTGAAATGATGCGTAACCCTTTGTCTAATTTACAAGAAATTGAAGATGATGCCGAGCGTTTAGCAACGAAGACGTCACATCCTCTTTGGTTAATTAAGCTTTGGATAAAGCAATTTGGAATGGAAAAAACAGAACAAATGGCCAATGCAAACAATGAGCGAGTAAATGTAACAATTCGTGTTAATGGTGTTAAAGGAACGAAAGAAGAACTAAAACAAAAACTTGAAGAAGAAGGAATTCAGTGTCGAGATGGATTTTTAAGTCCAGATGCACTGGTCATTACAAAAGGGAATGTCATTAAGACAAAAGCTTTTGAACAAGGATGGTTTTATGTTCAAGATGAATCTTCGATGCTAGTGGCGAGAGCTTTAAAGCCAAAACATCACACGAAAGTGTTAGATACCTGTTCAGCTCCAGGTGGGAAAACGACTCATGTCGCTGAAATGATGCGCCAGACGGGAATGGTTTATGCTCATGATATTTATCCTCATAAAATTAAATTGATTGAGGATAATGTGAAAAGATTGGGGCTTAAAAATGTTGTAGTGAATTTACAAGATGCAACAAAGTTGACAGAATGTTATCCATCGGAAAGCTTTGATTCTGTTTTAGTTGATGCTCCTTGTTCAGGACTTGGAATTTTAAGAAGACATCCTGAAGTTAAAATAACAAAGAAACCTGAAGATTTAGATGGTGTGATGGCAATCCAAAAAGAAATTTTGAAGACAGTGGCTTCATTGGTGAAATATGGTGGAACTTTATTGTATAGTACTTGCACAGTCAATCGTAAAGAAAATGATAAAATGGTTGAATGGTTTTTACGCGAGCATCCTGAGTTTAAATTAGATCAAACATTAGTGGAGCGTTTACCTGAAGTTTTAAACGAACAAGCAAGTACTGGAATGGTTCAATTATTTCCCGGGGATTATCAAACGGATGGCTTCTTTATTGCTTGTTTAAAACGAGAAATTTTGTGATTATAAATGAGACTTTTAAACGATAATAAGACTAGGTCATTCATCGTTCAATTAAAAGAGTTCTAAAAGATAGAAATGGTGGTGCTATTATGGAGAAGAAATCCATTTATAGTTTAGATATACAAGATTGGCAGAATTGGTTACAAGAGCAAAAACAACCTAAATTTCGTGCTAATCAAATTTTTGACTGGTTATTTAAAAAAAGAGTGACTTCAATTGATGAAATGAGTAACTTACCAAAGGATTTAAAGGGGTTAATGCAAGAGTCTTTTGATGTCACAACATTAAAAGAGCGAAAAAAACAAGTGGCAAGTGATGGGACCACAAAGTTTTTATTTGAATTGTCTGATGGAGACTTAATTGAAACAGTTTTAATGAGACATAAATACGGGTGTTCGGTATGTGTTACAACACAGGTTGGATGTCGTATTGGGTGTAAGTTTTGTGCTTCAACCTTGAGTGGATTAAAGCGAAATTTACAAGCAGGTGAAATTGTGGCACAGGTTTTACGTGTGCAACAATATTTAGATGAATCACAGGAGCGTGTGAGCCATATTGTGGTGATGGGAATTGGAGAACCGTTTGAAAATTATGAGAATCTAACAAAGTTTATTGAAATTATTAATAGTGAAAAAGGTTTGAATATTGGATCACGTCATATCACCGTTTCGACGAGTGGAATTGTTCCTAAAATTTATAATTTTGCCGATCAACATCCGCAAGTATCGTTTGCTGTCTCTTTACATGCCCCGACAGATGAGCTACGCACCCAATTAATGCCGATTAATCGTGCTTATCCATTAGAAAAACTAATGGAAGCCGTCAAGTATTATATTAAACAAACTAATCGACGTATTACATTTGAGTACGGATTAATTAAAAATGTGAATGATACGGTAGAATGTGCTAATCAGTTAGCAGATTTAGTCGGAAGATTAAATTGTCACATTAATTTGATTCCAGTTAATTATGTTCCAGAACGAGGATTTGATCGTACACCAATTGAGCATATTGAAAAATTTGAACAAACGTTGAAAAAACGTGGGGTTAATGTAACAGTCAGAAGAGAGCTAGGTAGTGATATTGATGCAGCATGTGGACAGTTAAGAGCTAAGGAGGGGGCTTTAGAATAATGTTGGACCGAATGTGTTATAAGACTGATGTTGGAAAAGTAAGACCACACAATGAAGATGCCGTGACTATTTATCAAAATCCATTTTGTACCGTTATGGTGGTTGCAGATGGAATGGGGGGGCATGAAGCAGGAGAAGTTGCAAGTGAGATGGTCATTAAAGTTGTGGAACATTCCTTTAATGAAACACTTTCATTTGATGATTCAGAAGATTTACGTAAGTGGATTAAATTAGTTTTGCATCAAATTAATCAAGATATTTTGCAGTACATTGAGCAGCAACATATTTCTCATGGTATGGGAACGACAGTAATTGTAACGGTTATAACGAAGTCTTTTATTGCATTTGCTCATGCCGGGGATAGTAGAGCGTATGTATTAGCACACCAAGGTTTAAGACAGATCACAAAAGATCATACCTTTGTTCGAAAGCTTGTTGAAGAAGGAAAATTATCTGAACAAGAAGCAAAAACACACCCGCATCGTAATATTATTATGAATGCATTAGGAGTTAACAAAGATTTGAAGTTTGATTATTTAGTATTAGAAAATTATGATCTGAAGGCTATTTTATTATGTACAGATGGTCTGACTTCACTTGTTGAGGATAGGGATATTGAAAAAGTTCTTAAAAATCCTCTATCAACGAATGAGAAAGTTAATACATTAATTCAAATGGCAAATGAAAATGGAGGTACTGATAATATATCAGTTGCTTTATATGAGTGCTTTGAAGGGAGTTGCTCTAGATGATAATCGGTACAACGATTAATTCAAGATATGATATTAAAATGTTAATTGGAGACGGCGGAATGGCTAATGTTTATTTAGCCTATGATCGAACGTTAAAACGTCATGTTGCGATTAAAATGTTACGTTATGAGTTATCAAAAGACGAACGATTTATTAAGCGATTTAAACGTGAATCATCTCAGGTGATTAACTTAGATCATCCTAACATTGTTCATGTTTATAATGTTGGCGATTATAAACAGCAACCTTTTATTGTGATGGAATATGTAAAAGGGAAAACATTAAAAGATTATTTGCGTGAAAATGGAGCATTAAGTCCAGAAGTTGCTGTTCATTTAATGAAACAACTTGCAGAAGGGGTTCTTTACGCTCATGAAAATAATATTATTCATCGTGATTTGAAAACTCAAAATATTATGATTACAGATGATCAAATTATAAAAATTACGGATTTTGGTATTGCTTTATCAAGTAACGAAGCGGATATTACCCAAACCAATACGATCATGGGATCTGTTCATTATTTAGCGCCAGAACTTGCAAGAGGAAATTTAGCAACTGAACGTTCTGATATTTATGCATTAGGAATTATTTTGTTTGAATTGTTGACAGGAGATGTTCCATTTAAAGGTGAAGGAGCCGTTAATATCGCACTTCAGCATTTAGAAACTGAGATGCCGTCTCTTAAAGATGTGATACCGGAATTACCGAATAGTTTAGATAATATTATCCATCGTGCCACTGCTAAGCTACCAAGTGAACGATATCAAAGTGTTGAAGAATTGTTACGTGAATTAAATTCTGCACTTGCATCAGATCGTGTGGATGAACCGTTACAATCTGAAGTGATTAAAGAGATGGAGTTAGAAAAAACGATGGTGATGCCTGATTTAAATAAGGAGGTATCAGAAGAAATGGCGAAAAAGAAAAAAACCAAAAAACAAAAGAAATTTGGCGTTTTAAATACAGCGTTATTGAGTGCTTATACGGTGTTTTTATTAATGGCAATGTTCTTCTATTACATTATCATTTATGAGCCATCTCATTATAAAGCGGAAGAAGTTAGAATACCAGATGTTGCCTCGATGACTATTGATGAAGCTGAAAGTGAATTAAAATCAATTGGATTAAAAAGCGCAAAAGTTATTTATATTGAAGATTCTAGTTATACAGAAGGTGATGTGTTTAAAACATCTCCTGCCATTGGAACGCGTGTTAAAGTAAAATCAGATGTAACGTTATACGTGGCGAAAAAGCCGAGTCGTTCAACAACAAGTAGTTCAACTCAATAAAAATGAAAATGGTCAGTGAAAACTGGCCATTTAGTAGGTGATAGTTTGAAAAAAGGTATAATTTTAAAGGCGTTAAGTGGATTTTATTATGTTGAAGAAGTTGAGACAAAAAAAATCATTCAATGTCGTAGTCGAGGATTATTTAGAAAACAAAAAATAACGCCTCTTGTTGGGGATCGAGTTCGTTTTTTAGTTGAAGAAGATGGAAATGGCTATGTCATGGAAATTGAAGATCGTCAAAATGAACTGGTTCGCCCCCCTATAGCAAACGTTGATTTGGCTTTGGTTGTTTTTTCAGTCAAAGAACCTGATTTTAACGTTAAATTACTCGATCGTTTTTTAGCGGTTATCGAGATGAATCGTATTGAACCGATTATCGTATTAACTAAATTTGATTTGTTATCAAAAGAAGAACACGAGGTTTTAGATCCTATTTTTGATTATTATCGTCAGATTGGTTATCAAGTCATTGAGACTTCATCAAGAAATCAAGTTGGAATTGAAGCGATTACGGAGTTAATTAAAGATCGCATTATTGTCGTTTGTGGACAATCAGGCGTTGGGAAGTCATCGCTATTAAATTCAATTGATGAAACTCTAGATATTCAAGTAAATGAAATTTCAAAAGCATTAGGACGTGGGAAACATACGACTCGTCACGTTGAGTTGCATAAGTTAAGTGGTGGATTAATTGCTGATACCCCAGGATTTAGTTCATTAGATTTAGATCAACTTGAGGCAACAGATTTATCAGAATGTTTTATAGATTTTTATGAACTATCAGACCAATGCAAGTTTAGAGGATGTGTTCATGAATTTGAACCAAATTGTGCAGTGAAACGGGCAGTAGAAAATCATGAAGTATTGTCTAGTCGATATGACAATTATTTACAGTTTTTAACTGAGATAAAATCTAGAAAGCCAAAGTATTAATTGTTGGAGGGATAAGGAATGTTAAAGATTGCACCATCTATTTTAGCAGCTGACTTTTCCATGTTAGCAGAAGAGGTAAAATGCGTTGATGCATTAGGAGCAGATTATATCCATATTGATGTGATGGATGGGCATTTTGTTCCAAATATTACATTAGGGCCAGGAATTGTGAAATGTCTTCGTCCCCATACAACGTTGCCTTTTGATGTTCATTTAATGATTGAAGAACCGGATCAATACATTAAAGAATTTGTAGAGGCAGGAGCGGATATTATTACAGTTCACGTTGAAGCATGCCGACACTTACATCGTACGTTACAATTGATTAAGCAATATAATATTGCTTGTGGGGTTGTTTTGAATCCTCATACACCGCTTGAAATGATTAAACATGTTTTAAATGATGTGGATTGGATTTTAGTTATGTCGGTTAATCCAGGATTTGGAGGACAATCATTTATTTCTGATTCATTAAATAAGATTGCAACTTTAAACCAATGGCGAGAAGAGTTTGGATATGAATATTTAATTGAAGTTGATGGTGGTGTAAACGAAGAAACAGCACGTTTGTGTGAACAAGCAGGAGCAGATGTTGTTGTAGCGGGGTCAGCGGTATTCAATGCACCTGATCGCAAATTAGCTATTCAAAAAATTAAAGGATAATCATGATGATTGCTAAAATTATGTGTGGGGCCCCAAATGGTTGGTTTGATGAAGCTTCTTTAAAGGACGCATCTATTAGTATTGGTGTGGATAGAGGAGCCTTAGTTTTAGTTAATCAAGGAATTATACCTGACATTGCGATTGGTGATTTCGATTCAATTGGAGAGTGCGATTATCAAAAGATCCAACAATTATGTTCAAAGGTAATTAAGTTACCGTGTGAAAAAAATGAAACAGATACAGAGGTGGCTATTGAGTATGCGATTTCGCTTGGTGTCACCGAAATCTATATCTATGGAGCAATGGGTGGGCGAATTGATCATACACTAGCTAATATTCGCCTTCTGTTACAGTTTAGCGAAGCGAAAGTACGTATTTTTATAGTTGATCAAACAAACTCACTATGTTTACTTTCAAGAGGCGATCATAAATTTTTAAGACCAGCTCATCAATATATTTCATTTTTTGCTTTTGAGACAACGGTTAAGGGATTAACACTTAGAGGTCTTAAATATCCATTGACTAATTATGAGTTAACTCAAGGTGATATTCGCTGTATAAGCAATGAAGTATTAGCAGATAAGTTTAGTCTTTCATTTGATGAAGGATATTTATTGATGGTAAACAGTAGAGATTGAATGAAGGGTTTTTTAAATCCTGTTAAAATTAAGTTATATCTCCCTAACTTTTAACATATAGTGTAAAGAATTAAATTATCCTTTGCATGGGGGAGAGATCTACATGAGATTTTATACAATTAAATTACCGAAATGGTTAAGTGCCATTGTAGTCGGTGTCATGAATATCTTCAAAAAACACTAAAAAAACTGTCGATTTAATCGACAGTTTTTTTCTTTCAGTATGAGATTATGAATTTTTAAGAATAAAATCAATATTTTTAATTATATCTTTAAAACTGTTAATTTATAGATTGAAATTTTTTAACATCGGACATATGATAATGGTATAAAATGGTAAAAAGGGGGGAGATAGATGTCCTATCTATACTTATTAGATAGAATTGAAGAGGGGCGGATAACTGTTAAACAAGCGATAAAAGAAATTGAAAAAGACACTCAGCACAAGCTGGAATACCGTGCTAAGAAAATAAAAGTACGGATAATCGATGAAGGTAAAGTGATTCGACTTCCTGCTCTTCGATTTGGAATGATTAAAGCAATGTTAAAAATCTGTCCACCTTTTGTGAGATTTATTACAAAACACATGGCAACGACGGAAGAATCGAATGAAATGGTAGAAATCGTGATTGATGGATTTAGTGAGTTTTTAGATTTAATGAGGGGATATCCACCGATTAATCTTATTCATATTAAATCAGAAGAGAATGAAGTGATGATTTGTACCAAATAAAGGTGGTGAAGGATTTGAAGCAATATGAAACACTCGGATTTTGTCCGGTTTGCGAACAATCATTACTTGTCACACAGTTAAGTTGTCAATGTTGTAAAACCCAAATGAATGGACAGTATCGTTTGAATAAATTTAGTTATTTACCTAAAGAATTGCTCGTTTTTACTGAGGTTTTCTTGAAGAATAGAGGAAATATTAAGGAAGTTGAACGAGAGTTAGGAATTTCTTATCCAACAGTTCGAAGAATGTTAGACCAAACCATTCAATCACTCGGATACCAAACGACGGAAACTACTTTACAGACACATGAAATTTTGGATCGGATTGAAAAAGGGGAAATGACAGTAAGGGAAGCGACGGAACTGTTAAAAAGATAAAGTAAAAAATGAGAGGGAGATTTAAATGAATGAAGAATTAGTTAAAATTTTAAAGATGATTGAAAATAAAATAATTACAGCCGAAGAAGGGCAAAAATTAATTCAGGCAATGGAGACAGCGAAAAAAAAGGTAGCAACAGTTAATCAATCAATGATTGGGCGCTTTTTACATATAGATGTAGAGTCACTTGAAAAAGGGGATGAAGAGGTTGTAGAAATCAATATCCCATTAAATGTGGCAAAATCATTTTTAAAACTTGGATTTGTTCAAAATCGAATTAATGAAAAAGTGGGTACGGATGTAGCTGTTGATATTGATGAAATCACACGATTAATTGATTTAGATTTTGTGGGTGATTTAGTGATGGTGGACACAAAAGATGCAAAAGTAAGAATTTGGATTTATTAATAACAATAAAAAAAAGTTATCCAACATGATAACTTTTTTTTATTGTTATTAATAAACGCGTTCTACTTTACCTGATTTTAATGCGCGAGCAGAAACGTATACTTTTTTAGGTTTACCGTTTACTAAGATTTTAACTTTTTGAACGTTAGACTTCCAAGTACGTTTTGAAGAGTTCATTGCATGAGAACGAGCGTTTCCTGTTGTCGTACGACGTCCTGTAATTGTACAAACACGAGCCATAGTCAAACCTCCTTACTTCACTAACTATCTAAGACTCATATTAATTTATCACATTTTTTATAAATTATCAAGTTTTTTTGAAATAATTGCAGAGAATAGTATTGTTTCCGTTGTTTTAGTCGCCTTGATTGACATTTTTCATTTGTCATGGTGTATAATATATAGTAAAATGATATCAAGAATATAGCGATGAGGGAGGTTTGTCAATCATGACAGTCCAAATTAAAAATGAATATGGTCGAATCGACATTTCAAGAGATGCCCTTTCTACAGTCATCGGAAATGCTACAACAGAATGTTATGGTGTTGTGGGGATGGCTTCAAAGAATTTTGTTAAAGATGGATTAGCCGTTGTTTTAGGTAAAGAGAACTATAGTAAAGGTGTTACATTACGCGCCGATGACAATAATAAGTTAATCGTTGATTTATATGTAATTGTTGGAATTGGAATTAAAGTATCAGAAGTATGTTTTGAAATTCAGAAAAAAGTTCAGTATGTGATCGAAAAAACTTTTGGAGAACATGTTAAAGAAGTTAATGTGTTTGTGCAAGGTGTTAAAGGTTTAGATCGCTAGGAGGAGTATTGTTCATGTCGTTGAAACAGATAAATGGTATCGTATTTAAACAAATGGTAATAAATGGAGCTAATAACTTAGCCAACAAATCTAAATATGTTGACCAATTAAACGTATTCCCTGTTCCGGATGGAGATACAGGAACAAATATGAGTATGACTATGACTGCGGGAGCAAAAGAGTTAGTTTCTTTAAATGAAGCCTCAATTGGAAAAGTAGCAAAAGTTTTATCACGTGGTTTATTAATGGGTGCCCGTGGAAACTCAGGTGTTATTTTATCACAATTATTTAGAGGATTTGCTACAGGTCTTGAGGGGAAAGACGAAGCGAGTATTGAAGAGATTGCTTTTGCACTTGAAAGTGGTGTTAAAACAGCTTATAAAGCAGTTATGAAGCCAGTTGAAGGAACTATTTTAACTGTTGCTCGTGAATCGGCTGAAGCTGCTGTTTGCAAATATGAAACAGTTGAGACCATCACTGATTTATATGAACTAGTCGTAAATGAAATGCAAATTTCATTGGATCGTACACCAGATCTTTTACCTGTTTTAAAAGAGGTAGGCGTTGTTGATAGTGGTGGACAAGGGTTAACATATATTTTTGAAGGATTCTTAAAAGCTTTAAAAGGTGAAGTAATTAATTTAGAACAAGTATCTGAAACGACACAAGAATCAGCTCAAATGGCATTAAGCAGTGATGAAATTGAATTTGGATATTGTACAGAGTTCATTTTACGTTTAGATGAGGAACGCACTCCATTTAAAGAAGAAGTTTTCCGCGGACGTTTGGAAAAGTTAGGAAATTCGATTGTCGTTGTTCAAGATGAAGACATTGTTAAAGTTCATGTTCATACCTTAACACCAGGAGAAGCTTTAACATTAGCACAAAAACATGGTGAATTTGTGAAGTTAAAGATTGAAAATATGACAGAACAACACAATGAAATTATCGGACAAAATAGTTCTGAACCGGCTATGCCAGCGACAAAAGAACAAGTGGAATATGGAATTATTTCAGTTGTTGCAGGTGAAGGGATTAAGCACTTATTTGAGGAACAAGGATGTCATTATGTGATTGAAGGTGGACAGACAATGAATCCATCAACAGAAGACTTCTTAAAGGCAATTGATGAATTAAATGCAAAAAATATTATTATTTTACCAAATAATAGTAATATTATCATGGCAGCTAATCAAGCGGCTCAAGTAACAGAAGATATTAATGTTGTTGTTATTCCGTCAAAAACAATTCCACAAGGTTATACATCATTAATTATGTTTAATGAAAATGCATCTGTTACTGAAAATACTGAAGTAATGACACAAGCTATTACAGAAGTAAAATCAGGACAAGTTACATATGCTGTTCGTGATACACAAATGAATGGTGTTGACATTAAGGAAAATGATTTTATCGGAATTTTAGATAAAGATATTGTTGTATCAGTACCAGATCGTTTTGAAAGTGCTTGTGCTTTAGTTGATAAAATGATTGATGAAGATAGTGAAATTGTAACGATCATTTACGGTGAAGGAACAGATGAAGATGAAGCTGATGAATTAGCAGAGTACATTGAAAACAAATATGATGACGTAGAAGTAACGATTTTCAATGGAGAACAACCTGTTTATTCATACATTATCTCAGTTGAGTAATAGAATGAGATTTGAGACGTGTTAATCATTTAACACGTCTTTTTTCATATTTAAATTGACACTTTATGATACAATATAAGAAAAAATGATGATTTGAAAGGGTGTGAGAAAATGTCATTAAATGAAATTTTAGTTACAGAAGTTAAAGGGGTCGGCAAAGCAATGGTTGAAAAGTTGGCTCAACTTAAAATTGTGACGGTAAAAGATTTATTAGAGTATTTTCCCTATCGCTATGAAAATTATGAATTGATTGATATTCATCACGCCATGCATGAAGAAAAAATTACCGTTGAAGCAAAAGTCATTACAGCTTGTAGTGTTCAATATTATGGAAAAATGAAGGCTCGTATGAGTTTTAATGTGTTAGTTAATCATGAAGTCGTTAAAGTCGTTGTCTTTAATCGTCAATTTTTAAAAAATCAATTAAAGTTAGATACTTTAATTACCGTGACGGGAAAATGGGATTTAGGACGTAAGGTAATTACAGCGACAGATATTATCATTGGGAGTGCAGAGGGAAGAGGAATTGAGCCAGTTTATTCTTTAAAGGAAATTCCAACTAAAACATTTAAAAAAATAGTAAAAGCAGCCTATGAACAATTTCACTCACTGATTAATGATGATCTTCCACTCGACTTGCAACAATCTTATCGATTAATTTCATATAAGGATGCTGTATCATTTGCCCATTTTCCAAAGAATAAAGAACAAGTACGTCAAGTTGAACGCCGTATTAAATATGAGGAATTATTGAAGTTTCAGCTTAAAATTCAATATTTACGTCATCAAACGAAACATGAAAAAGTAGGGGCGAATAAATGTTTTGATGAGATGAAAGTGGAGCAATTCATTCATCAATTGCCGTTTCAATTAACAGAGGCACAGTTGACTGTATTATCTGAAATCAAAACAGACTTAATGAGTCCCACTCGGATGAATCGATTACTACAAGGGGATGTAGGTTCAGGAAAAACAGTTGTAGCAGCTGTGAGCTTATTTATGACAATGTTAGCTGGTTTTCAGACGGCTTTAATGGTTCCAACTGAAATACTTGGGCAACAACATTATAAATCATTTTGTGAGCTCTTTTCCCCGTTTAAAGAGGTAAACATAGAGTTTTTAAGTAGCTCGGTTAAAGGGAAACGACGACGTGAAATTTTAGAAAAGTTAAGACAAGGTGAAATTAATCTGCTCGTTGGAACTCATGCGATTATTCAACAAGAAGTTGTCTTTCAAAATTTAGGACTTGTCATAACGGATGAACAGCATCGTTTTGGAGTCAATCAGCGAAAAATGTTACGTGAAAAAGGTGAATTTGTAGATGTATTGATGATGACAGCAACGCCAATTCCAAGAACGCTTGCAATTTCAGCTTTTGGTGATATGGATGTTTCAACAATTACTCAAATGCCTAAAGGGCGTAAACCTGTTGAAACCTATTTAATTGATAGTGGAAAGTTAGATCGGGCATTAAATTTTATTCAAGATGAAATTTTAAGTAAAGGTCAACAGGCGTATGTTATTACCCCACTAATTGAGGAATCTGAAGCGATGGATGTACAAAATGCGGTAGAAGTGTATCATTTGTGGCAACACCATTTTCAGGGACGGGCAAAGGTCGGATTAATGCATGGACGTTTGTCTCAAGCTGAAAAAGATGCTGTAATGGATGATTTCGTGGCGAATCGTTCTCAAATTTTAATTTCAACGACTGTGATTGAGGTTGGAGTAAACGTTCCAAATGCCAATTTGATGCTCATTTATGATGCCCACCGATTTGGATTATCGCAATTACATCAGTTAAGGGGACGTGTTGGACGTGGAAGTGAACAGGCCTATTGTCTATTGATGAGTGATATTAAAAATGAAGCGAGCTTAGAGAGACTAACAATTATGACTCAGACAACGAATGGCTTTGAAATATCAGAAGCTGATTTAAAACTTCGTGGTCCTGGAGATTTCTTTGGGGAGAAGCAGTCAGGGGTTCCAGTGTTTAAAATGGCGGATTTAGTACAAGATTTTAATATTTTACAAGTTGCGATGCAAGATGCTTATCGTTTAGTCAGTTCAGATGAATTTAAACAAAATAATTTATATTTACCACTACGCGATTATATCGAATCAACGGTGGCCAATGAGATGCATCAATTTGATTAAAATCAGAAAAGTTAGGTGTCGAAAACCTTTGAAATAGTTTATAATGGTAATAGTTATTTTTTTTATAAGATGAATGAATGCTAAGGAATTAGCGTCAATGAATGAGGTGACATGAAATGTTTAAAATAGGATTAGACGCCATGGGTGGCGATTTTGCTCCAGAACAACCAGTATTAGGTGCTTATGAAGCAGTGGAAAAATTTAATGATATTGAGATTTTGTTATATGGGCAAGCGGATGAAATAAAAAAATATATGAAGGAACCACACGAGCGTATTAAAATCGTTCATTGTGAAGAAGTGATTCCGATGGATATTAAAGATCCTGCCATGGCCATTCGAAAATATAAAGATTCTTCAATGGTACGTGCTTGTAAAGATGCTAAAGCTGGTGAAATTGATGCGGTTGTTTCAGCAGGAGCTACAGGTGCGTTAATTGCAGCGGGAACGTTGGTTGTAAAACGTTTGAAAGAAGTGGAGCGTCCAGCCTTAGCTCCTGTTATGCCGACGATTAAAGCAAATAAATATACGATTTTATGTGATGCTGGAGCAACAAGTGAGGCCAAACCTCAATATTTATATCAGAATGCGAAAATTGCTTCAATTTATGCCAAAGAAGTGTTACATATTCAAAACCCAAGTGTTGCTTTATTAAATATTGGAACAGAAGAAGGAAAAGGAACAGACCTTCAAAAAGAAGCATTTAAATTGATTCAAGCGGATTCTTCGATTAACTTCGTTGGAAATATGGAAGGAAAAACAATGATTTCTGGTGAAGTAGATATCATTGTGGCAGATGGATACTCTGGAAATATTGCCTTAAAAGCGGTAGAAGGGACTTCAAAATCAGTCTTTTCATTATTAAAAGAAGAATTAATGTCTTCAACACGAGGAAAAGTAGGGGCTTTAATTTTAAAACCAATTTTTAGCCGTATTAAAAAGCGAATGGATGCTTCAGAGGTAGGGGGAGCAATGTTACTTGGGGTAACAGCACCTGTTATCAAAGCTCACGGATCATCGGATTCTCTTGCTATAATGAATGCGATTCGTCAAGCACGTGAAGCTGTTTCACAAGATGTCGTGAATAAAATTAGTCAAGCATTGAGAGAAAATGTTGAATAGTCATCTGATTTGCAGTTGAAAATAGATGTAGAAATGTCTTGTTACTTCTATTTTCGTCGAAAACACTCGACTCTTTACGAATCTCTTGTGAAAAGCCTGGAAAAGGGTTATAATTATTTGGAATTTGAATGGAGGTGAAATATTTTGGCATATTTAGATCAATTAGCGGAGTTTTTAAAAGAAAATAAGATTGCGTTTCGTCAACTAGATCGTTATTGTCAGGCTTTTACTCACTCATCGTACGTTAATGAACATCGCCATTTAAAAATTGAAGATAATGAGCGATTAGAATATCTAGGAGATGCGGTCTTAGAATTAACAGTCTCAAACTACCTTTTTAATTTAAAACCTTCTCTTTCAGAAGGTGAAATGACGAAGATTCGTGCCCAACTTGTCTGTGAGCCATCACTTGAGTCTTATGCTCGTAATTTAAACTTAGGAAAGTTAATGTTATTGGGGCGTGGTGAAGAAAATTCTGGAGGTCGTGAACGTCCAACGGTTTTAGCTGATGCGTTTGAAGCATTTGTTGGGGCGATGTATCTTGATTTAGGAATGGACACGGTTTACTCATTTGTTCATGAGATTATTCATAAAGCTTACCAACAAGGTGAAGTGACACAAGTATTTGATTATAAAAGTACGTTACAAGAACTTGTGCAAGCAGATTCTAAAAAAGCAATTGAATATCGTATTATTTCTGAGACAGGTCCAGCTCATAATCGTTCATTTGAAGCTATTGTTTTGTTGGATGGGATTACGCTTGGACGTGGAATTGGAAAAACTAAAAAAGAAGCTGAACAACAAGCAGCTAAAGGTGCAATAGAGATTCTAGCGAAGAATCATGAAAAAAAATAATCTATTGTTAAAGAGATTAGTCTAGATTTGTGTTTAATAGCAATAAATAGTTACCTATATAATCGGAACCTTTGTATCCAATACATTTACGTGTTAAGGCTGATGAAAGAAATATTGAAACCATTTTTGTAAATATCTAGATGAATGATAGGAAGGAAGAATGCAAAACTTTATTTGTTTAAAGTATGGTTTTGCTTTCTTCTTTTTGTTTTTTACAAGGAGGAGTTATTGTGGGTTATTTTGTTGTAACGGGAGCTTCATCAGGGATAGGAGAAGCCATTTGTTATGCACTTGCAAAACGTGGGTATTCACTAATTTTAGTAGCAAGAAGAGAAGAGTTATTAAAACAATTAAAATCTGATATTTTAAAAAAATATAAAGTGAAAGTTGAAGTGATGCCGTTTGATTTATCGGATATGAAGCAAACGGAATTGCTCTATGAGGCTTGTCAGATTTATTCTATCGAGGGTTTAATTAATAATGCAGGATTTGGATTATTTGGTGACTTTATCGAGATAAACTTAGAGAATGAATTAAATATGATTGATTTAAATATTAAAAGTTTACATCTTTTGAGTAAATTATTTTTAAAAGATTTTGTGGAGCAAGATAAGGGATATCTGATGAATGTCGCTTCAACTGCAGCCTTTCAATCTGGTCCCTTAATGGCGAGTTATTATGCTACAAAAGGGTATGTCTTACAATTAACAGAAGCCATTTCTTATGAGCTACAGATGAAGAAATCAAACGTTAAGGTAAGTGTTTTATGTCCAGGTCCAGTTGATACAGATTTTCAAAAACGTGCACATATTCAGGTGGCATCAACTAAAATTAAAACAGCAGAAGAAGTGGCTGAAATTGCAGTTGCAGGCATGTTAAAAGGAAAAGAAGTCATTGTTCCAGGAATGATTAATCGATTTTTGTTATTTTTTAATCGTTTTATTCCAAGAAAATGGGGCCGTATGCTCGTTTATCGAAATCAATTGAAAAAACAAAAGTAATCCAACTATTTTATTAGTCATAAATTGTGTTTCTATCTAATACAATCATCATTAAGAGGTGAGAGTATGAAAGTAAGGCTAGGGACAGTTGAGGATATCGATTTAATTGTTCGTTTAAATAATGAACTCAATCAAATGATGTCCAAGTTGCAACCGGATGATTTTAAAAAAATAAGTGAAGATATCGATTGGGTGCGGCAGTATTTATTGAATGAGAAAGCAGATTATCTATTGTTAGAAGATGAAGGTGAAATTCGGGGACTTGCTCTTGTTGAGCAATTAGAATCAATTGATCTTCCATCTTTACTCAAGCGTCATTATGTTTATTTAGTACATTTAGTTGTGGATCCTTTATATAGAGGATGTGGATATGGACATGAATTATTTAAGGCGGCTAAGGATTGGGGGAAAGACCGTCAATTAGAGTATATTGAGCTAAGTGTATTAGCTAATAATCAGGCAGCCTTAATGTTTTATGAAAAAGAAGGTTTGATGAATGTTCGAAATGTGATGAGAACCCCGATCAAATAAAGTAAGGATGAAAGGTAACTCAAGAGAACTCGATTATCTTTCATTCTTGAATAGTAATGTTTGTTAATAATTAACAGATATTTGGTTGACGAAGAAAATGATGTAGAGTATAATATTAAATAAGATAATAAATGTAAATCTTATGCGCTTGTAGCTCAATTGGATAGAGCATCTGACTTCGGATCAGAGGGTTGTGGGTTCGACTCCTGCCAGGCGCGCCATTTTTATTTGTTAATCATAGACTACTTATTTAGGTGGTCTTTTTTTTTGTTCATAAAAAGGCACTCCCTCATGGGAGTGCCTTTTTAAATGGTCATGACGATTCCAAATCTTGAAAGATAGTCTTGATGTTGTTTAAAGTTCACATCATACATCCCAACCTTACGCCAGAAAGAGCGGTCATGGTTCATATGAAAAATATGACATAGCTCGTGAATAACAACGTAATCAATCACTTCAATTGGGGCCATAGACAGTTTATAGTTGAATGTAAGTTGCTTGTTAGAATCACAAGTTCCCCATGTTTTAGGGGAGTCTACCACAGTGACGTTTTTAGCTTTGACGCCAATGATTTTTTCAAAATGTTGAACACGTTTTTTTATGATCTTTTTCGTTTGAGTGGTATAAAATTGTTGTAGTTGCTTTTGAATTTCTTTCTCTGACTCAGGTATTTCTGGAATGAGTTGATTAAGATGATAACCTTTTCCAAGATAGAGGAAAATTTCTTCTTTATCGTAGGATTTTTCGTTTGAGATATATTTTCGATTCTCTATCTTTTCTTGAACTTTTAGTAACAGATTAGCGTTTGAATTCATAAATTCATGGATAGCTTGTTCCGATGTTTTTTGAGGTACCTTCAAGGTGATATGTCCCTCTGGTGTTATATCTAGCACCATTTTTTTTCGTTTTCCATATTGAATATCAAATATAATTGATTTGTTCTTAATTGTGATTTGCATAGTAGGTCTCCGGTATTTAATTAAAGAATATAACTTATTATATCACACAATCCGAAGGGATTGAGAGGTGGATTCAAGTGATAAAAAGTTTAAAGAAATTGGATTCTTTTTTATCATAAAACTTTTTTTTAAGCATATGGTTAATTGTAGCTCAAAATACACGGTGTTCATTGAATCACCAATCCAAAAACTAATCATACTAAAAGGAGAGGTTAAATATGTGGGAACATACTCAAGAGGGAGTCGCAAGAAAATTTGAAACAAGAGGAAAAGAAGAAGTAATCGTTGAGATTAAAACAAAACAAGGGATTGCTGTGATTAAGTATCCTAACTATGAACAAGTGATTTGCGGGATTCGAGATAATAAAGTGAAAATTTGGAATGATCTTTTATTTGATCCGGTAACTTATCATCAAATTAAATCACAGATGACGGCACTTTGTGTCAAAAAAGAAACAGCATCAAATAAAAATGCGACAAAACGTCGTTAATATAATAAAAAAAGCGATTGTCTACAAAGACAATCGCTTTTTTTATTACATTAATTCTTCAATTTTTGTTTTTAAGTCAACATAAATTTTTTCGATAATATCGAAATCAACAGCATCAATATAAAATTGTTCTAATTGATCATGAAATTGTTTAGCAAGACCTAAAGCATCCGTTCCTTTTTTAATGGTTTGTTTATATCGATTTGAGATTTCTTTCAGAGCGGCTTCATTCTTTTCATCTGTTCCTTTAGTGACCAGAGCATCGTACATATCGATGATTTCATCTGTTGGTTTGTTTGGAAAGTATTCGTGAGGAGCTGTTGAATCGAAGAAACAGATACCTTTAGAGGGGATTAATAGCATGTCAAGTGAGTCTGGATCAAATGAACAGTGATAGATTTCAATATCATATCCTAGTTCTTCACAGTGGGCTGCCATTTGTTTTAGAAGGGTTGACTTTCCTGTTCCAGGACGTCCTTTAATAAAGTAGCGTTTACTTAAGTCCTCAGTTAAGTTTTGAATATAGTCAGTTGATCCGGTTGGAGTAGAGGCTCCAAAAAATCGATGTTTAACCACTGCGGTATGATCTTGTTTTTCAAAATTTAATAAGGTGTCACAAATATATTGTCTAAGTAAAGGGGCTTTGTTAAAATCCATTTCAGCTATGTAGATGCTTTCCCATTCATCATGAATCCCTAATGCTTCGGCGTAAGATTGGTATAAAACATCATAGCAGTGTCCAATTTGATATTTTAGAGCTAAAATATCAGCTGTATGAGGTTTTAATAGTTGACGGTCCCAAGCAACGCCTAAATTGACGTATTCTTCAATAGCACCAGGGGCAGTTGGTTCAATAACGTGTGGAGCAGTTCCATCGACAATTCCAACAGAAAGTTTAGGAATAATGACCCCATCAAGTGAATCTGCATCAGATGAACAATGGATAAATTCAATATCATACCCTAAATCATAAAAGTGGGCCCCAATTTTTTTCATCAAAGTTGATTTACCTGTTCCAGGACCTCCTTTTAAAATATACAAGTTATTTAATCCTTGTAAATTAGAATCAAAAAAATTACAAAATCCTTTTGAACTATTTGCGCAAGTAAAATAGTTTTTGATTGATGCTCCCATATACATCCTCCTTAGATGAAACCTAATAGACTTTACTTTTTATCATATGGGACGTAGGCCTAGAGTGTTCATAAAAATCGTCTTTTTTTTATATGAAAATCGATAACTTTCTTTCATTGCGATATAAGTCGTCTTATGATATGATTAAACTAATTATAATATCATCACAAGGGATGAACTAGAATAGTAGAGGTGGATTAATCGATGTTTTTTGTTAATTTAATACGTGGTTTTTTTATGGCATTAGCCGATAGTGTTCCGGGTGTTTCAGGAGGAACGATCGCATTTATTTTAGGATTTTATGATCAATTTATCGGATCATTAAATACATTGATTTCAAAAAATAATAAAGAAGAAAAATTAAAAGCTTTGAATTTCTTAATTAAAATTGGAATTGGTTGGGCCATTGGGCTGATTGGTTCTGTTTTATTTTTAGCTTCTATTTTTGAAGAACATATTTATAATATTAGTTCTTTATTTATTGGATTTATTATTTTCTCAATTCCGTTAATTATTAAAGCGGAGCGCGAAACATTAAGAAATAAATATATTAATCTTGTTTGGACAGTTACCGGAATTTTGATTGTAGTTGCGATTTCTGTCTTTAATCCTATTTCTTCGGGTGGAGGAATTAACATTTCTTTATCAAATTTAAACATTGGATTAATCATTTATGTCTTCTTAGCTGGGATGATCGCCATTTCTGCTATGGTGTTGCCTGGAATTTCAGGATCAACTTTATTATTAATTTTCGGACTTTATACGACAATTATTGGGGCTATTAAAGAGGTTTTAACGTTTAATTTCAGTTATGTTCCTATTTTATTTATTTTTGGAATTGGAATTATTACTGGAATCTTATCAACGATTAAATTAATTCGTCATGCTTTAGAAAATGCACGTCCACAAATGATTTATCTTATTTTAGGATTAATGATTGGATCAATTTATGCGGTTTTAATGGGGCCGACAACGCTTGAGACACCGCAATTACCAATGTCATTTGAGACATTTAATCTTCTTTACTTCATCATTGGTGGGGCAGTAATTATTGGATTAGAACAATTTAGTGCAGCTTTAGAGCGCAAACAGCAACGTTAATAAAAAAATACTGTACACGTTATGTACAGTATTTTTTTGATATCTCTGTAAACGTTTTATTAAAAGTGTAGATTGAAAAAAGTTATCATGAAGTTGTGTTTTGTTTTTATAAGTTGTTTGTAGTTTCAAGGGGGAGATAGGATTTGAGAATTAGGGGCTAAGAAAGGGAAGGTAAAGAAGTTTATATCCTTTGAATGTAGTATTTCACCTCATGAAAGTCAGCTCTTTAAATTAATTCAAAAGTAAAAAAATCGACCGCTGGTCGATTTTTTTATTTTGTTAACTTAGCAACTGATTTTCTGATTATTAATTCAGGATGATAAGTATGTTTCATTTCATAATGTGGATTATTAATCATGCTCAGAATGGACTCAGCCGCAAGTTTTCCTAACTCTTTTCCAGGATGTGTGATACTAGTTAAGGGGACGACTCCGATTTGACTTAAGCTTGAGTTATCAAAGCTAACAAGTGAAAGGTCATGAGGAACGTTCAGGTCATTTGAAGCGAGTAGTTGAATCAATTTCATTGCAATTTGATCGTTATAGCAAACAATGGCAGTTGATGATTTGAATTTTTTTAATAATTGAGGAAGGTTTTCAAGGCAGAATTGTTGTTCCATGTTTTCCGTTGAGTACCAAATAATCGCAGATTCATCAACTGAAAGATTATGCTTATACATTTCAGTTAAAAATCCTTTATAGCGTAAATTTCCTTGCATGTCATCGTATTTGAAAATACCGGTAATATTTTGATGTCCGTTTTCAATTAAATGTCGCGTTGCTAGTTCTCCACCCAGTTCATCATCTACCACAATGTAGTTGCAGTTAAGTTGAGCGTAATGACTATTAATGAAGACAACAGGAATCCCTCGCTGTTCGAATTGATTATAAATATCTAAATTCGGATTTGGTAGAGCCGATTTTGTTCCCTCAACAATTAATCCATCAATATCAGATTTTAATAATGATAGAAGTTGTTCACGTTCTGTATTCACTTTATTTCGTGTTAAACGTAAAGTGGTGTTATATCCATTCAGTGATAAAACTTTTTCAATGCCTGAAATAATGCCAGGGAAAATATAGTCATCTAAATAAGTCGTCACTAAGCCAATTGTTTTTGAGGGGATTTTAGTTTCGCTAAAGATGTGATTGACATAAGTCCCACTGCCTTGTTTTTTTAAAACCAATCCTTCTTTTTCAAGAATAGCAATTGCTTGACGGGCTGTTTGTCGGCTAATAGAAAACTTTTCACACAACTGATTTTCACTAATGAGTTTTTCACCAGCTTTATATGTGTTATTGTAAATATTTTGTTTTATCCATTCAGCAACTGCTACGTATTTAGGTAAATTTTGATTAAGGATAAAAATCCCCCCTTTTTTAGTTGTATCTTTTAAGTTGGAAGTTGTATTGTATAAGTATACAACTTTTTGTTGGCTTTTAAAATAGCTTAAATCGATGAAAATGAAAAATTATATAATGAAATCGATGATTTCGTATAATCATCAGTTAAAAATGACTTCTTCAGAAATAAAAAAAAGAGGCTGTTTTTTATATTTTTTTAAAAGTCGGAATTTGTAGGAAATGCTTGAAAATTATTTTCTCCTATTTCCTAGGGAATGATTGACGGTGGTAAGTTATAAATCGTATAATTTTTATAGAACATTTATTCGATTTTATAAGGAGCGGTTTGATGAGATTAATGCATTTAGGTGATTTGCATTTTGGAAAAATGGTGAATGGGTTTTTAATGATTGAAGATCAAGAATTTGTATTAGAGCAAATTAAACAGTATATTCAAACGTATCGACCTGATGCTGTGATGTTAGCAGGAGATATTTATGATCGTAGTGTGCCACCGGCAAGAGCGGTCGCACTATATAATCAATTTTTAAAAGATTTATTAATTGAGCTAAAGACACCTGTTTTAGCGATTGCAGGAAATCATGATGGGGCAGAATTGATTGATTTTGGACACGAGTTATTTGAAGCGGCACAGTATTATGTCGCAGGGAATTTTACGAAAATTATCAAAAAAGTTAGACTGCAAGATGATGCGGGTCCTGTTAATTTTTATTTATTGCCGTTTGCAGATTATGCCGTTGTCCGAGAAGCTTTAAATCATCCAGAAATCAAATCACTTAATGACGCCATGAAGGCTATTATGGAAGTCAATCCGATTGATTCTACTGAACGTAATGTTTTAATCACGCATGCGTTTGTTGTGGGTGGAGAAGCGCCAGAACAATCGGAATCAGAGAAAAAATTAGTGGTTGGGGGAAAGGAATCGGTGGATGCAACGCTTTTGGAGCATTTTGATTATGTGGCACTTGGGCATTTACATCGAACACAACGTGTGAATAGTGATAAAATCCGCTATAGCGGATCGCTTTTAAAATATTCATTCTCAGAAGAGCATTACCATAAATCGATGACGATGATTGATTTAGACGCAGAAGGTGAGATTAGTATTGAACTATTACCTTTAAAACCACGTCGTGATATGCGTACCATCACTGGAAAACTTGATGAGCTTTTGACGCTTGAGGATGAGGGACAAGAAGATTATCTACGAGTCATTTTAACAGATGAAGGGGAGTTACTCGAACCGATGGCAAAACTTCGTCAGGTGTATCCTAATGTGATGTTGTTAGAACTTGAACGAAGATTTTCAGAATTTAAAGGAAGTCAGTTGAGTGCGAGTGCTCGCCAGACGAAATCAACGGAGGAGTTGTTTGCAGATTTTTATGAGCATCATCGTGGGGAATCTTTGCATGAAGCAGGAAAACAAGTCATTGAACAAACGATTAAAGTTATGAAGGGTGAGTGCTAGAAGTGAAGCCAATTTCATTAAAAATAACAGCTTTTGGACCGTATGCGAAGCAAACGGAGTTAAATTTTAAAGAGGATTTAAAAAATCAAGATATCTTTGTAATTACAGGTCCAACCGGTGCTGGTAAAACAACGATTTTCGATGCGATTTGTTATGCTTTATATGGTGAGACGAGTGGAAATAAACGAAAAGGCGAAGAACTTCGAAGTGACTTTGCCGCAAGTAGTGACAATAAAACGGAAGTTGAGTTTACGTTTTCAGTGAAAGATAAAGTGTATTGTATTAACCGTGCACCTAAGCAGTGGGTTAAAAAGTTACGTGGTGATGGGTTGCGTGAGATGGCAGCCTCTGTTGAGTTACGAGAACTAGATAGTGATCGTGCGCCATTGACGAAGGATATGGATGTTAGAAATGAAGTTCAGGCGATTCTTGGTCTTAGTGTTGATCAATTTAGAAAGATTGTGATGATTCCACAGGGAGATTTTAAAGAGTTTTTATATGCGAATACGGCAAGTAAAGAAGAATTACTTCGTAAAATTTTTGGAACTGATTTTTATAAAGCGTTGCAAGAACAATTAGTAGAACAGTCTAAATGCTTAAAAGCAGAAGTGGCGGATACAGAAAAAGAGATTGCAGCGAAGTTAAAGGTGATTAAATGTGACCCGAGCTCGATGTTATATCAAATGATTGCTGAAAATAAATTATTGGTTCATATTTTAGAAGAAGTGCAAGTTGAATTGGAGAAATTATCACAAGAACAACTGACGCTTCATGAACAAGTGATTGCTGTGGATCAGGATTTACAGGTTCAAATGCAAAAAAGACAGGACGGTCTTTTACTGAATGAAAAGTTTAAGCAAAAAGAGGAAATAGATGCCCGTTTTCAAATGTTGATGAAATCGCGTGAAGCGATGAATGAGTTAGGAAAAAGGGTTGAGTTTTCAAAAAAAGCAGACGAACTTACAAAGCTTGAAAATGAAGTTTTGAAACAACAAACGTTATATAAAAAAGAAGTTAGCTTGCATCAGGCGGGAGTTGAGAAATTAGCTGATCTTGAGCAGCGTTTTATTATTGTGAAGAAGTGTTTTGAAGGAATTGAAGAGTGGCAAGCGACGGTTTCTAAGTTGACCGATGAGATGAATCAGTTGCAAAACTATGCGGATAGTTTAAAGATTATTGAAGAGCGACGATTTGAACAAGATCGTGTGCAAGAGGTCGTGACTAAAATGACGGCTTCTTTAGAAGATAAAAGCAAGCGTCTTAATGAGATGATAGAGGTGCTCAAAACGTTACCGAGTGCGACGGAGCAACAGCAGTTGTTAAAAGAAGCGTGTTTTAAAGAAGAGTTAGAGATGAATCAGTTGAAAGAACAGCAAGGGATTGTAGGGCAGTTATTGACACGCTATGAGCGTCTATTAAAAAATCAGGCTAATTATCAGTATACGATGAATCAGCTAACGAAAAGTCAGGGGTTATTAGACTCATTAAAAGCTGATTATGAGCATCAGGCCGCGTTGTTTATTCATGCATCGGCGATTCGATTAGCGAATGAATTAAAGGTAGGAGAGGCGTGTCCAGTTTGTGGGTCACTTGAACATCCTAATCCTCGAACAAGCGATGAACCTATTTTAAGTAAGGAGGAGCTTGAAGCAAGACGTTTAATGCTAGAATCAAAACAACAAGAGCATCAGTTACTTGAACAGAAAGTAGCGGGAATTGCAGCCACTTTAAAAGAAGAGCAACGTTCAATTGATGAATTAGTTCAAGTGTTAGTTGGGCATCAGTTAATTAAAGAAGATGAGGAGATAAGTCAGTCATTCATACAGATGTTAATGACGCAGATTCAACAACGTATTCAGTTTAAATCACAGACTTTAAAGGAGATTAAATTGAAAGGGCAAGCATTAGAGCAACAGATTGACAGGTTGATCAGACAAAAAGAAGAACAGGAGCTACTGGAGCAAGATTTGAAAGCCTCTGAACATCAATTAGCAGAGCAAGTGGCAAATTTATCATCGGTTCGCCGAGTTGTGATTGAAATGCTTGATGCTATTCCAAAACCATATCAAGATTATTTGATGGTGAAGTCAAAGTTACATGAGGTAAAGCAAGAGCGAAATCAGTTAGAGCAACATATTCGTGAGGCACAGTCTCAGTATCAGCTGTTAACGTCAGAGATGGCGTCAACAAAGGCCACAATTTTAGAAGTTGAGCGTCAAATGACTCATTATCAAAGTGAGTTAACATTAGCGAAGCAACTTTTTGATACGCAGTTGAGGACTGATTTTACATCGGTTGAAGAATATCAATTATCAAAATGCTCGATGCAAGAAATCATGCAGTCAGAAGCTCAAGTTAAAGCATATGAGCAAGAGTTACAAGGGGTTCAAAGTCAGTTAATCGCGCTTGAGCAATCACTAAAAGATTTGGCACCGGTTGAACTTTCAAGAATAGAAGAGTTAATTCGACATTTAAGTGATCAAAAAGAGTTGCTTCAAAAAGAAATGAATGCCAAAGATTTAATTAAAGCGCATAATAAAGATGTGTTAGAGAGCATTCAGCGTCAGTATCGACTCATTCAAAAACGGGAAGAGGAATACCGTGTCATTGGAGAACTTGCCGATCTTGCAAATGGAAAAAGTGGCGGTAAAATGTCATTTGAAACGTATGTGCTTTCTAGTTATTTTGATGATGTGTTAGAGGCTGCCAATTCTCGCCTTGAAAAAATGACAGCACGTCGATACTATTTATTACGACGAGAAGAGGTCAAAGGTGGAGGTCGTAAAGGACTGGATTTAGATGTTTATGATAGTCATACATGTAAAAAACGTCCCGTTAATACGTTATCTGGAGGAGAAAGTTTTAAAGCTTCATTGGCACTTGCACTCGGATTATCAGATACGGTGCAACAAAATTCAGGGGGCATTCAACTCGATACGATGTTTATCGATGAAGGATTTGGAACATTAGATTCTGAGTCACTTGATCAAGCGATTGATATTTTAATGGAATTACAAGATTATGGCCGTTTAATTGGAGTGATTTCACATGTAAATGAGTTAAAAGAACGGATTCCTGCTAAGCTTGTTGTTGAAATGGATTCCAATGGAAGTCGAGCCTATTTTAAAAAATAATCAGAAAAAAAGTTAAATTATAAAAGATAATTTAACTTTTTTATTGCATTAAAATTAAATTCCAATAAAAGGAATGTCGAAAAAAGGCGTATTTGTGTCATTTTTGTGTTATAATTGAGACATGACAAAAAAACAGAATGTTTTATTTGGATGGCAATGAAGTAAAAGGAGGAAGGTTATGTTTAGTTTAGTAGGTATTTTAATTATTGTCATTGGTTTTATGTTAAAAATTGATACATTAGCTATTGTAGTTATTGCAGGAATCGTGACAGGATTTGTAGGTGGCTTAGATTTTAATGAAATTTTAACGATTTTAGGACAAGCCTTTGTATCGAACCGTTTTATGACGTTATTCGTTATCACATTACCAGTTATTGGGTTAATGGAACGTTACGGTTTAAAAGAGCGCGCCGCTTGGTTAATTGGTCAAATTAAAAATGCAAAAGCGGATGGAGTTTTATCTATTTATTTATTATTCCGCTTAATTATGGCTGCTTTAAGTATTCGTATGTCAGGACATGTGCAGTTTGGTCGTCCATTACTCTTACCAATGGCAGAGGGAGCTGCAACATCTCAATATAAAGATTTTAAAGAAGAAGATGTTGAATCAATTAAAGGATTAACAGCCGCTTCAGAAAACTATGGAAACTTCTTTGGTCAAAACTTATTCATTGGGGCTCCAGGGGTTATGTTAATTGTTGGATCATTAAATGAGCTTGGGTATACAGTTGATGCTAAGCAAGGACCGATTACCATTGCCCTAACAACGTTACCGATTGCGATTATTGCCTTAGTACTTGGTATTATTCAATTTAGAATGAATGAGAAAAAATTCAAAAACAAATATCAAGTGGTGTCTAAAAAGGGAGGGAATAACTAATGACTAATGTTTTATTAACGATCATTTATGCGATTATCGGTTTAGTTTGTATTTCTTTATCTGTGTTTGCCCTTCGTTCTAACGAGCAACAGGCGAAAGTAGGAACGGCATTATTCTGGTCAATCCTTGGAATTATCTTTATTTTTGGTGATTGGATTCCAGCGAATATCGTTGGGGTATTAATTATTGCGATGGCTGTTTTATCAGCAACGAAACAAGTTAAAGTGGGAAGCTTTAAAACAAGTAGCGAACAGTTTAAATTAGATTCAGCTGAAAAAATTGGAAACAAATTATTTGTTCCAGCATTAGTTTTAGCTGTGTTAGCATTCGTCATTGCACAGTTTACAAATTTAGGATCTTACAATGCGATTGGGTTAAGTGGAATCGGGGCTTTAATCGTGATGTTCTTTATTTCTAAATCAAATGTTAAAGAAGCAAACGATGAGTCAATTCGTTTATTAAGTCAAGTTGGGCCAACAGCTATTTTACCTCAGATTTTAGCAGCGCTTGGAACATTATTTACAGTTGCAGGTGTTGGAGATGTCATTGCAGGTGGAGTAAGTCAAGTCATCCCAGAAGGGAATATTTGGTTGGGTGTAATTGCTTACTGTGTTGGAATGGTAGTGTTCACAGCAGTTATGGGAAATGCTTTTGCAGCCTTTTCAGTTATTACAGCTGGAATTGGGGTTCCATTCGTCTTTGCATTAGGTGCTAATCCATTAATTGCTGGTGCGTTAGCCTTAACAGCAGGATTCTGTGGAACATTATTAACGCCAATGGCTGCAAACTTCAACATTGTGCCGGCTTCTATTTTAGAATTGAAAAATCAATATGGTGTCATTAAAGCTCAAGCACCATTTGCTATCATCATGTTAATTATCCATATTATTTTAATGCGATTCTTGGCATTCTAATAAATACTTGCATCTAGTTGTCGATTAGGAGGATGAATGTTATGAAAAAAGTTTTAGTGACAGGATTTGATCCATTTGGTGGAGAACCCGTTAATCCAGCATTAATGTCTGTGATGCAATTACCAGATGAGATTTTAGGGGTTCAAATTATCAAAAAAGAGATTCCAACAGTATTCGATAAAAGTATTGAGGTTCTTTATCAAACATTAAAAGAGGAACAACCTGATATGGTTATTTGTGTTGGTCAAGCAGGTGGTCGTCCTAATATTACAGTTGAGCGTGTCGCGATTAATCAAGATGATGCGCGTATTCCAGATAACGAGGGAGCACAGCCTATTGACCGTACTATTTTTGCAGAAGGTCCTGCTGCTTACTTCGCAACGTTACCGATTAAAGCAATGGTTCAAAATATGAAAGCAGCCGGGATTCCTGCTGCTGTGTCAAATACAGCTGGTACATTTGTATGTAATCATATCATGTATGGAGCCTTACATTTTGCAGCGACGCAACAACCCTCTTTAAAAGCAGGCTTTGTTCATATTCCTTATGTCCCAATGCAAACAGTTGATAAGCCAACAATGCCATCGATGTCTGTAGCAGATATTGTAACAGGGTTAACGATTTTAATTGAAACAGGAATTAACGTTGATCAAGATGTTAAAGTGACAGGAGGAGCTGTATGCTAAAACATCAAGAAACTGTGTTACCCATCTTTGTTTACGGAACACTAATGGTTGGAGAGCGCAATTATATTGATGTTTTACATGACAACTTAACGCATGTTGAAAATGCCAAAGTAAAAGGCACTTTATATTATTATAAAAAAGAAGATTATCCAGCCTTAATGCCGGGCGAACATTGGATTGAAGGACAACTCTTTTATGTCAACGAACTCCACGAAGTCTTAAAACCATTAGATGAAATTGAAGGATATATCTCAAAAAATAATCCAAGCAACATGTACAATCGAGATATTGTAGAGGTTGTGACGGAAGATGGGAAAATGCTACAAGCTTATGCCTATCGAATTAGTCCAAATTTATTTAAGCAAGAGCGTCAAGAATTTTCAAAAATGCAAGAGCTTAGTTGGAAAAAATTTAATCAAAAAATTTCTTAATTAAAAGGTCTTTGTGAAAGTTCACAAAGACCTGTTTTGTTTCTTTTTGTTACAATTAATGTTAAATTAGTGAAGAAGGAATATAAAAAGTTAAGATAGAAGGTGGATAGATGTGATAACAGATTTAATTTTTTATGTGGTGGCAATCTTTTTTGTGATTGGTGGCCTTGATTTTATGATGGGAAACCGAATGGGTTTAGGCGAATGTTTTGAAAGAGGGATTAAGTCAATAGGTGTTTTAACGCTGAATATGCTTGGAATTTTTTTATTGGCGCCTGTTTTTTCAGATGTATTAAGTCGGGTGTTGACTCCAATTGCGACTCTTTTTCAAATGGATCCCTCTATTTTAATTGGAACTTTTTTAGCTTGTGATATGGGTGGATATCAATTATCAATGGAATTAGCAAATTCCACTTTAATGGGAGAATTTTCAGGAATGGTGATTGCATCAGGTCTGGGTGCAACGATTAGTTTTTCGATTCCGGTGGCATTTGGAATGATTCCTAAAAAAGATATTCCTATCTTTTTAAAAGGAATGGTTCTTGGAATGATTGCCATCCCATTTGGATGCTTTGTTGGTGGAATCATAGCAGGAATTGAGGGTTTAATACTATTTCGTCATATGATTCCGTTATTTGTTGGGGTTATCATTTTATCGACTTTAATTTTAGTGAGGCCCTTATCATTAATTAAATTCTTTAATCTATTAAGTCGGGTTGTGGTTTGGATGAGTTTAATCGGACTGATGATTGCAGGTGCCCAGGCTGTTTCAGGTGTTGAATTTGTAAAAGGAATGGCCTCGCTGGCAGAAGGGGCTCAAATCGTTGTACGCATTGGAATCTTTATTGCGGGTGCGTATTCTTTGCTAGAAATTATTTATCGTTTCTTTAACTCTCAATTAGCGATGATAGGGAGATGGATTGGGGTTAATGATGTGAGCATCAGTGCAATGATTGGTAATCTTGTTAGTAATTTATTGGCCTTTAGTCGTTTTCATGAAATGGATGAATTGGGTAAATTAATTTGTTCGGCTTTATGTATTAGTGGTGCCTTCGTTTTTGGAGGACAGCTTGCTTTTGTAAATTCCATGACTCCCCATATAAGTACAGCCTTCATTGTTTCTAAATTTGTCGGTGGTTTCTTAAGTTTAATTCTTGCTTTATTGTACTGGCAGTTTATAAAAAATAGACAGATGGAATCATAAAAAATATCCGGTGATTAAGCCTCACCGGATATTTTTTTATAGAGTAAAGAAAATCTTATTAAAAGAAAAGGAGAGTTTCAAGTTGAATGAATCAGGGTCTCTGTTCATTCTTTATAGTCTATTCACACGTTGAGAAAAATAGAACAATTTGGTGGAAAATGAAAAAAGTTGAACTGATATCAGTTCAACTTTTCATTCTAGCGTGTTGTGAAAGAGAAATCATTCTTTTGGATGTTTACATTTGAAAAAATCAAATATAAGTGAAAAAGGAGCTCTTTACCTAAGAGACGAATGACGTTTACGAACGATTTCCCTACTTCCTTATTAGTATATGTAAAAATCTCTAATTTAGACTCTTTTTAAACCTAAAATTGGAATAAAAACGATTACAAATTATTTATCTTAAGGTATAATGAAAGAGTAAAAACAGGAGGGGGATTTTTATGGCATCACAATACGATGATAATCTATTCTTTAAAATGATTTATGCGATTAGCGATATCGCTGTTTTATCAATTTTATGGTTTATTGGAAGTTTACCGCTTGTAACGATTGGGGCTTCAACAACGGCTTTATTTTATGTTTGTGGGAAAAAGGTTAAACAAGATGAGCCTAAAATAATTTCTGAATTTATTAAAAGCTATAAAGAGAATTTTAAACAATCTTTTTTGATTACCGGGATTTTAGCCATCTTATGGTATGGGACGTTAACTTACTTTATGATGAGTTTTTCCGCTTTAAAAGAAGGCTTTAATGGGTCAGTTGTGGTCATGTTGGTTTTAGCTTTTGAGGTAGTGATGATGAGTGTTTATATGTGTGCACTTTTAGCTAAATATGAGCTTCGTACAATCCAAATTATTAGAAATTCATTTTTATTTATACATGCTTATTTTATTGAGTCGATTAAAGCGTTTGGTTTAATCATCGCTATCATTTTTTGCTTGCTGCTTGTACCCGGGATTGTGATTGTGTTACCAGGAGCGATTGGATTAACCGGAAGTATTTTTATTCGAAATTCGATTCATAAGTTTTTAGTTCGTCAAAAAGCAGTTGAAGAATTACGTCAAGAACAAGCCATTGAGTGTTAGGGGGATTAGGATGGGAATCTTTAATGCAGATCGGCCTCTTGGAAAAATGTTAGCAGACGCATATGATTTAATGTTATTAAGTGTCTTATGGTTTGTGGGATGTTTACCAATTGTAACAATCGTGACTTCAACAACGGCGCTCTTATTTGTTTGCGGGAAAAAGCTAAGAGGGGAAGAGATTCAAGTAGGTGCTGATTTTTATAAAAGTTATCGTCAAAACTTTAAAATGTCATTCCCGCTTCTTCTTATTCTCGGAATTTTTTGGTTTGGAAGTTTGTTTTATCTATTCATCGGATATCGTTCATTACTGCAAAAAATGACGCTTGCCTGGCTGTTTATCATTATCCTAATTTTTGAACTTGTCGTCTTAACGGCCTTTATTCTCTTATTATTCTCACGTTATGAAACATCAATTTTTCAACTTTTAAAAAATGCTCTCTTTATGTCACATGCTTATCTTCTTCAATCTCTTTTTATTTTCTTGTGGAGTATTGGATTAAGTCTTTTAGTCCTTTTCATGCCTGGATTATTTGTGTTAATGCCAGGCGTCTTAGCTTGCTTAATCAATTATTTTGGTGGAGCTGCGATTGGGCATCATTTAAATCACTCAAAATAATCATTCGGTTTGTGAATGGTTATTTTTTTTATTTTCTTGCAACTTTTTATCCTGTTTATCTCTCTAATAGGTGTCAATTATGATAGCATGGTATCAAAGAAAGGTTAGGCGTAGGATATGGATCGTGTATTAGTAATACCTTGGGTTAAAAAAGTAGAGGAAGTCAGTGAGAGGCAGTTAGCTAAAAAGGCGATAAGAGGAGATCATGATGCTTATGGTGAACTACTTAAGCGTCATAAAGCCTATTTTTATAAAATGGCCTTTAGTTATGTGAAGGAGCAACAAGTAGCCCTTGATATTGTTGGAGAGATGACCTATTTAGGATTGATGAAGATTCATCAATTAAAGAATCCCGATTATTTTAAGACATGGATGACGAAAATTTTGATTCATGTGGCTTTAAAGGAAATCAAGAAGCAGCAGGATGTGATGCCATTATTAGATCAGGTTGATATTCAGGAGGTTAACAAAGGAATTTCGATTGAACAAAAGTTAGATTTGTATGAAGCAATGGATCGATTACGGCCTGAGTATAAAATGGTAATTATTTTAAAGTTTTTTAATGATTATAAAGAAAAAGAGATAGCCGATTTGATGGAGTTACCGCTAAATACCGTAAAAAGTCATTTAAGACGCGCGAAAGAGGAGTTAAATGTTTTATTAAAGGGAGGATGTTTTAATGAATAAATATGATGAGATTTCTTTACCCAATCAATTAGACGATGTGATTAATGAAGGAGTTAAGCAGGCGATGATGATGAAACGTACAAAGAAATTAGGACGTGTGAAAAAGGTAGGAGTAGGATTAGCAGCGGGGCTTACGATTACACTAGGACTTGGATTCACGAATCCAGCAGTAGCTTCTAAGTTACCAGTTATTGGTAATGTCTTTGAGTCAATTGAAAAGAATTTGTACTTCCCAGGTAATTATTCAGAGTATGCAACATCAGTGAATGAAACCGCCTATTCGAATGGAATTGCGATGACGTTGTCGGAAATTTTTAGTGATGGACAGTTTTTATATGTAACGTATGTCGTGGAGAGTGAGAAACCATTTGAACATTTATCCTACATCGTTGGAGAAGCAAAGAATCAGGTCATTGAGGTGAATCAACTGCTTGTAGAAGAGGCCTATAGTAAAGTTGATTTTGATGCGGAATTAGAGGTAATCGGAATTTCAGGATTTGAAGGAAAATTTATTGATGAGCATACGTTTGTTGGCGTGGAGCAGTACTATTTAGGATCAGGAGAAATTCCAGAAGAGTTTACCTTCCAAACAAAGAAAATTGTCGTAGAAAATTGTGCCAATCATATTGATGATGAATCACAAACCACATGGGGAACTTGGGCATTTAAAGTGCCAGTTAAGGTTAATCAAGAGTTATCATCAGTGACGGTTGTTGAAGGAGTAAATGCGAATGGAGCCAGTATTGAACAAATATCAATGACTCCATTTGGAGTCATTGTGGATGCGACTATTCCAGAGGAAGATTGGTCACGATATGATATTCGTGTTTTTGATGAAACAGGAGAAGAGCTTCAGATGAGCCAATTAAGATATTTAGGAAATCAAGGCGTAAAGGGAATTTATCGAGCATCAAAGACTAAAACAGGAACGTTCAAAGTTGTGATTGAAAAACAAATTTGGATTCCTACGGGTGAGGATTCTTATGAACATCATGAAAGTGAGACTATTTTAGAAAGTCTGATTACAATTAAATAAATAAGGAGCCTGTGATGGCTCCTTTTAAATCTTAAAGAATCGGTTCTTAGGGGGATTTTTTTAGTTATATTTGAACGGAAAGGTCTAAGTTTTGCAATTTATTAAAACTTTAACCAATCATTGCTGATTGATTTTATTTCATGTAGTGAATGAAGGGAATTTAGAATGTTATGTGGTATAATTAGAAAAAATGGAGGGGAATCATGAAAAAAGGGATAAGTATCTTTATTTTAAGTATGTTATTAGCTGGATGTCAGTCTGTGACTTCAATGCCACAGCAAGAAATCGTAGAGGATAATCAAGGGGTTGAAGAAGAAGTCGAAGAGCTTTCTGATGTGCTGTTTAATCTTAATGAGCTAGGCGATGAGTATCTGCAGCCTTTGACGTTTTTAGGACGTCTTGGAGGTCATGATCTTTATTTGACAGTGCCATATACGCTAGATCATCAGGCCATTCTTTATCAGATGAGTGCATCTCGTTTAGATGTCATCAAAGAAGTGATGCTTGGGATGAGTGTTTTTAAGGTAAAGATTCTTGATAATCAATTGTATGTGATAACGGAAGAGGAGTTATTTATTTTTGATGAAGAGTTAGAAGTTGTTCAGGTAGAGGGATTACCTGATGTTATCAACGGAGAGGGGAAAATTTTGGGGTGTGACTTTAATCAGGATTTAACGATGATGAGTTATAGCAATACGGAGGGGCTTTGGTTATGGAATCAGGGGAGTGAACCGGTTTTGTTAGCCAAACCGATTTATTATGATGCTCAAAAGTTACTTGAAGTGTCGTATTATGGAATGCCAACGTTTATTAATAATGGACAACATTTAATAGCAGAAATCGGGGGATATGAAGCGGCAGCAGGATATTTGATCTGTGAATTAGCGTCACAGACTTGTGAAAAATTAGAGGTTCCTGCTCAAGCGAATATGATGGATTTAGCTTATAATGAAGATTACTTACAAATGTTTGTATATGAAGAGGATGATTTTGTCATGCGCTGGTTTGGGTTAAAGGAGCAGCAGTTTTTGGAGGGGGATTTGATTGAGTTTGAACCGGTAGAAGGGGAGACTCGAGAGATTATGGATTATATGCAGCAAGGAAATGAAATGGTAGTGGCGATTGGAATTAAAAATGAGGGACAGTTTTTTCCGAAATGGATTGATATTGAGCGTTATGAGATATTAGAAGATGGAATTTTAGAATTTTTAGAGCAGTTGACGATAATTGAGGACATTAAGGTCGATTTAATTGGATTTACCCAAGAAGGTAAAGTCATTTATTGCCTAGATCATGATGATTTAGGCTATTCGCAGCGAAATTTTTACGTAACGGAATAAAAAAAGTCAACAAATCAGAGGAAGCCGACATATATTGAAAAATATAGAAGGCTACTCTGATTTTTTTAGTTTGAGATTTGCTATGAGCTATTTTGCAAGCAAAAATTAAAAAAAGTTTTAGAGGCTTTCTTGATATAATCGACAAGAGGTCATATAATAGTGATGAAAAGGAAAGGGTTTTCAAATAAATGGGGGAGAATATGATGAAAGATGATAATTTGAAGGTTGTGTTACCAAATCATTTGAGAGGACGAAGTTTGGATACGAAAGTCATCCCCATGCTTTGTCATTTAAAAACAACATTAAATCATTTAGTGGAATTAAAAGGTGATGCTTCTTTATTAAAACAATGGGAGAAACGAAGTTATCGTGCCTATTGTTTAGGTGAAATTCAAGATTTGATTGTGGAGAGTTATCCTGAGGAATGGCCTGAAATTGTAAAAGAGCATATTTTGAGCAAAGATGTGAATGACTTAGGAGCGAGTTGTATCGATATTTATTTAGTCGCTTATGTGACTGAAACATTTGGTGTTGGTAAAGATGTTTTTATTGATTATGTGAAGTCAGCTGGTATTTCGACGAAAGATAATACAGCGAGTGCGATTTGGAAAGTTGGAAAAGCTGATGGGATTTATTTGGGGCTTTTAAATGGTGATGGATCGATTCGAGATATTAATTTTTTTAGACAATGGACTAAAACTGAATTTGTCTTATAAGGTGATGATGATTATTAAAAATTGAAATAAGACATAGGAGTGTAGGGGCCTATGTCTTTTTATTTTATGTAAGATGGTATCACTATTGGTTTGATACCTGTTTAGATAGGGGGCGTTTATCCGTTGCTTTTTTAGAATTGACACCTCAATGTAAAAAGAGGAAACATTAAGTTTCCTCTTTTTAGTGAGCTTCAGTTGTATCAATGGTATGAATGGTAACTTGTGTTCCATCTTGTTCAATGTCACCGATAATATCACCTGTTTCGGAAAGACCGATGAGTGAGAAATTTTCTCCTGTAAAATCAGGAGAATAGGCCATCCAAATATAGGTTCCCTCTATATCAGATTCGATAATTTTAGCGCTATGAGCGATGCTAAAAGACGGCTCTGTAATTAAGACTTCATGTAAGTTTTCATCTGTTGTGATTCCTGCATAAATCGTATAGGGAACATCTTCTGTTTTTTGAAGACTGACATAAGAAAGACCAGCTTGTGCTTCTAAATTTGAGATTTCATAAGCAATGTTGTAATCCATAAATTCATAACCTGAAAAGTTACGATTGACATAGGCGATAGATAAGGAATCCGTTCCGATGGTTCGATACAGTAAAATGCTACCATCTTCTGTTTTTTTCTCATAAAGGATTTCAATGGAATCAGCACCGGCGACAGACATGGCTTCTTCTGCTGTTTTAGAGGCTGTATTATATTGACAGATATAAACGATAGATAAAACAGTGACGAGTAGTGAGATACTAATGACAATTTTTTTCAATGGTTAATCCCTCTCTTCCTTAATATGCTATAGTATACAAAAGAAGAAAGAGATTTACGACGTGATTGACAAATGTTTTCAAAATTAAAAAAAGGAAGTGAACCATTAAAACAAAAAGGGGCAACATCTTACATAAAAAAAGTCTGCATTTTGAAAGATATTCGATTTAAAGGAATATTTGTCTTTTTCCATCCGCCTCATTTTATGAAAAAGTTAGGTCTATTTTGAGATTTTTGTCAATATAATGTAAACATGTAAACGAGCTGTCAGATACACGGCGATATTTTATGGATAAAGGGGACACGGATAGATGAAAATGGAGAAATTTTTGAAGGATGAGAATTGTTTTGAGGCGTTCTATGGAGGACGATATCGTTATGATCATTTAGTGAGATATCAATTAATGGATGCTTCGATTATGATTCCGAGACAGTTAGAGGTATTAATGAATTTGGATGGTTATGACTTAATGGCTATTGAGGGACAATCGAGCGTTGATTCTCCCCTTACTATTTCGATTACACGTCAACAACTCGATGAGGGGATGACACCTGTTATGAAAAATCAACAGTTGTTAATGAGAAAGTCTGCTGAAATTAAAGGAATTAAAGTGGATGGTTATCAGGGGATGATTATTAAAAATGACCTTGGGTTTAAAGGGTGTGAGACCTCTCTTATTGTGGTGGTGAATCAAATCATGATTAAAGTGACGGTTTTATTTAATGAATATTTTGTAAATATGGATGAGGTAACGAATAAAATTTTAAAATCTTTTCACCTTAACTTGCCACAAGATCCGAGTAATGCCTCAGTAAAAGAGATGAAGGCAATACCGATTCATGCAGATGAAGAGAGCTTGTCTCACACATTAAATCGGGTGAAGAAATTATTTAAGGGACGTTTTATTGCCAAACAATTAGCCTAAAAAAAGCACTTTTATCAAAAGTGCCTTTAAAAATCTGAACTCATGATACCGCCTACTATCTCAACTAGTTCACTTAAACGTTTTTTGACGGTCTCTAATTCTTTTTTACTTTCATTAAAATCAGCCTGTAAAGACCAGAGATGACGATACAGAGATTGAACTTGCTCTTCTGAAATGAAAGGATCTTGCTCATGAGCTTCGATGTTTTTTTCAACTAAATCCATTTCGTGTTGAAGTTCAAAGAGATGATCTTGCAACGCATATTGCTTATTGGTTAATTCCATGTGAATTTCCACGACACTCAAAATAATTCCTCCTTTTTAAAAGTAGTTTGGCTATTTTTAGATTGATTATAACAAATACGGTGACAAAGTTGACACCCTATTTAGGGTATACAATGGAATTTGTCTTCGTTATAATTAAACATGAAGAAATCGTAGGACATGCAATCAAATAGACAAACTTAAGGAAATTTAAGGACGCCAAGCTACAGGGCTTAACTCAAGATGATGATGCTAGCTAGTTGCCATAGAAGGTAAGATAGATTCTTTTATGTTTAATGACACCTGTTTTTAGATAAAATGGCAATCACCTGTTTGCGGTAGTGTGAGGTTGCAGTCATTGAATCTACGGATTCTTTATTGGACCTGATCATAAAGCATCTCAAAAACGTTATGATCTAGGCTACTCATTCATTTCAATCTAGGACTCAAGCAATGGCACTAAAGTCCTAATTCCTAATCCTTTTTGGATTAGAGTCGTGATCATTTATGAGATGAAAGCATCGTATGGCCTCCCAATCGTATGATATGCCTTTTCATCCATGAATTGAAAATGACTCAGTATTGGCCTGTATCCCAAAATAGGACAATACTTGTTAAATCATGTGAAGCAAGCAGATGGTTTTTTATTCTCCCAAAGTAGGAAATCATCGCTATCATCCTATTTGTTTATGAAAAAATTACCCAAATTCTTATGGTTCATAAACGAAAAAATACTCTAATAAAACATTACTCAATATCATTTAAAAGCTTTGATAAATGTTTAGTTTAAAAATGTGAATGAAACATTTTAAACTATATTTATCAGAGTTTTTTTTTGTTTAAGTTAAATCCACTCTATTTTAAGTAAGAGATCATGGTTAGCTGAATGAGATGATAACATCATTCAGTATGACGTGAGACTTACGATTGAGTAGGCCAAAAATGTAAAATTTATTATTTTAATAAGAAAAATATTTTAAGGATTGAAAATTTATTAATTATCTGTTTAAAAAAACAATAAAACAAAATCATAAGTTAGGTTTTATGGTTTTAAAGATAGGAAATGAAGGATTAGTATGGTAATATTATGTTATAAACTGTCAAAAAAAGGAATTTGATTCGAGGGAGAATAAACATGTATTTATCAGAAGTTGGGGCTCGTGATTATGAACAGTGGATTAGAGGAATTTTATTTAAATTAGAATATGACAATGGTCAAATTGAGGTTTATGCAAATGGTCATTTTATGGATGAAATGCCGTGTGAACAAGAATCTTATTTTAAATCAGCTGTGAATCATTACTTATGTCTTGTTAGAACTGGCCATGGCATTTATACTGTTCCGAAATTTGCGAGTAATGAAGAAGATTATTTTGTCTATGAGGTGGCATCATCAGAAGGTGAGTTGACGTACCTAGAAGATTATACTCATGTTGGATGGGGCATTGAGAAATTATCAGATGAAGAGTTAGCGTCTGGCGTCTTTTATCTTCCTAAAACGTCAGAAATCCTGCCTTCTTTGATTAAGAATAAGTGGTATACGATTATACACGGGTATTTTGAAGAAGAGACTTATGTTAAAAAGGTTTTGGTGCATCAGACGTTGGAAACGGTTGAATCTTATTTGCAAAGTGAACGTGCCATTAAGTCTTATTTAACGGGACATTTACAAATTTTTGATGAATCACGTGCTAGAAGATTACCGATTCAAGATATGAAGGCGTATATTTCACTAGAATGTAGTGATGGCGTAAATGAAATCTCTTTGTTACCTCGACTCTCTCAAATCGAGGTAAAAGAAAGTGGTCAGTTGTATTCGTTAACGGAACTGTCACAACATTACAGACTAGATGTGGTGGGGCTTGGATTACAACCTGTGGGTGTTTATAAAAAGATGGGGAGCCGTAACCGAAAGAAATGCGTTAAAGAAATTAAAGTATTTCATTTAGATGATATCCCTCAGTCTGCTCTTTGCCAATGTGGAGAGATGACATTAGAGAAGGGGAGATTAGAGGAGCGCCTTTGTTTAACGTGCTTAGAAGTTCGGAAACAAGTTGCACATGAACAAGGAAAATTACGACTCGAGTCGCAGTTTGAAAAATTTTTAAATGACCCAAATGCTTTAATTTTGATGGCATATGGAAATGAATCTAAACATTCTAAGATGATGACGCTCATTGATGTTGCGCTAGTGAATTTAGCGGGAGAAGTCGTGTATCAAACATTAGTTTATTCGAAACAACCACTGAGTGAAAAAGTGCTTGAGATGGGCTATGAAGAATCGATGTTTGAAAAGGCGCCTGATTTTTTAAGTATTAATGAAGAGTTACAAGCTCATTTAGTCGGAAAAAATTTATTATCTCATGTGATGACCAAGCGCGAAGGCGTTTTAATTCATACGTGTCGTCAAAATGGGGTGTGGTTAAATCAGTCTTATGAAACACTTTGCTTATTTCAATTAATTTATTATTGTTTTCATGATTTATATCCAAGTCCTGCAAAACTAGGAATTGAAGGTATTTGTGATTATTTCGATATCCCATATGTCTTTCCACGCAGTGCGAGTCGTGATGCATTAGCTATTTTAGAAATTGTTAAAAAGCTCGCTCAGAAAATGGATAGGGGAAGAAGATAGATGAGATATAAGGGAAAATTGTCAAAATAAAAAGCCAAATGAGGAGATTTCATTTACGGTGGAATAAGAAAAAAAGCGTATCAAGCCATTGCGATCTGATACGCTTTTTAGTTTACTCAGGGACATTGAAGAAAGTAGGAAGTAAGTCTTCTGAACCTTCTAAAATATCGTATTGAATTAATTCAAAGGTTAATAAAAGTTGTTGTTGTTTTGCTGTTAATTCATTAACTTGGTTTTGGTTAGCATCCATTTTAAAGTTGTTATGTAACACACTGAATTCTTCGTATAAATCAGATAAGAACATTTGGAAAGGTGTCAGTGGCAAATTAAGCTCTTTTAAGATTAGGGGAGCAATAAAGATTGGGCTGACATCATAAATGTTTTCAATGTTAAAGTCTTGGATGTTTGACATAATTAATAAAGGTGTTTCATAGAATAATTTAGCTGTCTGTGCATTTGGATCTTTATCAACGTATCCATGAGCAGCATGAATATCGGATGAGAAGTTGACTAAATGGTCTCCAAAGAAGACAACAACCGTTGGTTCATCATAGTTTTCAATTTTGGTAATAAAGTCTTTTAAGGCAGTATCTGTTTCTTTTAGACCCTCTGCATAAGTTTCCATTTCCTTGTTTTCAACTCCAGATGAATCTGTAACGGTTATGGACGTTGGACCGAATTTCTCATCAAAGATAGGGATGTGATTTTGCATGGTTAATCCATACGTGAAGGTAGGACCTTCTGTGTTTAGTAAATGGTCGTACATTTGATTAAATACGTATTCGTCTGTTACATATTTCCCACTATCAATATATTCAGGGGCTGTCATTTTATCAATTGACATAAATTCATCAAATCCAAGAGCTGGATAAACGAGACTTCGTTTATAGAAGGCTGCATTATTTGGATGAATCGCAATTGAAGAGTAACCTAAATCATCAAAGTAAGAGACAATCGATGGAATCTCTGTTTTTTGACTTAAAGCTTGTTGGAATGGGACGGTTCCTTCTAGTAATAAAGAGTTTGTAAAGCCAAGTAAAAATTCAAACTCAATATTTGCGGTACGGTTGCCTTTAAAAGGTGATAACATGTTCCCTGATGAATAAGTTTGCATGTATTGTCTTAAGTTAGGAAGTGGATCTTCACTAAATGTTAATTGATTAAACACAGTTGGATCACTTAATGACTCACTGACAATGACCATCACATTAGGTGTTTGGGTATTCGTTAAGTTTTGATTATATTCTTTTGCTTTTTCAGTATAATAATCAGTGATTTGTTGCATATTGGCTTCACTATAGTTTTCATTTTTAATCATCAAGTCGTTTTGAAGATTGGTGATAAATCCAAATAGGAAGCCATTTTGTTGATAGTTTGAAAGTTGGTTCCATTTTGAGAAATTCACTGTCTTAGTGACGATCGGATTCATGAATGTTTTATCGTAGTAAAAGGTTGAGGCGAGATAAAAAAGTGCTAAAACTAATCCAATGACACGGGATTTGAGTGTTAGTTTTGTTCCTTTACGTGTGAAGACGGAAAGAATAGCTAGACCAATGATGAAAGCCATTAATCCACCAATCAGAGCTGGCGATAAAATTTCTTTAACATAGCCTACGATTTCATCCATTTGCGATAACATAGACATATCTGACGGATAAATTGGTTCTCCAACGACAAGCATTTTATAGTAGTTCGCAATGCCAACGACAATTAATAAGAGGTTTGATAAGCTAATTGCTAAAATTAAGTGATTAAAAAGACAATATAATGCCAAACTAATACTAAAGACAATTGTTGAAGCCAAGAAAATTAAGTTGATATGATGTGCAATCCATGTCATGGTGATATCAAAGTTTGGGAAAAAGTAAATGATTTGCATCACTAAGATGGTCAGAATCGAAGTGAGTATTAAGTAGAAGAAAATACGAATCCACTTGATGAATGAATCATTGTGTTTCATTTTTACTTTTTTAAATAATCCGATTTCACTTCCCGTTATAGAAATGAAGAAGATCATTAATAATAGAGGACGATAAGAGACATTGGCAAGTCCGGTCCATTTAAATAAAGTGATGAGGAGGATAGGCAGTGCAGCATATCCAATGATTTCAGGTGATAAAGCTTCAACATTGAACCTTTGTGTCAGTTTGCCAGCAAAAGCCACCAGATAACTTAAAATGAGATAAAAAGCCATCAGCGAGCCCATATAAGCGAGGTTTAATAAAATAGGATAGTCGGGTGACACTTTAATTTTTAAATCGTTCTCTGTTGTACTATTTAAATGAATGGTTTTAACGAGATGATCGTTACGATAAATAGAAAGAGTTCCAGCTCCACTCGTTTTTAAAAGTTGGATGCCGATTAACTCATTTTTTAGGTTGGATAGAGTTAAAGGAGTACCATTAGAGCTTGCTAATGTTTCTTTAAAAATCCAATCATTGTCTGTCGTTAGAGTACTTAAATCCAAATTTTGATGATTTACATTCATTTGAGAAATTTGAACAGGTCCCTCACTCGCAACAAAACTTAATGAATAAGATTGTGTTAGAAAGGGTAATGGCCTCTCAATCGTAAAATTGAAATATGAGACACTAATTAAGGTGATTAAAAAAACAATAAGGTTTAGATTGGATTTATTTTTGACATTGATTTGCTTGGTTATGAAAAAATAAGCCACGCACCAAAGGGCTGTCACTAGGATACTTAATAGAAGTTGAGACGTTTGACTATTCGTCCAAGTGAGAATACCATAGGCTGTTAAGATTCCAATGCAAATCTTAAATAGATTAAACTGTTTCATTTTAAATCCCTCCTTCATAATCCGTTAATTAGAGTCTTGCATTTTGGCAAGCTTTTTTATTTAGATCATGAATTATAATCAAAGAATCATCCTATATTTTAAAGCATAATTCTTAGAAAAGATAGAAAAATGTCGAAAAAACTTACTGGTTTATTTTAGATTCCGTCAAAATCAAGATTAAAAATAAGAATACTTCATAGAAGATAGGTTAAGTTAAGGATAGAATCTTTTTTATCAATCCAAACTAAATGGACCTAAATTTTAATAAATGTATAAAAAATGTAGCAAAATAGTGAATATAGTAGTGATTTTGTATAGAAATGACGTGAACTATTGATTTGAAAGGCTAAGCTTTCTAAAATAAGTCTAGATGTCAGCAATGACACAAATTGTCGACGAGAATCGAAACTCAAAAATTAACTTATTTTTAAAACAGATTCTAATCTTTTTAATTAGAATAATGAATTCTTGCACCAATATTGAAAATAGAAAGCGCTTGTTTATAGAATGTTTAAGTTAATGTGTTGTCAATTCAATAAAATATTGTTATCATGTATGTTTGTCACAATCGCTCGAATTTTAAACAGAAAGAGGATTGTCAAATAGAGTGATTTTGAGATGTCTTTATTTTAATGTGAGATAGAGCCATGTCAAATAAATCTGTTTCAACACCTATTATGATGAAGATTAAAGAGCTAACTTAAACGAATACAAATGACAACCATGTCTAAGTCATATTGAGGAGAGATTTATGGAAAAACTAATAATGATTAACTTTACGGTGGCAGCAATTTTTTTCGTCTGTTATTGTTATCAATTCCTATATGTAGCAACGGCCTTAGTTCAAAAAGATAAACCGCATAAAGAAGAAAAAGCTCATCATTTTGCCGTCTTAATCGCTGCACGAAATGAGGCAGAAGTGATTGGCCATTTGATTGAGAGTATTCAGGCACAAACGTATCAAAAGGGCAACGTAACGGTTTTTGTTGTCGCAGATAATTGTACGGATAATACCGCTCAAATTGCAAGAAATCTAGGAGCCGTCGTCTATGAACGCTTTAATCAAGATAAAATTGGTAAAGGCTATGCGATGGAATATTTACTAGACCAGATGGAAAGAAACAATGAGCGTTTTGACGGATATTTTGTTTTTGATGCGGATAATGTTTTGGATCAAAACTATATTTTAGAAATGAATAAAACGTTCTCCGATGGTTATGACATCATCACGAGTTATCGTAACTCCAAAAACTTTGGTGATAATTGGATTTCAGCGGGATACGCCATCTGGTTTTTATGGGAATCAGAATATTTAAATCGAGGACGTATGTTACTTGGAACAAGTTGCGCTGTCTCTGGAACAGGCTTCTTCTTTAGTCGTCGTATTATTGAAAAATATGACGGATGGAAATTTTTCTTGTTAACAGAAGATATTCAATTCACCGTAGATAATGTTCTTTCAGGCGAAAAAATTGGGTATTGCCGAAATGCCGTCTTATATGATGAGCAACCAATTAAATTCAAACAATCATTTAGACAACGTCTTCGTTGGGCAAAAGGATTTTTCCAAGTCTTTCGTCAATATGGTGGGAATTTAATGAAGGGGGCGCTTCGAAAAAACTCATCATGCTTTGACATGTTTATGGTCATTAGCCCAGCTATCTTCTTAACTATTTTTAGTATTTTATTTAATGGATTGGCTCTGTTATTGGGGGATTTCTCGCGTTATGAAGTGGCTGTTATTATTCGTAGTTTACAGCAAATGATTATTAATATTTACTTTACGTTAGTTGCCATCGGAGCGTTAACAACGTTTACGCAGTGGAATAAAATTCACACGACGAACTTCAAAAAAGTTCTGTATATTTTCACATTCCCATTATTTATGTTAACGTATATTCCTATTACGATTACGGCTTTATTTAAAAAAGTGGAATGGAAACCCATTGAACATAGTAAAGCAAAAACAATAGCTGAAATTAAGGAGGGATAAGGATGCTAAAACAAATGAGTTCGGCATTTTTTGCGCCATTGGATCAATATCCAAGTGCAGGGATGTTTACAAGCGCCCATCTTATCTCATTATTGGTTTGTTTTGTGATAGTAGGTGTGTGTTTACTTGCCTCAAGAAAGATGCAGTGGAAAACAGTGATGAAGTTAACCAAAATCTTAGCGGTTATCATCACCCTTCTCGAGCTCATTAAAATTGGCTATAACTTTTATTTCGGCTATACCTGGTTAGATGCATGGTTCCCATTATCGTATTGCTCATTGTTTATATATGCGTTATGGCTTAGTGGCTATGGAAAAGGCGTGTTTAAAAAACTCGGTGATGCATTTATTATCATGGGTGCTTTACTTGGGGGAATTGGATTTTTAATTTTCCCGACAACGTCACTCATGAGATATCCCATTTGGCATTACTTATGTTTATACAGTCTGTTCTTCCATACGGCTATGATTTATTTAAGCTTTATGTATTTAAAACAGCAAAAAACTTTAGTAAACCGAAAAACTTATGTTTATTTTAGTGTTTATTTTATGATAGGAGCCATGATATCAATTATCTTAAATGTTTTATTTGGATCAAACATTATGTTACTTCGAGAACCCTTTAATGTTCCATTTGCCTTTGTTCATGAAATTCAAAAACATAGTCAAGTCGCTTATACGCTACTGGCTATGCTAGCTTACTTAGTTGGACCTGCCCTATTTTCATTGATTGTCAAAATAATCTTGGCTCGTCAAACAAGAAAATTTAATTAATACAAAAAAACGTCTCACATTGTTGAGACGTTTTTTTTTGTATTCCACACTTTGTTCATGAGAAATAATAAACCAAAGACTTTCTCTAAATAGGAGGAGTCTTTTTGAAAATTGAATTGATAATTACCCGTATAATTCTTTTGCATGTAAAATTATGTGATAAACTATTATTAGAAGAAATCAGAAAAGGGGGAATATGTAGATGGTATTGTCTTATGAACAAGTTATAAATCGACTGAATAAATGGTATTATAATGAGGTTTTTATTGCAGTTTTATACATGGGATGGTTTTTATTTTTTTCATTAATTTTTGCCGTAATATTAAGTTTTAAAAAATCACAACTTTTGAAGATGGTGAATAGATTAAATAAAGAAATTATTAATTATGAAGCACATTTAAGTCATCTAATTTATCAAATAGAAAATAAAGAAGTTATGATTAACGAAATAATAAAAGATGCTGAAAAACAAGCAGTAGAGTCAATAACAGATTTACTTAATGAACAATTAAAACAAAAAGAAGAATTAAAGAAATTAGAAGATGAAATAGAAAATGCCACAGCTAAGGTCGACAAAGTAGAAAAACAAATTAATACTCAAACAAATAAATTAGAAAAAATAAAGAAATTATATAGAGCAGTAGAATACTCTATTAATAATTATCAAGAGTTATCGGAATTAGAGTCACTTGAGTTAGAAGACTTGTGTCCAACAGTTGTGTTGAAAATCCATTCTATGGATGTGAAATCTTTAAGAAAAGCCTATAAAGAAAATGAAAAAACTATTAATGAGTTATTGATTAAATATGAAGCAAGAAGTTGAGGAGAGAAAACAACTTGAACAACAAAGAAAACAGGTTGAAAAGGAAGAGGCTAAATATATTGGAGAGATTAATAAAGTTAAAGAGCTATTGTTAATTACGGATAATCAAGATAAATTATCTCAATTAAATAATAAAATTGAAGAGTTACAAAGACAATTGTTTGATGTTGAGCAGAAGAAAGACGATATTATAAAACGTCAAAATGGAAAAGCTGGAAATGTGTATATAATTAGTAACTTAGGGTCGTTTGGAGAGAATATTTTTAAGGTGGGTATGACAAGAAGGTTAGAGCCTATGGATAGAGTAAAGGAATTAAGTGATGCCAGTGTGCCTTTTATGTTCGATGTACATAGCTTCATTTTTTCAGATGATGCAGTTGCTTTAGAACAAAAATTACATAGTATTCTTGAAAAAAATAGGGTTAATAAAATTAATCTAAGAAAAGAATTTTTTAATGTATCAATTGATGAGTTAGAAAAAATAGTTACAGAAATTGATCCAACGGCAGAATTTAATAAAACTATGATTGCTGAAGAATATAGACAGTCTCAAGTAGTGTAGAATATAATGAGTTAACTATGACATTTAGGAGTAAATATAAATGATAGTATATGAAGCAACAAAAAGTGAATTTTTAAACCATATTTTAAATGATGAATTAACGATGAAAATTTATGAGAATTATCAGAAAAAGATAGGACGTACATCAAAAAATGAAATACGTTCTTGGGATAATTCGATGCAATATATGTATAAGGTTTTAAGTACAGATGACATTCCTAGTGAAGCAGGCGTAGCCATTGAGTATAAGGTGCCAACCACTTCAAAGCGAATTGATTTCATTTTAACTGGAATGGATGAGCAAAAAAATGATTCTGTTGTTATTGTGGAACTCAAGCAGTGGGAAAGTTCTGAATTAGTTGAAATGAAGGATGGAATTATTAAAACTCGATTTGCTCATGGAGTAACTGAAACAGCCTATCCATCGTATCAAGCTTGGTCATATGCAAGTTTAATTGAAAATTATAATGAATCAGTTCAAAATGGGGAGGTAAGTTTATATCCTTGTGCCTATTTACACAATTATGTTCTTGAAGAGAATGATGCTTTAATAAACGAACATTACCAAGATTATATTGACCGTGCCCCTGTCTACGTAAAAGGTGATGTATTAAAACTTAGATCATTTATTCAGAAATATATTAAACTTTCCGATCGAAAGCGTATTTTATATAAAATTGAAAATGGAAAAATTCGTCCTTCAAAGTCTTTACAAGATTCATTAAATTCAATGCTTCAAGGAAATCAAGAATTTATTATGATAGATACTCAAAAAGTGGTGTATGAAGAGGCACTAGAGTTAGCTCGCGATTCTTATCGTAGTAATAAGAAAAATGTGTTAATTGTTGAGGGAGGGCCAGGCACAGGTAAATCTGTTCTTGCTATAAATCTCTTAGTTAAATTGACATCAGAGGAGATGGTAAGTCAGTATATTACGAAAAATAGTGCGCCTCGTTCGATTTATTGTGAGAAACTTCAAGGAAATCATAAAAAATCATACATAAATAATTTATTTAAAGGTTCAGGGTGTTATTATGAATCTGATAAAAATGAGTTTGATGTTTTAATTGTGGATGAAGCACATCGGTTAAATGAAAAGTCTGGGATGTTTAAAAATAAAGGAGAAAATCAAACAAAAGAAATTATTAATGCCGCTAAATTTTCAATCTTCTTTATAGATGAAAATCAAAGGGTAACAGTATCAGATGCGGGGAGTAAAGAGGCCATTAGATTCTTTGCAGGTCAGTTAAATGCGGATGTTTATGAAATGAAATTAGATTCTCAATTTAGATGTAATGGAGCAGATGGATACCTGTCTTGGTTAGATGATGTATTAGAAATTAAACAAACGGCAAACTTTGATGGATTCGAATTTGATTATGATATTAAAGTGGTGGATGATCCGAATGTCATGAGAGACCTAATTGAAAAGAAAAATGTGATTAATAATAAAGCACGAATTGTAGCGGGATATTGTTGGGAATGGAAAAAAGACGGTCGTAATAATACGAATCATAAAGATATCGAAATTAAAGAGCATCATTTCGGAATGAGTTGGAATTTAGGAAACTCATCAACATGGGCCATTGATCCAACCTCAGTGAAAGAAGCAGGATGTATTCATACCTGTCAAGGACTTGAATTCGACTATGTTGGTGTGATTATTGGGGATGATATGCGTTATGAAAATGGTCAAGTTGTAACAGATTTCTTTAAACGAGCTAGCACCGACCAATCCATTAAAGGATTAAAAGGAATGTATAAAAAAAATCCTGAAGAAGCTTTAGAGTTAGCAGACAAAATCATAAAAAATACATACCGAACCTTAATGACTCGTGGACAAAAAGGATGCTATATTTATTGTACCGATCACAACTTAAGTATCTATTTGAAAAAACGTTTAAATCAAACTGATAAAGTAATTCGCTATATTCCAGTAGCGGATACCTATGGATGGTCAATGGCAGCAGAAGATGAGTTAGAATAATAACAGCCAAGGAGTATTTAAAGGGAAATCTTTTGATAAAAAGATTTTGCTCAACTCTTGAGGAATATTTACAATCGGTAAATTTTCTATAAGGAATTAAGATTATTATTGAAAAACTAAGTTTAAAAGAGATTGAATCAAATGAAAGACTTTCAGCTTCTATAAGAAGATGGGAGTCTTTTTTTTAGGTTTAAGTCGAGGGAAAATGGGGGATATTAAGTAGGAATAGTTAGTGAATAGAGGAGGTGATGAAATGGGATGGAAATGTTTAAAACAGGTTTTAATTATGATGATGATCATTCTACTAACGGGGTGTGGTTCATCGAGAGAACCGATTAAAAGCGCGGTTTCAAGTGCTTTAATTGGGGTTCAAAATTATGATGAGAGAACGGTTGAAAAATATTTTGGGGTTAATATTTTAGATCCTAACACGTTTTTAGATGCCAAAATTACGAACGATATCCCGTTTGATCGAATGATGCCTCAAGTGGTTGAACGGTTTAATTTTAGAATTTTAGATGTTGAAGATGAAGGGGATTGCGCTATCGTTTACACGGAAATGACAAATGTAGACATGGACAAAGTCATGCCATTATTTTATATCGAAATCTTCAACCGTTTATTCTCAAATGCAACGTTATATGAAGAGGGGCATCCCAATCAAGAAGAATTAAATGAGGCTTATCATCAAATCATGACGTATCTGATTCATAGCGAGGAGAGGGAAATGATGACAACGACGGTCGAGGTTCATCTTATTTATGAAAAGGATTCGTGGAAGATTGTTCTCGATGAAGCTGTATTAAATGGAATATATGGGGGACTATTAACGTTTTTTGATGAGGATGAAGGAGTTTAATAAAGAAATTAGGTCACTTTTTGACAGTATCTAACATATAGTGTAGTAAATACAAGTTAGGGGCGATTGTTATGAGTTTGAAACTATCGGATTTAATTTGGGGATTAGCACTCATTATTTTAGGAATTGGAGTAGGGGGTGATGTTTTAAGGATTTGGGATTTTAGTGTGTTCTTTAGTGGATTTTGGGCATTTTTTATCATTATTCCGTGTGGAGTTCATATTTTTGAAAACGGTATTCGACGTGGAAATCTCATCGGTCTCGGGATTGGAGTCTCCTTTTTATTATGTCAATGGATTCCGACTATGGAGATGTTACTAGTTCCTATGATATTGGTGGTGATAGGGATGGCATTACTCATTGTTCCATCTCGTAGAGAAGATTTAGATGATCAAGATGAAGAAAAAAGAGATTAGCGTAACTAATCTCTTTTTTACAGGCAATGGCTATAAAATCCTTTAAAAAAGTCTATAATGAATAAAAAGATAGGATAAGGGTGTGAGTCATGAAAAAATGGATTTGGATAATCATTGCCGTCTTAGTGGTCGTTGGCGGGGTTGGATATATAAAATTTCAGCAAGTATTTCCGGAATTAACCGTAAAAGTGATGTTTGATAAAGTTCAAGAAGATGATTATGCTTTAATTTTAAACTCGGATGAGCTTACTTTAACGGATCAAGAGCGGGATTTATTACAATCTGTTTTATCAACGATCAGCTATGAGATAAAAGGATCACGGATTGAAGGACAGGAAGCGTATGTCACAGTCGATTTAACCTTTGTTGATGTACTGCAACTGATTATTAATGAACGCCTGACGATTTTAAAACAAGTCTTGACCAATTTCTTTGGAACAATTGATGATATCTTCAATGGACGAGGCCAAGACATGTTAGTTAATACCATTTTGAGTTTAATGGAAAATGAACAAATTGAAAAGCCTATGATGAGCAAGACCATTGATCTGCCGCTCAAGAAACAAAAAGGATTGTGGGTCCCAGATCTCACCGAAGAATGGTTAAATGAGACGTTTAAAATTCCTACTCAAGAACAGATTTTAGATAAATTAAAACAAGGTATTCTTGGATTCGTATCGTGATGAACGAGTAGAACTTTAAATTAAGGAACAATCAGCTAAAATAAAAGCTTTTTAATGTTTCAAAGATGAGGTTTAGGTTCATCATGCAAAGGATATTAAAAGAGGTGAAAAAATGAATCGACGATTAATCATGGGGATCTTGATTGTCAGTTTTTTAATCGTGGGAAAAGTGGGACGATTAAGAGAGGTTCCATCTCCACGAAAAAGTTTAGATTCACTGATGTATCAAGTCCAGGAATTAGAGATGACGTTGTTAACAAGTACCGATTCAAATTTTGAGAATAAAAATTTTTCTTTAACCTATGATGTTATTGATATCACAGAAGAAGGCGATTTAGCGCAGATTTGGATGGTGGTTCAGCAGGATGGTCAAAAAGCAAAGGAATTAAGGGTGATGTTTAAAAAAGGAGATGACTCATGGATTCCAATGGTTTCAGCTGAAGAAATGATGAGCAAAATCTCAGTTCAGTCAGTTTCTATTTCTGAAAACGATGCTAAATAAAATTTATTAGACTCATTCCTCTTGCAAAATACGACAAGATGAGTTATTCTAATTTTAATTTAATGAAAATACACCGGTTGAAGTTTTATAGAAGAGTTTCCAATTTGGAACACCGAAGGAGTCATACTCTCAGGTACTTGATTAATCAAGTGAGGACTGTAAAGCGGACGGAACTCTGGAGAGACCTATTTGAATAGGCGCCGAAGGGGCAAGGCAATCTCGCTCAATCTCTCAGGCAAAAGGACAGGGATGAATAGTATTTTTTGGGAACGCATTTTTTGTGTTACCCTTCTTTTTACTAACGTCAAACTCCAGAGTCATCTTTAAAAAGGTGACTCTTTTTGTTTGTTGGGGTAAAATAACAGGAATTTCCCAGGAAATCGACATATTATTTCCCTTCTTTTTTAAAACAACCAGTTGGGTGTAAAAAAAGGAGTGTTAGTGATGAATTTTGTACAGTTATTAGATCAAATGAATCGTTTTGTTTGGGGACCTCCACTGCTAACGTTGTTAGTTGGAACGGGGGTCTTATTAACCGTTCGTTTAAGGCTAATTCAATTATTTAAATTACCTCAAGCGGTGAAGTTAATTTTTAAAGCAGATAATAAAGGTGAAGGGGATATTTCTTCTTTTGGTGCGTTATGTACAGCGTTAGCTGCAACGGTTGGAACAGGAAATATTATTGGAGTGGCGACTGCGATTTCAGCGGGAGGACCAGGAGCACTTTTTTGGATGTGGTTAGCTGCGTTCTTTGGCATGGCAACGAAGTATGCAGAAGGCGTATTAGCCATTAAATATCGTGAAGTGGACGAAAATGGAAACGTAGCGGGAGGACCGATGTATTACATTGTAAATGGAATGGGGAAAAAGTTTAAACCATTAGCCATATTCTTTGCTTTTAGTGGGATTTTAGTGGCTTTACTTGGTATTGGAACGTTTACGCAAGTCAATGCGATTTCTTCAAGTATTCAAAGGACATTAAATGTTCCTGCAAAAATCACTGGACTTTTATTAGCTGTCTTAGTTGGGATTATTACGTTTGGTGGGATTACGGCTATCTCAAAAGTTGCAGAAAAAGTGGTGCCTGTGATGGCAGGGGCTTATATTATCATCTGTCTTATTATTTTAATCGTGAATTATCAGTTCATTCTGCCAGCTTTTCAAATGATTTTTGGTGGTGCTTTCACACCATCAGCCGCAATGGGCGGTTTTTCAGGAGCAACGATAGCAATGGCTATTCGAAATGGGGTCGCGCGTGGCGTATTTTCAAATGAGTCAGGTCTTGGAAGTGCACCGATTGCAGCAGCAGCTGCTAAAACTCATTGGCCAGCTGAACAAGGGTTAATTTCGATGACGGGAACTTTTATCGATAGTCTCATTATTTGTACATTAACGGGTTTAAGTTTAATCGTAACAGGTGTCTTTACGGTTGAAGGGATTTCGGGTGGTGCTTTAACAGAAGCTGCATTTAATTCTGTGTTACCGACTGTCTGGGGGATGCCTTTAGGTTCTTTACTTTTAATGGTGTGTTTATCGCTGTTTGCTTTTACCACGATTTTAGGATGGAACTATTATGGCGAGCGTTGCTGTGAATTTTTATTCGGTGTGAAAAGTATTACGCTATATCGTATTCTTTTCATCATCATGATTGGACTTGGAGCTTTCTTACAATTAGATGCAGTTTGGTTAATAGCTGATATTGTGAATGGATTAATGGCTTTACCGAATTTAATTGCGTTAATCGCTTTAAGTGGGGTTGTGGTAGCTGAAACCAAACGTTATTTAGCTTATCTTAAACAAGAGGAGATACATGATCTTCACGTTAAAGTGAGGTCATAACCCAATTTGATAAAAAAAAGAAGGAATCTCAGAATTAGAGATTCCTTTTAAATTTAAAAAAATATGTTATTTTTGGTAATAAAATGTTGAAAAAATTGTAAATTTTGAGATAATAGTAACAATATTTCAAAAGAAGTGAGGGAAGAAGCATGAAAAAGATGCCATTAATTTTACGTATTTTAATTTGGTTAATCATCGGAATCAGTTTGGGGGTGATGTGTCGCACCACCGAGTTGAGTTTACCGATTGCCATCATGGCGACTTTCCGAAGTCTATTTGGAGCGTTTATTTCGTTTGTGATTCCATTAATTATTATTGGACTGATTGTTCCTGGGATTGCATCGCTTGGAAATCAATCAGGAAGAAGTTTATTTCTAACAACGGTACTGGCCTATGTTTCAACGATTAGTGCAGGATTTTTGGCTTTCGTAATTGGAAAATTATTATTACCTTCTTTAATAGGAGGCATTAGCTTATTTACGGAAGATGGCATCACGATTACCCCGATTTTTACGATTGAAATGCCAGCGATTATGGGAGTGATGAGCGCACTAGTTTTAGCATTTTTACTTGGAATTGGGCTTTCAACTCGTAAAGAAAGTTCTTTATTTAAAGTCTGTCAGGATTTTAGTGAGATTATGATGTCTGTGATTTCAAAAGTGATTGTTCCGATTGTTCCCATCTATATTGGTTCGGTTTTTGCAGAACTCAGTTATAGTGGAACCATTTTCACAACGATTAAATCTTTTTTAATGGTTTATCTTGTCTTATTTGGATTGCAGGTTTTATATCTAATCATTTTATATACGGTAGCTGGGGGAATTAAACGTAAAAATCCATTTCGATTATTAAAAAATATGTTCCCCGCTTATTTAACAGCTGTTGGAACGCAGTCATCGGCTGCAACGATTCCGATTACGCTCGAATGTGCAAAATCGAATGATGTGGATGAAGAAGTTTGTGAATTTGTGATTCCATTGTCTGCAACCATTCATATTGCGGGTGATACCATGACATTAGTGTTAACCTCGATGGCCATTTTGTTATTAAATGGACAATCCCCAACACTAGCGATGTATATTCCGTTTATTTTAATGTTAGGGATTATGATGATTGCGGCACCTGGTGTTCCAGGAGGTGGTGTGATGGCGGCTCTTGGGTTACTCGAATCCATGCTTGGATTTGGAAGTTTTGAGAAGCCATTGATGATTGCTTTGCATGCGGCACAAGATAGTTTCGGAACGGCTACTAATGTCACTGGAGATGGGGCAATGGCCATCTTTGTGGAAAGATTAATTAAACGTAAACGATAGAAGAGCGAATTTTCGCTCTTTTTTTGGTTAAAAAGGGATCGTTTTTCATGAAAATTCATATTTATGTCAAAAAAACAATAAAATTTAGAGAACTGAATTTTAAGATATTGGAGTGATTGAAGTGAGGTGGGAGGGTTTTTCTGAAATAGGTCGCTTTATCTTAATTGTAGGACTTTTGATTTTGATAGTTGTGACGTGTGTTGGGATGGTTATGTGTGAGTTTGAATTGTTGCTCGATAGAGGAAGTACCCTAAGTGCCAAAGAAATGAGAGCATGTCTTCAAGAGCGGGAGGAGATTGTTTTAAAAGGCAGTCAATTAGCGATGGATGAGTACCGAGCGATTTATATTGAAGATAAGAAAGTGGGATATGCACGACTTGAAATGTCATCTTTTTTCGAGGCGAATGTGTATGTGTACCGTGAATCATGAATTGGTGAGTTATTTTGAGAGTGTTCAGAATCAGCTGTTATTTCAGGGGCTTAATGAAGCGGGTTTAGTGTCAGGTTATGTGTTAGAAGATGAGGAGAATTATGTGTTTTATTCACCAAATTTAGAGGTGATTGCAACGAGTGAAAGTAAGGAACCTCGGCAAATTTAAAATTTGTCAGGAGCGTGTTTATTTGAAGTGCAGTATCGTTATAATTTTTGGCGTAATGAACAACAATATGAGATTAAAAGAGGTGAGGATTCAGAATTAGATTTGATGTTTGTCATCTGGATGATTTTTAGGATGGAGGTTGAGTAGCATGAAGAAAGGGAGGGTTAAATTTATGTGTCATCGCATATATTAGTATAAAGGAGGAAAAGAGATGGCAGAATAATAAGCATCGTACTAGGTATTCATGAGGTCTCTTTTAACTAACTTTTATTGTACAATTTAAAAAACCATCCCAAGCGAAAAGGTGATGCTAGTTAATAGATATGGATGGGAGGAATAGCAATGGATTTTTCTAATCTTAAATCGTTAAAATCGTGTTCACTTGAAGAGGTTAAGGAACGGTTAGGAGCTTCAAAGAAAAAAACAGAACTCTATGTTAGTGAAGTTAATCCAGATGAGTTTGCGAAATTTCAATTTTCACCTCAAGTTGAAGTCGACGTCACGATGACGAGTCATATCTTTGAAAAATCGGATTCCTACTTTTATCATTTATTTCATGAAGTTTTATATCGGTCCTTAAAAATTGAGGTTGACTTAGAACGAATTCAATTAGTGAAGGAATTAAAATTTTTAGCGACTCTGATTTTGGTTGGATTGACGCTTGTTTTTTTAATTGTTTCTCTTCGTTTTCCATTTAAAGTCGGACTTTTTGTTTTAATTACGATGGTCTGTGGTGTCTTATATTATTTATGTTGTCAAAAACCTGAGTTATCTGTGACACATATTGAACGACGAACGAATTTTAAAATTATTAATGAGACGTGGCTTGAACAGTTACCTTCTCTTTATGTAGTTGATCAAACAGAAGTCTATCTTGGAGGAAATTTACTCACCGGCAATAGTGAAGATTTAAATCAACCGTTTTATAAGGTAGAATCACAAGAGGAATGTTTAAAGTTAATTGATTTATACCGTATCTGCGTTAAAGAATCTTCTTACATCGATGATACAGTCTTGATTGGGTATTATTTTGAATTATTACAAGGGGTGGAAGGAGAGGTTCTTACCGAAATGGAATAAAACCATGATAATCATGGTTTTTTTATTTGTTATCAATCACAATTTGGATTAAAGTATCAGATTGGGGTATTCTATATAAAGCACGCTAGGAAGGTTAAGATGCTATTTTGATTCGTTTAAAATGAAGTTTGTATTGAATCAGATGACTTAATGATTGTGAATGTTAATCATTATTATGAAAAATAGTTATTATATTAGTTGCTAAATTAAAAGCATCATTGTAAAATAAAAGACACTTGACAAATTGAATAGGAGGGAAGTGAACGGATGACAAGTTCATTTTTTACAGATTTCTTATATTTAACCGATATTCGAACGGTTATTTTTATTGCGATTTTAATTGCTTTATTCTTTGTGATGAAGCAATTTGAAAAAAAGAAAGTTAAATTTTCAACACGTATGTTATCGGCAACTGCGATTGGTCTTGTACTTGGATTATTAATTCAAGTTGTAGGCGGATTCCCAGATGTTCCGATGGATGTTCCATTTATTGCAGAAATTAATAAGTGGTATGGATTAGTGGCAAACGGATTCATGGATTTATTAAAAATGTTAGTTGTCCCACTTATTTTCTTCTCAATTATTCGTGTTATTATTAACATGAAAGAGGGAGAAAATTTAGGAGCGATGACAGCTAGAACCTTGTTGACGTTAGTTGGAACAACAACGATTGCGGCGATTATTGGATTAATCATTGGAAACTTATTTAAGTTAGGGGTTAGCACAACGTTAATGGAGGGTGATGTTTCTATTCGTGAAGTGAGTTCAATTGTTGATACACTTCGTGGGCTAATTCCATCTAATCCAATTGCAGCGATGGCAGAAGGAAATGTGGTAGCAGTTGTTATTTTTGCGGCTTTTTTAGGAATTGCGACGAAACGTCAAACGAAAAAGTATTATGATGTGGTGAAGCCATTTATTGATTTTGTAGAAGCTTTCTATAAAATCATTTTAAGTGTTGCGATGACAATCATCAAATGGATGCCATATGCCGTGATTGCCCTACTAGCAAATACGATTGCGGGACGTGGAATGTCAGCTTTAGGACAAGTGTTTGACTTTATTATTGCCCTGTATGTTGGAGTCGCTGTGATGTTTGTGGTGCAATTAATCTTAATTGCAATGAATGGATTAAATCCATTCCGTTACGTTAAAAATGTATTAGATGCCTTAGTATTAGCCTTTACTTCACGTTCAAGTCTTGGAACATTACCTGTAAGTATTGAAAAGCTAACCGATAATGTTGGACTTGATAACGGAACGGCTACTTTTGTTGGAAGTTTAGGATCTAATGCTGGAATGAATGGATGTGCGGGACTTTATCCTGCATTAGTCGCGGTCATGGTAGCTAACATGACGGGAACACCGATTGATTTAAGCTTTATTGCGATGTTAGTCTTAGTGATTGCGTTAGCTTCATTTGGAATTGCTGGAATTCCTGGGTCTGCAACGATGGCGATTTCAGTTGTGTTATCAGGAATGGGAATGGGAGCTTATTTCCCACTGATTGCAGGAGTTATTGCGGTTGATCCGATTTTAGATATGGGACGTACGATGTTAAATGTAAACGGAACATTAACAACAGCTGTTTTAATTGGAAAAAAATATAATCATATTGATAAAGATGTGTTCTATGGACGCAAAACATTAACTGAAGATGAAGAATAAAAAAAAGACGGGGACTCACCCCGTCTTTTTTATGCCTTTAATTCATGAATCCCTAAATCTAATAGTTGAAGTTTAATGGATCCAATTTTAGAATCTTTTGCAATTTCATATTTGGTTACACTGATACTTTCAATCTCACCCACAAGATCGATGATTTCCTGATTTTTGATCCCTTGCGTCGTGTTGACTTTAAAGCAAGCCACGATTTTTTTATTCTCTTGATGCTCAATTTTTAAATATTCTGTATAGCTATTAGGCGCTACTTCATTCCAACAATGGAAGAATTCTGGTGTGAAATTTAAAGCCATTAGATGTTCTCTAAAAATATCTAATCGTTCGATTAAATAAGCATCTTTTAATTCTTCTAAGTCAATTTGAATGAGGCGATTTAAAAAGTCTATTTGTTCTTCATCAGTCGCGTATCGAGCATTGTCTTCTTCGCAAATTAATAAGGATGTATTGAAACAACCGTAGAGATGGGTGTCTAATTGAATGGTCCATTGTGCTTGCATGTTCTTCCCTCGCTTTTATAGTCTTTGTTGTCATTTTACTATATTTTTATTTTTTATCCTATATCAGTGACGATAAGTTTTCTTGATTTTTAGAAAACTTTGATTGATTTAAAATTTAGATTACCTATAAGTATCGCGAGGAAAGTACGATGTTAAGTAACCTGATTGACTTCGGCCTAATCCTTTCTCTTGAGATGAAAGGATTAGAATCATGAAGACTCATCTCTCGTACGGTCTAAAGATGAGCGTTAAAAAGCCCGTCACTGGCCGTTAGGGGCTAAAGTCGTGTCATTTAGTTTTTGGATGAACTCAAAAAATTCTTTTAAACTTCGTAAGTCATCTGTTTCAAAAACTCTTTTTTGAAGGCCTTCAATGAACTCAAGACTATACATCACAGGATGAGCCCGAGATTTCATGTAGTGAAGACCGACTTCTTGCATCATTTGTCTTAAGTATCGTTCATGATATAGAGCATTTGTACTGACGAGGCCACGATTATCTTTTTCCATGAGTTCAGGGTCCTGGATTGCCACATTATAATGATTAGCAAAAGGGGCAAAGGCTTTACTGTAACTGGTTGGGAAGTAGTCACGATTACCGAGTAACCAGGTTTCAATGCATTTATTTTGAACGAATATTTGATAGGGACAAGATAAGGCATGTGGATAGTTTTTGATTTTATTAATTGTTATCTGTTTACGAGCCATGACGCCTTCATCATCTCCATCTAAGAAGATGAGAAGGTAGTTGAATTTATGACTTCGATTGATGGTTTCAATGGTTTGTCCTAGAATATTTCGAGAAGGTGAGCTAGGATCTGTTCCAAGAAGACGTGGATAACCGAGCCCACTAAAGATGACATAATTTTGGTCAGTCACCTCATTAACAGTGGCAACTCGTGTGAGAGAAGGCATTAAATTGCCAATCCAGTTATCGATGATTTTATGACCAGATTTTCCGTCTTCAACGAGAATGTAGAGATTCATGTTAGAAGACTCCTTCGTATTCAAGTCGGTTCATGAGTTCAAAAAAGGCATCGTATTTGGTTTGACCAATGCCGAGTTCGATTGCTGTTTTATTTGAAACGATAGAGTCGATTCGATGAACAATGACCCAACAAGAAGGTGTAATGTTATTAATGATATAGGGATGATGGCTGGTTAAAATCATTTGAATTCCTTGTTTTTGAATCATCTCTTCTAGAATGAGTCCTAAGCAATTAAGGCCTAAACCATTTTCAAATTCATCAATTAATAAGACTGTTCCGGGTTTAGCTAAGGTTACTTCACTTAAGTAGATAAGTGTTTTAAGCATCCCATCTGATAAGTTGTGGTGCGTCAGCGTAGCACCTGATTTATCTTTTAGACGTAGAACATATTGATTTTCAATTGTTTCAAAGGTCAAGTCTTCGACTTCTTCAAATATCAGTTGGTATAAGGCTTTTAGAATATCGAAACGCTCTTTTTGAAATTGATAAATATAGGCTAGTCTTTCTAAGGTGTTATCACTTAAGAAGTTTAGTGAGTTTTCTTTAATTTGTTGTTGTCTGATGAGTGAAACAGGAAGAACATAACGAATTTTTTCGTTGATGTTTTTAATTTGTAGTGGAATGGATAAGGCACCTTCTCTAGAACTTAAATCTTGATTGATGATATGATAGTTATCAAGTGTCACTTCATAAGTATATAGGTGCTCATTGTATTCAAAATCAAGGACGTAGTGCCCAGATTCGAGTGTCTTGGTTTGTCCAGTTTGTAACAGTTGGGTTAACTCTTTAATATAATGAAGAACTTGACTTTTTCCTGATCCTGAGACTCCAACGAGGAGTGTTAGTGAATGGAAATCGATTGGTTCAATGCTCAAACTATTTGTACTATTTACGATTAATCTATGGATCTTCACAAATTTCCCCCCTTATTTGATGCCTAATATAAATTACTCAAAGGAAAGGAGAAATGGCACGGTTTAAGAAGGAGGAGAGGGACATTTATAAAAAAAACTCTGAGATTATCAGAGCTTTTTTCTTATTCAGCTAATGCTTCTTTTTCAGTGGGTGTTAATTGATAAGTTTGACCACTGTTTTCAATTTCACGGTATTGTTCCATTTTAACACGGAATAATTCTCCATTTGTTGGAGGTGTATAAGTAATGGCATTTGCTCCTGCCGCAATGGTTTCTAAGATTGATTCATTTGTTGGTCCACCCGTTGCCATAATTGGGATAGTTGGGAATTTTTGACGAATAGAACGAACAATGGCCGCGGTATTGGCACCTCCACTGACATTAATGATGTCAGCTCCCGCTTCAATTTTAGATTGAACATCTGTTGATTCCGAAACAACGGTTACAACAACTGGAATATCGATACTTTCTTTAACGTACCTAATGGTTTCGTGTGGGGTTGGTGCATTTAAGACAACGGCAATTGCACCTTGGAATTCAGCGTGAAGCGCAATGTTTCCAGAACGTGTTCCGTGAGTTAATCCTCCACCAACTCCGCAGATAACAGGGATGTCAGAGACTGTTAAGATGGCTTGGGTAATAGTAGGTTGTGGGGTAAATGGATAAACAGCAATAACAGCATCAGCATTTGTATTTTTTATGATTGCAACATCAGTTGTAAAAATAAATGATTTTAATCGTTTACCAAAAATACGGATTCCACTGCAATTACGAATCACTTCAGGAACGCGAACAAAATTTTTACGCAAGTTACTAGTAACCTCAGGAACTAATTTTTCGGGTGTATGAACTTTTTCAGAAGTCATTTAAATAGTCACGTCCTTTCAAATCAACAAAATTGTAATATAACCATTATATCCGACTTAATGTCAAAAGTTAAGAAAATCTCCGTATCTTTTCGGATTTCCTTTCGCAGTCTTCCAATTATAGAGAGTTTGAGGGTAAGGTATCGTGTCGAAAATAATTAAAATGTCGAAACGTGAAAAAACTTCCGCTTCAAGGTGGTTATTTTATGAAAATAGTTGTATACTTTAAAAGGAAAAAAATTATCCTGTTATATTTAGTCTAGCGTGTGCAAACACTAATTACGATCGAGTAGTTTATGTTTTTAAAACGTTAGCATCATGCTTTTGGAGGTGAACATAAGTGGAAGATTCCATTCCCATACGGACAATTAAATTAATCACACTTATGTTTGCGGTGAAACGTTCTTAGGTGTGAAAATGTAAGAGGTGATTCGATGAGAAATGAAGTGAATTTTGTTAATTCACTGACGAATAGTGGGTTTCAATGGATTAATTTAATTAATCCAACGCATCAAGAGGTTGAGGCTATGTGTAAAGAGCATGACCTTGAGTTTGAAACAGTTATTACGGCACTCGATGAGGAGGAACGTTCTCGTGTTCAAATCGAAGATAACTTTACGATGATCATTGTTGACGTCCCTGTTTCATATGAGTCTGATACATATTATTCAACGGTTCCTTTAGGAATTGTAAAAACAGATAAATTATTATTAACACTGTGTACACAAGAGTTAAGTGTCTTTAGTAAGCGATTAAAGACCCAAACGAAAAGTATTAATGGTCATATTTATCAAATTCTTTATACGATTTCGATTCAATATTTAGGATACTTACGTGTCATTGAACGAAAAAGTAGTCAAGTTGAGCGTGCCCTTCGCCAAACGCCTCAAAACGAAGATTTAATTGAAATGCTAGACTTACAAAAATCATTAGTATACATGTCATCCTCACTTCGCTCAAACCAAATCGTCCTTGAACGTCTAGTTAAGCTTGAAAAATCAGATACGCCAGAAGCTGAGATGCTTGAAGATGTGATTATCGAAAATAAGCAGGCCATAGACATGTCAAAGATTTATGGAAATATCTTAAATAGCAACTTAAATGTCTTTGAAACGATTATCTCAAATAACTTGAATATGGTCATGAAGTTTTTGACAGTTGTTTCTGTGATTATTGCGGTTCCAACGGTTGTATCAAGTTTCTGGGGGATGAACGTCCCGGTGCCATTTCAAGAAAATCAATATGGCTTTTTAATTGTAACGATTATTTCAATTATTATTACCGGGTTAGCGGGTGTTTATATTAATAAAAAGGAAAACCGACGTTATAAAAGAAAATAAAAAAATGATTACCCTTCTATTTAGAAGAGTTTTTTCAAATGAAAGGTCGACAAAGATGAAAGCATTAAATTCTAATTTAACGAACCATCAAACTCATCGTGAGAAACAAGAATCAATGAAGACAGAATTAAATCATATTTTGACTCAGCATCAAGATTATCTTGAGCAACGAGGAGGGAATATTCCACTTTCTGTACGAATCGAAGGATTAAAACGATTAAAAGAAACGATTAAAAAATATGAAGTGGACTTACAAGAAGCCTTAAAGATTGATTTAGGAAAAAATGAATTTGAAGCTTATTCAACCGAGATAGGTTTTATTTACGCTTCTATTGATTATACGTTAAAAAGATTAAAGAAGTGGGCGCGTCCTAAACGTGTGAAATCAGAAGCGGCACAATTAATTGGAACGTCTTTGATTATTCCAAGTGCCTATGGTGTTGTTTTAATTATTGGTCCCTTTAATTATCCAGTGCAACTGTTATTAGAACCTTTAATCGGGGCTATTGCAGGTGGAAATGTTGCGGTTTTAAAACCGTCTGAGTTTACACCACATGTTGAATCAGTTATGGTTCGTTTAATAAAGGAAGCCTTTGATTCTCGATATGTCTCAGTGGTGACAGGTGATTACCAAGTGAATCAGGCTTTGCTTGATTTACGATTTGATTATATTTTCTTTACCGGAAGTGTGAATGTTGGAAAGATTGTGATGGAAAAAGCAAGCCATCATTTAACACCTCTTACACTTGAACTTGGAGGAAAATCACCTGTAATTGTAGATGAAACAGCGAATTTAAAGTTGGCTGCTAAGCGTATTGCATGGGGAAAATTTATGAACGCTGGTCAAACCTGTGTTGCCCCTGATTACGTGATGGTTCATCATTCCGTTTATGAAGCTTTTTTAAAAGAGTTACAGACGGTCATTAAGTCATTTTACGGAGATAACATTCAATCAAATCCTGAGTTTGGACGTATTGTAACGACCCGTCATGCGTCGCGTTTAGCTGATTTAATAGAAGGAAATCGTGATCAGGTTGTGATGGGTGGAGCTGTTGATTTAGAAGATCGTTTTATTGAACCTACTGTATTCAAAGAGGTGACCTTAACTTCTTCTTTAATGGAGGATGAGTTATTTGGTCCTCTTCTTCCGACGATGTCTTATCAATCAATGGATGAGATTAAGCGTTGTTTAAAAGCTCATCCTAATCCATTAGCTTTTTATGTTTTTTCTGAAAATAAAGCCTTTAGTCATCAATTAATCACGCAGTTTTCGTTTGGTGGAGGTTGTATCAACGATACCATTACGCATGTTGCGTCTTCAAGACTGCCTTTTGGAGGGGTTGGAAGTTCTGGAATGGGTCGTTATCATGGAGAGGCAAGTTTTAAGACGTTCACTTACGAAAAAAGCATGGTGAATCGCTCGACGAAAATTCACTTAAATCTTGTGTTCCCTCCGTACAAAGACAAGTTAAAATTAATTAAAAAGATTATGAAATAACAAATGATTTACAATTTCTAGTAATATCCTACACGACTTCCTATCAAATCTCTCATATGATATAGTAAATAGGAAGGGAGAGATGCTTATGTCATGTCTTGGAAATCTAGTATGGCTACTTTTTGGCGGGTTATGGGCCTCATTAATTTGGTGTTTGTTTGGCGTTCTCTGGTGTCTAACGATTGTTGGCATTCCGGTTGGTCTGCAATGCTTTAAGTTAGCTAAATTACAATTAGCTCCATTTGGTAAAGAGGTTGTGACAGTCAACAATGGAAGTGGGACTTTTGTTTTAAATATTTTATGGTTACTTTTTGGTGGGTTAGAAATGGCTTTAGTGAATTTAGTGAGTGCTTTAATGTTAGCTATTTCTATTGTTGGAATTCCATTCGCTTTTCAGGCCATTAAAATGGCAAAGTTATCTCTAATGCCGTTTGGTAAAGAAGTTATTTGATTTATTGGGACGATTTTGTTTAAAATCGTTCCATTTTTTTCATAATAAAATTGGTGATGTTATGGAAAAAAGAATCGTTTATATTGCATATTTAATTATTGCATTTGTTGTTTTTGATTTCTTTTATGGATTTACGGATTGGATTGCAAAGTGGCAGATGTGGAATTGGTATCTTATTATTTTACTCTTAACCATTGCTGCTTTATTGTTGATTAAATATAAACAAAATCAACGTAAATTAGCATTAGATGAGTATAGTAAGCAAAATGAAAGACGTCGACTACAGCTAAGCCAACTCGTTTTATTTGAGCAACTAGAGCATTTAAGTGATGAATCCTTTAACCAATTATTAAAATTATTTTATGAACTGAAGGGATATGAATCGGTTGAAGTAGCGACTAATCCGGCGACGCAAGGTTATGATTTGTTAATGTGGTCACAAGGTGAAAAAATCATTGTCAAGTGGTTTAAATGTGTTCCCTTAATCAAAGATTTATATACCGATCCAGCAGGATTAGAAATGTCAGTCGGTGATATCGTTGGGGTTAGTGACATTCGAGGTGTTTTAGGAGCGATGCAAGATTTTGATGTTCAAGCAGATCAAGCTATTGTCATTACAACAAGTGATTTTAATGATGAAGCGAAAGATTTTGCAAATCGGAATCACATTGAATTGCTAACCGGATATGAGTTTTACCATGAAATTGAAAACTTAAGGGAAAACGGAACGAGTCTCGTTTTAAATGTCAGTGAAATGGAACTCTAGGTCTGATTCATCCGCGATAGATTAGATATTTTGGGGATCGTCGTCTCACAAGAAGGGCTTAGTAAACATAGAAAATAACAACTAGAGGTAAAAGGAGGTGACGCCATGTTTTTAGCAGGTGTCGTCGTCGGAAGTTTGGTGACGTTAGTGATGGTTGCATTATATAGTTGTTTAGTCGTAGCGGGACGCGCCGATCGTCAGATGGAACAAATGATCAAACAAGATGAAAGATTTAAGGATAAATAATTTAAAGAGGACCTGGGTAAACTAGAATGATTCTAGAAAACCGAGGTCTTTTTTATGAAAATTCGTTTAGGTTATGTAGCTATTGCGCTAAAGTTAGATAAGGTTACAAGTTCATCACCTGTGACCTATAAAAAATATTCATCACTTTCTTCAAAGCGTGAGCAACTTAGTTTATTAACGCGCGTAACTAAATCAAATTTGCACGATTTGATTAAAATTTTAAATTATAACGCGAAACAAGAGATTCATTTTTACCGAATGACATCAAAATTAATTCCATTGGCCACCCATCAAGAGGTTCTATGGGATTATTCCAAAGTCATTCAGGAGGAATGTCAAGAAGTTGCAGATCTAATTAAGAAATATGACATGCGAGTCGATGCACACCCCGATCAGTTTAATGTTTTAAATAGTATCAATGAAGCAGTGATTGAAGCGTCGATTCAATCCCTTTTACATCAGTTGCATTTATTTGAGTTATTTGATATTAAGTCTCCTCAACTTGTTTTACATGTGGGGGGGAAAGCCGGTGGGAAAGAGGCGGCATTAGAGCGATTTATTCAAACATTTCATCGGCTACCACCAAATATTCAAAAGGCTTTAATCATTGAAAATGATGATAAAGTTTATTCAGCCGATGATGTTCTTAAGCTATGTCAAACCTTAAATATCCCCATGGTTCTTGATATTCATCATCATCGTTGCTATAACGAAGGGATAGAGCTTCAACCCCTTTTAGAATCCATTTTTAAAACGTGGGATCAAAATCCTTGGCCTCCTAAAGTTCATATTTCAAGTCCGAAAGAATTTGACACGGATCGTCGTCATTCAGATTATATTGAAATTGAGGATTTGCTTCGATTTATTGAGTTGGTTCAACCCCTTAATCAAGATCTAGATATTATGATTGAAGCAAAACAAAAAGATTTAGCCTTATATCGCCTCATACAGGATATAAAAGTTGCAAGACCACATTGGAAGTGGTTAGATGGGACAACCTTTGAAGTTTAATGGTGAAAACAGCACGAAAAGAAGTGCTGTTTTTTTGTATAAGCATCACAAGAGGGGATAGCTTTGGAAAATGATATGTGATTTAGAAGATAATCTTAGAACTAATGTTTGATAAACGTAGAAGTCCCTTTATTTTACGTATGACTTTTTGGTATAATAAAATAGATAAAGAATGTAGATAAAGGATGAAACATATGTATTTAAAAAGAATTGAAACAATTGGTTTTAAATCCTTTGCCGATAAAACTGTAGTCGAGTTTGAACGAGGCGTAACGGCTGTCGTAGGACCGAATGGATCAGGGAAGAGTAATATTTCAGATTCGATTCGTTGGGTACTCGGAGAGCAGTCGGCAAAAAGTTTACGTGGTGGGAAAATGGAAGATATTATCTTCGCCGGGACATCAACTCGTAAACCACTTAACTTTGCTGAAGTGACACTCGTTTTAGATAATAGTTGTCAAAGCTTACCGATTGATTATGATGAAGTAAGTATTACCCGTCGTGTTTATCGAACGGGGGATAGTGAATACTTAATTAATAAACAAAAAGTTCGTTTAAAAGATGTCATTGATTTGATTATGGATTCAGGGATTGGCCATGATTCGTTATCCATTATTTCTCAGGATAAAGTTAAAGCCATTGTCGAGGCAAGGGTTGAAGATCGCCGTGTGATTATTGAAGAGGCAGCAGGTGTTTTAAAGTATAAGATGCGTAAAAAAGAAGCAACGCGCAAACTTGAATCGACTAGTGATAATTTAAGTCGTGTTCAAGATATTATTTTTGAGTTAGAAGACCAAGTTGAACCCTTACGTAAGCAATCAGAAAAAGCTGAAAAGTACATGGTCTTAAAAAAGGAATGTAGTGAGTCAGAAATCAGTGTGTTAGCTTATGATATTAAAACGTTAAATGACCAAATGGAACGTTCAAAAAAAGAACGTAAAGAAGTGGAGTTTGAACATTTAAGTATTAATGGAAAGATTGCGACGGATGAGCGTCGAATGGATAATTTAAAGCAAACGCAACAAGCTCAAGAACAACAGTTAGAAGCCTTACAAACTGAGTTAGTTGAAACGTCAGAGTTAATTCAAAAATTACAAGGTCAACGAGATGTTTTAAAAGAACGTCATAAAAATGCCTCTTCAAATAAAGAGCAACTGACGGAACAACAGGTCGAACTTGAACAGCAGTTAGAACTAGCGACGAAGCAATTAGAACTAGCGACCAGTTCGATGAAAGAAACCGAATCCCGTTTATTAGCCAAACAAACACAGTTAAATCAAGTGACGGAAGAATATCAACACTTGGAGGAAAATTTAAAAACAGAATTAGAGTCCACGCGAGAGGCTTACTTTGAAGATGTTAATGAACTAGCTAGTGTTAAAAATCAATACATTTCGATTAATCAGCAAATTAAAAAGACAGAGGTGACGCTTGAACGCATTAGTGGTGATGAAAATAAATCGCTTATTGATCGTGAGACGTTGCGTCGTGAGCAAGAAGGATTTAAGCAAGAGTATGATAAATTAAGTGCACAATTAAAGGAGAAGCGTGAAGAGTATCAAACATTACAAAAAACGCATCAACATTCGTTAAAGCAATTAGAAATGGAGACAAATCGTTTTAGACAGTTAACGCATCAAGTCGATAAAATGATGAATCGTTTACAATGGCTAGAGGATGCTCAAAAAGATTTCTCAGGATTTAACGAAGGGGTAAAAAAAATCTTAAAGGCTCGTGAGCAAAATCAAATTAATGGGATTGAGGGAGCCGTTGCTGAACTAGTGTCTGTTCCTAAAGAACTTGAGTTGGCGATGGATGTGGTACTAGGTCCTGTTATGCAACAAATTGTGACAACAAGTGACGATGCTGCTAAAAATGCTATTGATTTCTTAAAGCGTCATCATGCGGGGCGTGCGACATTCTTACCTTTAAATGTTATTAAGTCTCGTGTGTTGCCAATGGATGTTTTAAATCGTATTCAAAATAATCAAGATGTTGTAGGTGTGGCTTCACAATTAGTGGGTTATGAAGAACGATATCGACAAATTGTTGAGAATATTTTAGGAAGTATTATTGTTACGAAAGATTTAAATGTGGCTAAAAATTTAGCAAAGCAATTGAATTATCGTTATCGTATTGTCACGCTTGAAGGAGACGTTATTAATGCAGGAGGAGCGATGACCGGAGGGGCTGTTAAACGTCAAGGTTCATCGTTATTACGTCAAAAAAATGAAATTGAAGATTGTCAAAAGAAAATTGCAGAGTTAAATGAAGAAGTCGAACAATCAAAAGGACTTCAACAAGAGTTACAAGAAGTCGTTAAAAATTCTGAAAAACAATTATCAAAACTTCAATCGGCTGGCGAACGTTTAAAAGATAAAATGTCGGAGACGAATCAACAAAAATTAGCGTTTGAATATCGTGAAAAAGCACAAAATGAACGTGACGAATTACTTCGAATTGAACGTCGTGAACATGAATCGGAGTATAAGCAATTAGTTGAAAAGAATAATGATTTAGCCGAATCGCGTTTAAGACTTGAAAATCGAATTGAATCAGCTAAAGGAATCATTGATACACTAGAAGAGCAACTTGAACAACAAGAAGAAATGAAAACTCAGTTGATGGAAGTTATGACGGAGTTAAAAGTTGAAGTGGCTAAACTTGAGACGGCTCTAACAAGTGAAATTGCGACTCATTATCGTTTGCAAGAGGAATCAGGCCAAGCAAAAGAACGTTTAGCAGAATTAATCAATCGATTAGAGCAAAGCGAACAAGAAATGCTTGGAAATGATGATGAAGTTATTTCACTTGAAACACAAATTGAGCAACAGAAAGAATCTCGTGAATCGATTGTTGAAAAAATTCAAGAACAACGTTTGACTTTAACAAAAGTCAGTCAAGAACTTGAGATTTTAGAGCGTGAAGTAAGAGAAAGTCATAAAATTCATCAAAAAATGACGGAGTCAATTAATCAACTCGATGTTGCGATTGGAAAAGTTGATGTTGAGATGGATTTAATGATTAAAAAACTTGAAGAAGAACATCAAATGACGTTTGACTATGCGAATGAACATTATCCTTTAAAGGGAAGTATTGAAGAAGTTAAACAAAAAATTCGTAGCTTAAAAGGTCAAATTGCTTCACTCGGTGAGATCAATGTGGCTGCAATTGCCGAGTACCAACGAGTGAAAGAACGATACGAATTCTTAACGACACAACGCGATGATTTAATTGAAGCGAAAGCTAATTTAGAGGAAACGATTAATGAAATGGACCAAGAGATGACCATTAAATTTAAAGAAACCTTTGACTTGGTTCGTGTTGAGTACATTGAAATCTTTAAAAAATTATTCGGTGGTGGAACCGCTGATTTAGTGTTAACTGATCCTCACGATTTATTAAATACTGGGGTTGAAATCATTGCACAGCCACCTGGAACAAAGTTAAAAACTTCAAATTTATTATCAGGTGGACAAAAAGCCTTAACATCGATTGCCTTATTATTTGCCATTTTAAAAGTTCGTACGGTTCCGTTTTGTGTGCTCGATGAGGTTGAGGCTGCACTTGATGAAGCCAATGTTTCTCGTTATGCCAATTATTTAAAGGCATTTAGTAAAGAAACACAGTTCATCGTTATTACTCACCGTAAAGGAACGATGGAAAAAGCTGATGTATTATACGGAGTGACGATGCAAGAACGAGGGGTAACGAAACTCGTGTCAGTTCGTATGGATAATGTTTCAGATTATCTAGATGATGAAAAATAATAGTCATAGACCGTAAAATATGATAGAGTAGCATTAAAGTCATTTTGTATGACACGATATTATTAATTAATTGAGGTGAAGCCTGATGGGTTTATTTGATCGTCTAAAGTCGATGGTACTTGGAAAAAAAGAAGTCTCTGAGACAGAAATTCGTGCTCAGCAACATTATAAAGAAGGTATGAAAAAAACACGTGGTAACCTTTTAAAACAGTTACAGTCTGTTTTTTCAAGCTATAATGACATTAATGAAGAGATGTTTGAAGAGTTAGAAGAAATCTTCATTATGGCTGATATTGGTGTTAATACCGTGGTAGATTTCATTGATCAATTAAAAGAGACTGTACGCGAACATAATGTTACGGATCCAAAAGAATTACAGCGTATTATGGTCGATAAACTATTTGAAATTTACGTTAAAGGTGAGTTTGTGAACTCAAACTTACGTCTGAATAAAGAAGGATTAACTGTTATTTTATTTGTTGGGGTAAATGGGGTTGGAAAAACAACCTCAATTGCAAAAATTGCTCATCAATTAAAAGGAAAAGGAAAGTCTGTTTTATTAGCCGCAGGAGATACGTTCCGTGCAGGTGCAATTGAACAATTACAGGTTTGGGGAGACCGCATTGGGGTCGATGTGGTGTCATTAAGTGAAGGTTCAGACCCATCAGCCGTTATGTTTGATGCGATTAAAGAAGCGAAGGCTCGTAATGTTGATGTGTTATTATGTGATACGGCAGGACGTTTACAAAATAAAGTTAACTTAATGAAAGAGTTAGAAAAAATTAAACGCGTGATTGAACGTGAAGTTCCAGGAGCGCCTCATGATACATTATTAGTCATTGATGCAACAACAGGACAAAACGGAATGAATCAAGCGAAGGCGTTTTTAGAAGCGACAGATGTATCTGGAATTGTTTTAACAAAATTAGATGGAACAGCAAAAGGTGGAATTGTTTTAGCCATTCGAAATGAAATTGGGATTCCGATTAAATTTGTTGGTTTAGGAGAAAAAGCCGAAGATTTAGTTCACTTTGATATTGAACAATATATTTATGGATTATTTGCAGATTTATTTGAAAATGAAGCGGAGTAATTAGGTTTTTAGGTAGGGCTGAATAGATGGGTCTTGATAAGTTTGATGCAGTTGAAAACTTTTATCGGGACTATAGGTCTCTTTAGTATCAAAAGAGCTTAACGATTAAGTCTGATTATGAAATTATAAATTATCGTTTAGTTTGTATATAGAAGCTAGTGGGGGCATTGTGATGTTAGAAAAAGTCAATCGAATGAATGAACTGTATGATGCATATCAAGTATTATTAACATCAAAGCAGAAGACTTATCTTGAGCTTTATTACCAAGAAGATTTATCGTTGAGTGAAATTGCTGAACAATTTGAGGTAAGTCGTAATGCCGTGTTTGATAACATTAAACGAACAGAGAAATTGTTAGAAGATTATGAAACGAAGTTACAATTATTAAAAAAGCGTGAAATACGTGAAGAAATTTTAGATCAGATGCAAGTTCATACACAGGATGAGCAGATGATGAAGTGGATTAATGAGTTGCAACAACTCGATTTGGAGGTTTAATTTATGGCATTTGAAACATTATCAGAACGACTACAATCGGCCTTAAAAAGTGTCACACGTAAAGGAAAATTAACTGAAAAAGATGTTGACGTGATGATGCGTGAAGTACGCTTAGCGTTACTTGAAGCCGATGTTAATATTAAAGTTGTACGTGAATTTATTAATGAAGTTAAGGAAAAAGCTGTCGGAGAAGCTGTTTTAAAAAGCTTAACACCAGGGCAGCAAGTGATTAAGATTGTTAATGAAGAGTTAACGAAATTAATGGGGGATAGCGCGGCTGAGTTAAACTTTGGTCATGCTAAACCAGCTGTTTTTATGATGGTCGGATTACAAGGAGCCGGGAAAACGACACACACAGGAAAAATTTCAAGTTATTTACGTAAAAAAGAAAAGAAAAATCCATTATTAGTTGCCTGTGACGTGTATCGTCCTGCTGCCGTTGATCAGTTAAAAACAATCGGTAAGCAATTAAATATTCCGGTTTATGAAAAAGGAACATCAATGAACCCAGTTGATATCGCAAAAGAAGCGATGACTTATGCTCGTGAAAATGGTCATGATTTAGTCATTATCGATACAGCTGGACGTCTACATATTGATGAGCAATTAATGGATGAGTTAAAAAATATTAAAGAGCTTGTTAATCCTCAAGAAATCTTATTAGTCGTTGATGCGATGACTGGACAAGATGCGGTTAATGTCGCTCAATCATTCCATGATCAATTGGATTTAACAGGGGTTGTGTTAACGAAGTTAGATGGTGATACTCGTGGTGGTGCTGCTTTATCAATTCGTAAAATTACTAATGTTCCAATTAAATTCATCGGTCTTGGTGAAAAATTAGATACATTAGAAGTCTTCCATCCAGAGCGTATGGCATCTCGTATTTTAGGAATGGGAGATGTTATGACCTTAATCGAACGTGCTCAAGAAAACTTCGATGAAGAAGAAAGCATGAAGTTAGCGGACAAAATGATGAATGCTACTTATGACTTTAATGATTTCTTAAAGCAAATGAAACAAATGAAAAAACTTGGAGCATTTGAAGATATTTTAAAAATGATTCCGGGTGTCGGAAACCAATTAAAAGATATTAATATTGATCCAAAACAAATGGCACGTGTTGAAGCGATTATTTACTCAATGACAGAGCAAGAGCGTAAAAATCCTGATTTAATTAATGCAAGTCGTAAGCAACGTATTGCAAAAGGTTGCGGATGTGATATTGCAGAAGTTAATCGTATGATTAAACAATTTACAGATATGCGTAAAATGATGAAGAAATTCTCAAGCATGGATCCACGACAGATGGAACGTATGGCCAATGCCTTGCAACGCGGAGGTAATCCAGGTGCAATGGGTGGCTTTGGAGGCATGATGGGACAAGGTAAAAAAGGAAAAGGTAAAGGTCGCGGTGGCTTCCGTTTCTAATATCGTTAAAAGAGAGTACTGAATTAGTGCTCTCTTTTTTGACATAAAAATTTAGATTTTACGAAAAATAAAAAATACGATTGATAAAGATAAGTCAGATTAATAAGAGAATATCATGTCGTCTAGATATTCCTCATATTCTCTAAATTTAGATTTTTTGATGAAAAATCTATCATTTGGTTATCATAAGTTTATTGGTTAAAAACAGGAGGATGGATGATGAATAAAAAATGGTTAAACATCCTATTATCAATGGCAACTGCTTTAACGGTTGTGATGGGGTGTTCAAATGAAGAAGAAAAATCAGTATCAGTTGCTGAAACAATTGAAGTGACGGTGGCGCCTAAGTATGTATTTATGTTCATTGGAGATGGAATGTCACAGGTTCAGGTAAATGCTGCCCAAGTCTATACAGGAAATGATGGAGAGGGTGAAATCACAACTAATAATTTAAATTTTACAGCTTTTCCTACGGTTGGATTGGTCACGACACATAATTCAACGTCTTTCGTTCCAGACTCAGCCTCTACAGCTACAGCTTTATCTTCTGGTGTGAAAACGCATAGCGGAGTCATTGGGTTAGAAGCAAATAAAACGAAGGTAACAGAAAGCATCACTGAAAAATTAAAATTAGCAGGAAAAAAAATTGGAATTGTGACAACAGTCACGATTAATCATGCAACCCCTGCAGCGTATTATGCTCATGTTCCATCTCGAGGTGATTATTACGAGATTGCCACACAATTAGCAACATCTAACTTTGATTATTTTGGCGGGGGAAGCATTGCACAGCCAACGGGAAAAAATGAAGATGAACGAAATGTGTATGAGATCATTGAAGAAAATGGATATCAAGTAGCTAAGACGAAGGAAGATATTTTGGCGCTTGACTCCTCATCAGGTAAGGTATATGCTCAAAGTCCTGTGTTACAAGATTCAGGAGCCATGCCTTATGCCATTGATGCCAAAGAAGACGATTTAATGTTGGCTGATTTTGTCGAGAAAGGGATTAAAGTCCTAGATAACGAACAAGGATTTTTTATGATGGTAGAGTCAGGGAAAGTCGATTGGGCTTGTCATGCAAATGATGCCATGACGGCCATTGCTGAAGTGTTAGCTTTTGAAGATGCCGTTCAAGTGGCAATTGATTTTGCAAATGAGCATCCTGAAGAAACGTTAATTTTGGTGACCGGTGATCATGAAACAGGAGGAATGAGTATTGGATATGCTAAAACAGGTTATCATACAGCGTTTGAGTTGTTAAAGGCACAAAAAATGTCTTATGTTGCGTTTGATGAATTAATTAAAGATTTAAAAGCAAGCAACCCAAATTTAACGTTTGAGGATGTATATCCGATTATTAAAGAAAACTTTGGATTGATATCATCAGAAGATGAAGAGGCTACTCATGGAGAAAAGGCATTGTTTGTCATGTCGGATGATGAGTTGAAGAAATTAAAGGCTGGCTTTGAAGAGTCGATGAAAAATAAGGATGATCGAGATCAAACTGAGGAGGCTCAAATTTTATATGGCGGATATGATCCACTATCGGTTAGCTTAACTCATCTTTTAAATAATAAAGCAGGTATTGGTTGGACATCTTATGCGCATACGGGAGCACCGGTTGCGATTTATGCGAGAGGTGTTGGAGCTGAATTGTTTAGTGGATTTTACGATAATGTGGATGTCTTTCATAAATTAGTTGAAATTTGTCAGGTAGATTAAGTGAAGGAGTCAGCAGTGTGAAGCGTAAAGAGATAGTATTTGTTAGTGTTTTTGTTTTGTTGTTAGCGATTCTTTGGTTTTTACCAACAGGTTATGAACAGCAGATTTATATTAATTCATCAGGCGTTAAAGCAACCGTGAGATCTGTCAATAACAGTGGGGTTTACACGACTGGATTACTTAATCAGGGGGATCAGCGATGCGAAATTGAAATTTTAAGTGGAGCACATAAAGGTGAAATCGTTGAAGGAATGAATCTTTTAACGGGAAAACTAGAAGTCGATAAGTTATATGAAGTCGGAGATAAGGTATGGACGTTGATTGAGCAAAATTCATCAGGTCAAGTCATATTTGCTAATTTAATTGATTATTATCGATTGGACGAACAACTGATTTTAGTTGGTTGTTTTATCTTCTTACTCATTATGGTTTCTGGATTTACCGGGGTTCGGACGTTATTGTCTTTTGCTTTTGCATTACTGAGCATTTGTAAAATCTTAATTCCGTCCTTATTAAGAGGTTGGAATCCACTTTTTATGGCTTTAATGGTGGGGAATTTATTAACCATCGTGACGTTGTTATTAGTAGCAGGCTGGACCAAAAAGGCTTATACAGCCATAGCAAGTTCGATGATTTGTTCTTTTTTGACTTGTTTATTAGCGGTATGGTTTGGAAGATTATTTAATATTGATGGAGCGGTAATGGATTGGTCAGAATCGCTTTTGTATTCAGGTTATCAAAATTTGGATTTAGACGGTATTTTTCAAGCGGGTATTTATTTAGCATGTTCGGGTGCCGTTCTAGATTTAGCCATTGATATTTCAGCGGCACTTGAGGAGGTGTTAAAGCATCATCCGACCATCAAACGCACTGCCTTAATTAAATCGGGACTTACAATTGGAAAGTCAGTTATTGGGAGTCAAATGACGACCTTGCTGTTGGCTTATATGGGAAGTTACATTACGATTTTAATGGTTTATTTAGCACAAGGAACGCCTTTGTTATCCATTTTAAATTCTCAAAAGATTTCAGCTGAAATTTTGCACACGTTTATTGGATGTATGGGACTGGTGCTGGTTTCTCCTTTAACTGCTTTGATTTGTGGAGTTTTTTATTGTCCTATATCAAGAAAGAAACAAGAAGAATTAGTGATGGAACTAACTCAATAAAAAAGTATCGAATCCTTCTTGAGGACTCGATACTTTTCATTTTTAGCGGATGCTTCGTTGGGAATTATAATGGTTATAGTAATCGTCTTCAGCTGCTTGATCGCGTTGTGCATATAATAATTGAGGGTCTAAGTCTACGACACGTGTTTTGAAAATTAAATCATGTATCGTTCGTTTATCCTTTCGTTCGCTGATCATATAAAAGCTAGCCAAATGGGTGATACCGAAAGAAAAGTATAGGGATAAGTATTTAAAAAGTTCTCGAAGATGAATTTGCCACCAAGTGAGTTCTTTCTCATCTTTTATCATAACCGGTTTAATTTTCATTAATTTTTTTCCAATCGTTTGTCCATGATTTAAGCTAGGAAATAAGATGGCCATGACATAAAAGACAATGATAACCACAGGGTATTGAATCGGCCCTGTTAGTGCCAAAATAAGAATAAACATAAGACCAATCGTCATCGATAAATCCAAAGCATGGGCATTCATTCGTTTTTTAAATGGAGCAAGATAATAACTTTCTTTCATTACAATCACTCTCTTTTTACCAATTTTTAGATATTATAACACGCTTTCATTGGGTAGTAAAGATAAAAAAATAAGCCGCCTAGGGGGGGGCGGCTTATTCATTCATACTTTGACCATATGTGAAAGGGAGAGGAGAAGTATGATAGAAGAATAGGGGGGATTATATTACTGTAACCTCTCGGCTACACTAATAATATTGACCATCTTTTTATTTTCTATACGTTTATTTTAAAAATAGATAAGAGTTTTTGTCGTTCCTTTAAGGGATTATAAGATAATTGACAAAACAGAGTGTTTTATAAGTTATTCTCTAGCTTCAAAGATCGATGACATTGTAGAAGATACTTAATTTTGGAGAAATAATCATTGGAGGGGAGTAGATTAGGGGGGTGTTAGGAAATTATATTTGTTGATTGAAAAAGAAAAAAGATATTAGAAATTCATCTAACATCTTTTGGTTATAATATTAATTTTTAATTTAGATTATCCAAGCCCGACAAATAAAATAGCCATATAAGCTAAAGGAATTAGATTTAAGAGAAGTCCGGCAATTCCAATCCATTTTTTTTCTGGCTTTAAAGATAAAGAGAAGGCAGCTAGAGCAACCCCCATAACTGCTAATAGGATAACAGCGATCATTGAATTAATTAAAGAAGTGAATAACACTACGTTTAATGAACATCCGATAATAAGACTTGATAGTCCGATAATTTGAGAATAAGCTTTCATCGTTTAGTAACCTCCTTGTTGATGATATAAAAGATTTAGATAAATCAAATATGAGGGTAAATATACATTTGCTAAAAATCTTTAATAGATGCATTAAAGGGGAAATAAAAGCACATAAATTAACATTCTTGTTGGATAGACTAATCAGTCTTTGGTATAGAAAGGTTAATTGGTCCAGTTTTTTATTTATTCCTAGCAATTATACTTTGCTTTTCAAAGCACTTTTAATATATCACGTTAATATTAAGTTTGAGATTATTTAACGTAAACAAGCTGAAATTATACGTAAATATCTTTTTTATGGTATTTAAGCTAATTTTATATAATTTTTCCAAATTATATTTTTGATGAAGGGAATATGAATTGAAGTTATTCAGATTAAAAACTCTGTCATTGGAAATCGATGCAATCGTAATAGTTTGAAGATGATCATTAAAAAGGTGTTTTAATTAAAACATTAGGATTTTAAAATACTATAAAATTAGTAAACTTTATTGAAAAGATAGAAGTGAATTGATCGCAATAGATTTAAAGAAATATATTTTGTTGATTTTTCGACCTTCTAACATTAAAATTAAAAGAGTATTCGTCAGATTAAAAGTTTGAGTTAGATAATTCTTAACATTAATAGTAAGAGAGATTAAGATAGAGCGCTAACTGTAACTAGACATTTTTAATGAACTTTCCCGCTAGTCATGATGGAGTTACTCCAGATAATAAAAGATGATAAGTTCAATTACATTTTAATAATGAGATAAAATAGAAAAATATTAGGAAGTGATAAAATGCGAGTCGTAGCCGGAACATTAAAAGGAAGAAGCATCAAAGCAGTAAAAGGTACGAATACTCGACCAACGACTGATAAAGTAAAGGAAAGTATTTTTAATATTATTGGCCCATATTTTGATGGTGGAATCGCTCTTGATTTATTTGGTGGAAGTGGAAATTTAGGAATCGAGTCATTAAGTCGAGGAATTGATAAAGTCATTTTTGTCGATCGAGAAACGATTGCTATTAACACGATTAAAGAAAATGTTAAAGATTTACGAATTGAAGATTGCGTCGAAATTTATCGTAATGATTATTTTAGAGCGTTAAAGGCGTTAGTCAAGCGAGACATTCAGTTTGATTTAATTTTATTAGATCCACCTTATAAGGGACAGAAAATTAATGAGATTATTGAGTTTGTAAATGAACACAACCTATTAGCATCTGGGGGAATCATTATGGCGGAGTGCTTAAAAGAAGATGAATTGCATGAGATGATAGGGGATATCAAACAAGTTAAACGTGAAATTTATGGCATCACATCCATTACGATTTATCATCGTGATTAATCCTTTGTAAGGATGATAGTGGAGGAATAGCAGTTATGAAAAAGATTGGAATTTATCCAGGAACGTTTGATCCTGTTACCAATGGTCATTTAGATATCATTGGTCGTGGATATGAATTATTTGATTATTTATATATCGCTGTTGCTGAAAATATTAATAAAAAAACATTGTTTACGGTCGAGGAACGTGTTGACATGTTAAAAAAAGCAACCAAACATTTAGAACGTGTTGAAGTCGTTGTTTGTGCTGATGCGTTAGTAGTTGATTTTGCTAATCAACTTGGTGCTAAAACGATTTTACGTGGATTACGAGCGGTAACGGATTTTGAATATGAGTTTCAAATTGCAACGACGAATAAACGATTACAACCTAGTATTGAAACAGTGTTTTTAATGACGCGTGCTGAAAACATGTTTTTATCATCCTCTACGACAAAAGAAGTTGCTAGATTTGGTGGAGATGTTTCAAGCTTTGTTCCTGAGTTTGTGCAAGAGGCATTAAAGAAAAAATTTAATAAATAATTTAATAAATAATGAATGGATAAAACCAGCGTTTAAGAACAATGGTTTTATCTTTTTTTTTAGACATTTGTTCTTATTTGCTAATAATCGACTCGATGGTTTCATATAGTGAAATGTTTAGCGACAAAAGACTTATTTAGGCTAAATCAGTACCTATTTATGAATTTCTCTCATAGATTATATGAGAAGAACAGTAAGGTGAAATAGCAAGAGAGGGGAAAAGAACATATGCCTTTAAAAAGTTATGATGATGGTAAAACGCACCGTGCCACTGTTTCTAAACTTATTTATCCTAATCAAGTGTTCACGTTAGAAGAAATTAATCGTTTCTTCAATGGAAAGAATGGAAATCCAACTTACGTGGTTGTCAATGGGTTAGTATTTGATATTACCGATCGTTTGAATGATTTTTACGAAGAGTTTGGATATATTGATGAAGTTAAAACAGAAATTAATGATTGTCACTTAGGAAAAGTTAAAATGCTGGTGAACGAAACAAATTTAGTCGGGTATATTAAACACAAATAAAGCAAAAAGATGAAGGAGTTTTCCCTCATCTTTTTGCTTTTTTATAACGATCCATCTGATGAATGATAAGTTGTAGAGGTTTAAGAATCAGATATGAAATCATGAATCCAAGTGTTAATTTAACAAAAGGATTTAGAATGAATAACGGATGAAATCCGACTTGTAAAAATACATCATCTGTTTGCTCGAGGTATTGATAGCCAAATAGGACGATCAGAGCGCTACTTATACCGTGTACGCATCGCATGAATAAGTACTTGATGTAAGAAACGTTTAAATTTTTAGCGAACATAAAGGTTTGAGTGTGAATTGAAAGCCCTGTAAAGCTCACAATAAAGGCAGTTAAAATCAGTTTCGTTTTAAATGGGAAAGAAGCTGAGGCAACTTTTGTCACACCTTGTGTAAACTCGAGCAGTCCTGCAAAGAATGGCTCAATCGTGTTGATGTTCATAGAAGATAAAATAGGTGCTAACAGTTGATCGAACCACTCAATTAAGTGAATGATGTTAAAAGCTTCTGAGACAATGTAGAAAAAGACGATAATTCCACCCACACGTAATAAGGTTTGAATGCTACTTTCAATACAGTCGATTAAAATAGTAGCAAAGGATTGTGTTGGATATTCGATATTAAGTGTTTTAGAAGAGGTCGTCTTAAAATAGGGATAACACAGAATAAAAACAGTGATAGACCCAAGAAGATGACTCGTTAATAACAGATATCCTATTTGTGTCGATTGATAAAGGACAACTCCGATTGTTCCAATGATAAAGAGTGGACTTGAAAAGTTACAAAAATAAAGAAGTCCAGTTAGCTCTCGTTCGGAAATCAGATGCTTATCATAGTACTCACGTGCCATTTTCGGCCCTGATGGATTTCCACTAATGAAGCTCATGAACATCACAAAGAAGGATAAAGGCGAAATTTTAAGAACCGATTTGAAAATGGGTGCGAATAATTTTCCAATCATTTGAGGCACTTGATAGTAAATCATCAAGCGAGTGAGCACAAAGAATGGAAAGAGAGCGGGAACTACTTTTTCAGCCCATGTTAAGAGTCCAGTTTTTGTCGAGGCAATAATAGGAGCGGGATAAAGCAGTAATAAAACTAGAAATAATAATAACACAACAGATTTCATTATATTTTTCATTTTTCTTCACCTATAATGAATGTATTATTTAAGTTAAGCAAATATGTATTAAATCTGATGCCAAGAGTCAACTTTTAAACAAGTAGACAGATAATTTGGCATATGATATACTATATTTATTGATAATAGTTATCAATAAAAAGAAGGGGGCCAAGAGAATGGATTTATCGACATTAAAAATAGGTGAAACGGCTGTCATTCTTGAATTTAATGGGATTTCTGATAGTTTTAGTCGTCGTCTTTATGATGTAGGGATTTCAATTGGTTCTGAAGTGACGATGTTGAATGTGTTAAACTTTGGACAATTATTTTATATATCAATCGAAGATGTTGATTTTTGCATCCGTGTTGAAGATGCGAAAAAAATTAAAATAGAAAAAATATCATGAGGATGAGAGTAGAGGTGAAAAAATGAGATACATGTTAATAGGAAATCCAAATGTAGGGAAGACCACTTTATTTAATAATTTAACGGGTTCGAATGCTCATGTTGGAAACTGGAGTGGGGTAACGGTTGACAAGCTAGAGGGAAGTATTAAGAAAACGGATGACGTTTTAATCGATCTTCCTGGAACTTATAGTGTGACTCCAAGTAGTGAAGACGAGGGAGTTGTGACATTTGCCATTTTAAATGAAGATTACAATGGATTTTTAAATATTGTAGATGCCACACACTTAAAGCGTAATTTACATTTGACGATTCAGTTGTTAGAAGCTGGCGTTCCAATGACCATTGCGATGAATATGATGGATGCCTTAAATAGAAAAGGATTGCAATTAAATGTAGAAAAGTTACAAGCGTTGATTGGTGTGCCAATTTCATTAATTTCCGCCCGTAAAAATCAAGGAATGGATGACTTAATTAGCGTGTTACCTACATCAAGTTCAAAGGTAGCCTTTAATTTGTATTATGGTGTGGAAGTTGAGAGTGCGATTAGTAAAATTAGTGCGTTACTTGATTCAACACCTACTCATTTGGATTCACGTTGGATTGCGATTCAAATTTTAGAAGGAAATGAAGGGATTTTTAGTCATTTATCTTTATCACATGCGGATGAGATTCGACAGGTGGTTGCTAAAACAGAGCAAATCATTATCGAAAAAGAAATTGCCCTATCATTAAAAGGAGCCATTTTTAATAAACGACGTGAGTTTATTTATAAGGTATATCAAGAATCGATGGAAGTAATTCCAGGGTTTCAACCGGATGTGAAGCCGAAGTTAACGAGTGTTGATCGCATTTTAACGCATCCAATTTGGGGAGCTATCATCTTCTTTATTTTTATGCTTCTCATTTATTCGATTACATTTGATTTAGTTGGAAATCGTATTTCGGATGGATTTGATGGCGTTTTAAATGATTGGATTATCCCACAAATCGAGAATTTATTAGTGATGCTAGGGGCCTCACCTGATGGATTTATTTACGGTGCCATAATAGATGGTCTTGTAGCTGGGGTTGGTGGTGTGATTATATTCTTACCTCAAATTTTAATTTTGTTCTTCTGTTTATCGTTAATGGAGGCAACAGGTTACATGGCACGTGTGGCGATTGTGATGGATTATATTTTCTCTCGCTTTGGATTAAATGGAAAAGCCATTGTTCCCTTAGTCACAGGATTTGGATGTAACGTTCCCGCTATTATGGCGACTCGTACGATTCCAGATCGTTCAGAACGTATTAAAACGATGATGATTATTCCATTTATGTCATGTTCAGCTCGTTTACCGGTTTATGTTTTATTCGTGGGAATGTTTTTTAGTCGTTTTCAGTCGTTAATTATCATGGCCCTTTATTTACTAGGCATTATCATCGCTTTATTAAGTGCTAAATTATTATCGGTCTCGATGTTTAAGAAAACAGAAACGAATTTTATTTTAGAAATTCCACCGTATCGTGTGCCACAATTTAAAAATTTATTAAATCAAACGTTAAATCGTGGAAGTGACTTCTTACATACTGCAGGGAAATTTATTATTTTAGGTTCAATTATTATGTGGATCTTAAATGAGATGGGGCCAGCCGGCCTACATGTTTCAGGTGACGAGAGTTATTTAGCGATACTCGGTGGTGTCTTAGCTCCTTTGTTTTTACCTCTTGGATTTGGAACTTGGCAAGCTGCGAGTAGTTTAGTGGTCGGATTCTTAGCCAAAGAACTTGTGGCTTCATCTATGCTTATTATCTGTGGTGGTGAAGCGGGACTAATGAACTTATTTACGCCACTTCAAGCATTTTCTTTCTTAGTGTTCTCACTCCTTTACATCCCATGTTTATCGACCGTTGGGGTAATGTATCAAGAAACAAAATCAGCGAAGACGACGATGATGATGGTTGGCTTTGGATTGATTGTGGCTTATGTTGTGACGTTTGTCTTTTATCAAATAGGTCATTTTATATTTTAAACTGAAGTAAAAAGGCACTGAAACTGTAAGTTTCAGTGCTTTTTTTATTGCATTGATGAAATTAAGATGATGGTTGAAAATAAGTTTTGGAATAAATGAACGCCGATAGAATACCAGATGTTTTGATTTTTATAGTACGCATATCCAAGAGCAAATCCCATGGCAATATAAGGAATAGCATAAATAAAATCACCTGCGGAAATAACGTGAATCATTCCAAATAAGAAACTACTGAGGGCAATGCCAATCCATGGACGATTTAAGAAACCTTTCATAATCGTATAACGGAACACGACTTCTTCGACTAATGGGGCAAATAAGACGGTTGTGATTCCCATCAACACTGGATAGATGTTCATACATTGTTCAATGACTTGTTGATTGACTGATGATTCCTCAGATTGCGTGATCGCCATCACGATTAAATTTGCTAAAATGGAGCAACCCCATAAAATAATCCACCCCACTAAAACAGCACGAAGATATTTTCCAGTGGATTTGATTTCCTTTAATTCAGTTAATAATTCTTTTCCAAACAATAATAATGTAATCGCGACTAAAACTAGATAGGAAACAAGATTCGTATAAACTTGTAAAGCAATTGGATCTGAGATATTAAATAGAGCTGAAATTCCATATAGCGTGACGTATGGTAGTAAAAACATCACAAATACGTATGAAAAAATGAGTAAAACGGATTTAGATTGACGTAAATTCATCTGACACCTCCAAAAATGTTTTAATTATGGATTATTATAGCATACCGAATTTTAAAAAGAAACTGTTCGGGTATTGATTCAGTCTATGTTTTGAGAGGTGAAAATATATGATGATTCATAAAAAGAATGGATTTTCCTTCAGGTGCAATCACACAACTTTTCAAAATATGACAACTTAACTAATTTAGAAAATTTCAAATACCGGATGAGGGGATTTAGAGTTTTTTTCACAAACAGTAGGTCAGAATGAGTGAAATGAGTGGCTATTTTAGCCAAAAGAATCAGAGGAGTGATAAGATATTTGCGAAAGAGAGTGAACTTTTTAAGTCAAAATGCAAATTATCCGCCTAAGGGTATAATAACTTTTCATTTTTAAAAATATAGTGTGTTAGAGGGGCGTTATGCTCATCAGGAGCTTTATTTGAGGAGGATAAAACATGAGGGTGATTGATCGGATTTTAAAACCGGATCCTTATACTCATATTCCGGGAAAAAAAGAGTTAGCTTTAACTGTGGATGTCATGGAATACAATAATTCAAATTTTGTTTATATTCCACTGACTAATCATACAAGTTTAAATTGTAAAGCCATTGTTGAAGTGGGAGATCATGTGTATGTAGGAACTGAAGTGGGTCATCGAACGGATGGGATTAACATTCCAATGCATGCAAGTATTAGTGGAGATGTTGTTGCGATTGAAAAGAAATGGCATCGAAGTGGAAAACAAGTGTTGTGTGTTAAAATTCAAAATGATTTTAAATATGAAATGGATCCAAGCTGTGTACCACCCGCTGATTCAAGTGTTTTAAGTCGAGAAGACATTGTGGAGATGATCCGTAAAAATGGGGTTGTCGGGCTTGGAGGTAGCGGATTTTCAACGTATATTAAATACTTAAATCCAGAAGGAATCCATACTGTTTTAATTAATGGTGTTGAATGTGAACCGTATTTAACAACAGATTATCATTTTATGTTTGATCAACCAGAACGGTTCTTTGATGGAATTTCATTTTTAATGAAAGCAGCAGATGTTAAAAAAGGAATCATTGCCATTAAGAAAGGGAAAAAGAAATTAAAAGCTTTTTTAGAGCAAAAGATTGATGAGTATCAAGTTCGAGATCAAATTTCTGTTTACGAGGTACCAGATGCTTATCCACTCGGCTGGGAGAAAGTCTTGATTAAAACGATTACAGGTCGAGAGTATGATCGCTTACCTTCAGAACTTGGATTTACTGTTTCAAATGTTGGAACGGCTATTGCGACTTCATTTGCTGTTCGTGATAATCGGCCATTTATTCGCCGACTAGTCACAGTTTCTGGAGAAGGGATTAAACGTCCAGGACTTTACTATGTCCGAATTGGAACGCCGGCTAAAGAGTTAATTCAATTAGCCGGAGGGTATATTGATGATGCAGATGAAATTAAAATCATTGTTGGGGGACCGATGATGGGTGGCGTGATGAGAAGTGATGATTTTGTCATATCACGTGGGGTTAATGGAATTGTGGTATTACCAACGAAGAAAAAAGAGGGGCCCGATAAAGGCTTTGACCGAATTAAGGATATTTTATGGCCGAACTATAAAAAAGAGGTCATCATGGAAAAAGATGAACAACCGTGTGTGAGTTGCGGTCGTTGTACTGATCATTGTCCAACGGGATTACAACCTGTTTTGATTAAGGATATGGCTAAACTTAAAGATAAAGAGCGTCTCACTAAGTTAAATGCGAAATCTTGCGTAGAATGCGGGATGTGTACGTATGTTTGTCCATCGCATATTGAAGTGACAGAGTTTGTGCGACGAGCCAAACGAATTTTAAAATAAGAGGGGAAGAGAAGAACATGGCAAAAATCGCAAAATGGTCACCAACGCCACACTTACATAGTCGAAGTAGTACACAACAGATTATGTATGAATTTAGTGCCGTTTTAGGTGTGATTAGTTTAATTGCAATTAGCGTTTATGGTTATACCTTTGGAGGTGCCTATGCCCTAAAAGCTATATGGATGTTACTCGTTTCAATAATATCTGCTATTTTAACCGAAACCATTTTCTTTGCATGTGGTCGTCGATTTAAAGATGTTTATGAATGGTTAACGCTAATTGTAAAATCGTATTCACTTATTACCGCTATTTTATTAGCTCTTTGTTTGCCGATTGGAACTCCTTTAATGGTCGTTGCGATTGGTTCTTGTGTCAGTGTTTGGCTTGGAAAGTTAGTGTTTGGGGGCGTTGGTTATAACCCGTTTAATCCAGCACTGGTTGGTCGTGCCTTGGTCACGATTTCATTTGGAGGATTATTAACGACAACTTTAACACAAGTTGATGCCGTTACCTCGGTGACTCCTCTGGTGCATTTGGCGCAAAATCAATATATTGGGACGTATGAACAATTAACGGCTCCATATGGTGGACTAGTCGGTTTGTTAATGGGGACTTATGGTGGAGCAATTGGGGAGAGTATTTCATTTGCTATTATCATAGCCATGATTTATTTAGTGGTTCGTCGAATTATTGATTGGCGAATTCCTGCCTTTTATTTAGGAACCGTCTTTTTCATGACATGGATAGTTGGAGCAATGAATGGAGTGGCTGGGATTTGGTATCCGTTGTTTCATCTTTTAAGTGGAGGCATTTTATTTGGAGCTACGTTTATGGCAACTGACTTAGTGACCTCACCCGTTTCTAGAAAAGGGAAAGTGTTTTTTGGAATGGCACTTGGAATCTTAACGGTCATCATCAGACTGCTTGGAAATTACCCAGAAGGTGTGTTTTTCTCTATTTTAATCATGAATTTATTTAAACCTGTCATTGACCGAGGATTTATGGGACGAATGAATCTTCCACTTAAACGAGGAGAAATTTGTTTTTGGTTAGTTAGCTTTTTGATTGTTATTGGTATTGCTGTCTTAATTGGAATCATGATTTAAAGTGAGGTGAGACGTTGTGGTAAAAAAACCAATCTATTTAGCTTGTTTTTTGGCCGTTATTGGAATTATTTGTGCAGGATTAATTGCGAGTGTGAATACGATGACAGCCCCTATTATCAGTGAGCGTGAAAAAGCGGAAAAAGAGGCCACTATATTAGATTTTTTTCCGAGTATGACGCGTTTTGAAGAGTCAGATACATCGGAATCGGAAGAGTTTAAAGCGATTCAGGTGATTTATAATATTTATGATCAAGATAATGATTGCATGGGCCGAATTTATGAATTAGCGACGAAAGGTTATGGGGGCGATATTCAAATGTTCGTAGCCTATGATTTAAAGACAAAGGAATTGATTAATCTCCGCTATATTGGAACATTTAGTGAGACGCCTGGATTTGGGAGTCGGGTGAAAGAGGATGAGTTTTTATCTCAGATATTAAATAAACCGGTGGATGGCATGAGTATTGATACATTATCAGGCGCGACGATTACGAGTTCAGCGGTTAAGAAGGCGATTGATGAGGCGAATGCACATTTTTTAAAACATTAGAATTGGGGGGAAGAGGATGACGAAGAAGGAAATTTTGAAGCGGGGTCTCATCACTGAGAATCCGTTATTTGTTTTATTACTTGGAATGTGTCCTTCGCTTGGTGTCACGACATCTTTGCAAAATGCACTTGGGATGGGGTTAAGTGTTGTTTTTGTGTTACTTTTTTCAAATATTGTCGTGTCGTCAATTAGAAAATTAGTACCAGATGAAGTTCGAATTCCTGTTTTTATTGTGATTATTTCAACAGGTGTGACAATCCTTGAGATGCTTTTAAACGCGTATGTTCCATCACTTGCTGCAAGGCTTGGAATTTTTATTCCATTAATTGTCGTGAATTGTATTATTCTCGGACGTGCTGAAAGCTTTGCAAGTAAAAACAAGGTGATTGATTCTATTTTTGATGCACTTGGAATGGGGTTTGGATTTACGCTTGGACTTTGTGTATTGGCAAGTTTCCGTGAATTAATCGGTGCAGGAAGTTTATTTGGCGTTCAATTTTTACCCGAGTCGATTAGTATTCCAATCTTTATTTATCCAGCGGGTGCTTTTTTGGCACTTGGATTAATTATTGGAATCATGAATCAATATCGGATCTCTCAATCAAAAAAAAGAGTGAAACAGGAGGTGAAGGCGTAGATGGAAACTTTAGTTCCAATTGCATTGACTGCATTACTGGTTCAAAACGTTATTTTATCTCAGTTTTTTGGAATCTGTCCCTTCATTGGAGTTTCTAAAAAGACAGAGTCTGCAATCGGGATGGGATTGGCTGTCACGTTTGTTATGGTCGTTTCATCAAGTGTTTCATGGCTTGTTTATGAATATATTTTAGTGCCTTGTGATATGACGTACATGAGAACCATCACGTTTATTTTAGTTATCTCTTCTTTAGTTCAGTTCGTTGAGATGGTAGTTAAGAAGTTTTCACCGAAACTTTATAAGTTACTGGGAGTTTATTTACCACTTATTACGACTAACTGCGCTGTTCTTGGAATTGCCGTGTTATCGATTGATAATCAGTATAACTTAATAGAAACCATTGTGTTTAGCTTATTTTCAGCACTTGGATTTACGTTAGTTATTTATTTATTTTCTGTGATTCGTGAACGATTAGAACTTGCTCCAATTCCAGAAGCGTTAAGAGGGGTTCCGATTGCTTTAATTACAGCCTCGATTATGTCAATCATCTTCATGGGATTTGGAGGGATTGTTTGATGGCGCCGATTGTTTTATTTGTTGTCTTGGTGAGCATTTTTATGTGGACATACGTCATGAATAAAAGAACCGAAGCTCCAATTACAATAAACGAACAGACGTCTTGTCATCGTTGTTCGAATCATACTTGTTCTCATTATAAGGGGGGAGAAGAGTGAGTGCGATTTTAGTTCCTATTATAGTCATTGGAGGTTTAGGATTAGTACTTGGCGGACTGCTTGGGTTGGCGAACCTTTATTTAAAAGTTGAAGTTGATCCGCGAATTGAAAAGTTAATTGCAATGTTACCGGGATATAACTGTGGTTCATGTGGATTTCCTGGTTGTTCTGGTTTAGCAGAAGACATCATTGAAAATGGAGGTACCGTTAACTCATGTAAACCATGTAGTGCAGATGCTAAAGCTAAAATTAATGAATTTTTAAAAGAAAATAAAGGATAACAAAAAAGCCCCTTCGCTTTTGTTGATGCGATGGGGCTTTTTCAAATAATAGATCTCTATTTTTTGTTCGGAGTTAAACGTTCTTCTTATTACCCCACCAAAGGAGGAATAAAAACGTGTGGGGCCCCGCCTTTTTATTTAATCTAGTTTCGAAGAACAACTCCTCCATAAAGTTCCATCCACCTAACACCTCAAAAGGTGAGGTGGAGATGTCTGTTAACTTTTGTTCGGAGTTAAACGTTCTTCTTATTACCCCACCAAAGGAGGAATAAAAACGTGTGGGGCCCCGCCTTTTTATTTAATCTAGTTTCGAAGAACAACTCCTCCATAAAGTTCCATCCACCTAACACCTCAAAAGGCGAGGCGGAGATGTCTGTTAACTTTTGTTCGGAGTTAAACGTTCTTCTCCACCTTTTTATTGTATAAAATTGTTTTTTGTATTACCATAATAAAGATAGATGTTGTTGAAAGGTTGCGAGTTAAGTCGATTTGATTTTAATTGGCACTTTTTATAGGAGGTTTTTATTGTGGAATTTTTACAAGTTGGTAAAATTGTAAACACGCATGCCTTACAAGGTGAGGTTAAGGTTGTTTCAAATAGTGATTTTAAAGAGGAACGTTTTAAAAAAGGAAGTCAGTTGTTTATTGAGTTTAATGGTGAGTACATCGAAGTTATAGTTGCGACGCATCGTGAACATAAAGGCGCAGACTTATTAAAATTTAAACATTTAAATTCGATTAATGATGTTGAAAAATATAAAGGTTGTGATTTATTAGTATCGGCTGAAAATTTAGATGATTTAGATGAAAATGAGTTTTATTATTTTGAGATCATTGGATGCACAGTTAAAGCAACAACAGGTGAAGAAATCGGAGAAATTACTGAAATTTTAGAAACAGGTGCGAATGATGTTTGGGTGGTTAAGCGTAAAGGTCAAAAAGATGCGTTAATTCCATACATCGAAGATGTGGTTAAATCGGTTGATGTTGAAGCCAAAGAAGTTATCATTGAAGTATTAGAAGGATTATTATAATGAAGATTGATGTCTTAACTTTATTTCCTGAAATGTTTTCAGGAGTTTTTAATGGTTCCATTTTAAAACGTGCCCAAGATCGTGGAGCTGTGACACTAAATACAGTGAATTTCCGTGATTTTTCACAAAACAAACATAAAAAAGTAGATGATTATCCGTATGGTGGTGGAGCGGGAATGCTTTTAGCGCCTCAACCGATTTTTGATGCGGTTGAATCAGTGTGTCAAAATAGTAGCGCGAATCCTCGTATTATTTTGATGTGTCCTCAGGGAGAGCCTTTTACTCAAGCGAAAGCAGAAGAATTATCAAAAGAGGAGCATCTGATTTTTATTTGTGGTCATTATGAAGGCTTTGATGAACGAATTCGAGAACATTTAGTGACTGATGAATTATCACTTGGTGATTATGTGTTAACAGGTGGTGAACTTGCTTCGATGGTGATGACAGATGCCATTGTTCGTCTGCTTCCTGATGTGTTAGGAAAACAGGAATCTCATGAAAATGATTCATTTTCAATGGGATTACTAGAGTTTCCACAGTATACCCGTCCGGTTGATTTTAGAGGAATGACAGTTCCGCCTGTTTTAATGTCAGGGAATCATAAAGAGATTGAAAAGTGGCGTCATGAACAATCCCTTTATCGTACGTGGTCTCGTCGTCCTGATTTATTAAAGCATCACGAATTGAGTGAAGCCGATCAAAAAATCATTGAAAAGTTTGAAAATGAGAAATAAGAGATAGCCGACGCTATCTTTTTTTATTAGCCGAAGACAAGTTTTGCATATTGTAGAAAAATGTGGTCTAAGCTCGTCAGGTGCCCTCGAAAAAACAACCTTTTTTGAAAAATATTTATAAAAAAAGATTGAATTGAAGAGTTGTTTATGATATGATTCATGACGTGCCATTGGAGCATAAACACCAAATTCCGCTGAGTTAGAAGGCTAACTGAATGAATTTGCGATGAAGGAGCGTGTAGACAAATGAGTCAACAATTAATCAATGAATTAACACAATCTTATTTAAAAACTGACTTACCAGAATTCCGCGCAGGAGATAACGTTCGTGTAAGCGTACGTATCAAAGAGGGTAACCGTGAGCGTATTCAGGCATTCGAAGGTTTAGTTTTAAAACGTCAAAATGGAAAAGGAATCAGTGGAACATTCACAGTTCGTAAAGTATCTTTCGGATGTGGTGTTGAGCGTACATTCCCATTACATTCACCAGTTATCGAAAAAATCGAAGTTACTCGTCGTGGTAAAGTTCGTCGTGCAAAACTTAACTACATCCGTAGCTTATCAGCTAAAGCTGCTCGTATTAAAGAGCGTCGATAGTTTTAGTTTAAAACAATTACCTCAATTGCAACGAAGATGTCCTAAAAACCTTGTTTTAGGGCATCTTTTTTTATGAAAAACTTCAACTTTATGGTAAAATTAACATTAAACTGAATGTGTCCAGTTAAGAAGGCGTATAATAAAAAGTAGCAAAATTTTTATTTTTAAATCGTTTGAGAGAACTGACGATACAAAATAAACGTGTGGAGTGAAAGGAATGAAAAAAGTATTACTAGAGATATTTGATTGGGTAAAAACATTTGTTATTATTTTTATTATCGTAACACTTGTTCATAAGTATGTTTTTACACCTGTAAAAGTAGATGGGCCTTCTATGTATCCAACCTTACACCATGAAGACTCAGTTATTTTATGGGAATTTAATTATAAACCCAAAGCCTTTGATGTTATCGTATTTGAATATTCGCCAGATGTTTACTATGTTAAACGTGTGATTGGATTACCAGGACAAACCGTCCGTTATGAAGATGATCAGCTTTATATTGATAATCAACCTATAGCCGAACCTTTTTTAGAGGCAGGAAAAGAAATCATATCATATGTGGATGATTTTACATTTGATTTCACCTTACAAGAAATTTGTCAGTTTGATCCTTGCGATGTGATTCCAGAAGGCTATTATTTAGTACTTGGCGATAATCGTCCACATAGTAAAGATAGTCGTCATATTGGTTTGATTAGTGAAGATCAAATCCTTGGTAAAGCGACCTGGATTCAATGGCCTTTATCACATTTTGGTAAAGTTGAGTAATCAAACTTTGGTCGAAATTTTGGATTTTTTAAGTTATAATAGTAGAAGTAAACGAAATTAATTAAAGTTTTAAAGCTTAAAAACCTATGATGATAGGTTAAAATACAGCTTAGGGAGTGACAAGATGACAGTACAATGGTTTCCAGGGCATATGGCCAAAGCTCGCCGTCAAATTCAAGAAAAATTACAATTAGTGGATATTGTGTTTGAATTACTAGATGCACGAATTCCGTATTCATCAAGTAATCCAATGATGAATGAAATTATTAAACATAAACCAAAATTAATCATTTTAAATAAAGTGGACATGGCTGATCCTAATGTCACACAACAGTGGCTTAATTATTTCAAAGAGCAAGGTCAACCTGCAATTACGATTGATGCTCTTCACCAAAATGCGATTAAGCAAATAACAGAGGCATCAAAAGAAATTTTAAAGGAAAAATTCGCTAAAGAAAAAGCGAAAGGATTACGTCCTCGCCCAGTTCGTGCGATGATTTTAGGTATCCCAAATGTTGGAAAGTCAACGTTGATGAACAATTTAGCTAAACGTAAAGCGGCTCAGACTGGAGACCGTCCGGGAGTTACAAAAGCTCAACAATGGGTGAAAGTTGGACAAGAGCTAGAGTTATTAGATACACCAGGAGTGTTATGGCCTAAATTTGAAGAAAAACGTGTGGGTTATAATTTAGCAGTAACGGGTGCAATTAAGGATACGATTTTAACCCTTGATCATATTATTTTATATGCGTTAGACTATTTAATTCAACATTATCCACAGCGCCTAATTGAACGTTACCATTTAAGTGGGAACTTCGAAGATAAAGTAGCGGTTCTAGAGGAAATTGGAACGAAACGTGGGTTCTTGCAATCAGGTGGAATTGTTGACTATGATAAAGTTTATGAAATTTTATTACGTGAAATTCGTAGCCTAAAATTAGGACGACTATCATTTGAATGTCCAAAAGATTTAAATCAAGAAACGGTCAGTGAATAAAGGATAAAAATTTAGATAAGTTTTCGGACTTGGGAAGCTTTTATTTGAATTAAAGTGTGCTTTATTTGTAACAAGGCTTCAGGATGAAGTCTAATTTTAAAAATACTTCTGTCTAGATAGAAAGAGAATGAGTTCTAAGATTAGGAATTCATTCTCTTTTTATGGTTCTTTGTCAAATAGTGTTGCTGATTAATTTGTAACCTATTACAATGAACGACCGAATTGAAATCCTAGTAGCTATGCTGCTAGGATTTTTCTTTTGGGTTTAGTTAGATTTTGAATCATAAGAATTCTTGATTTGAAATGATAGAAGCTGCGATATCCAAACGCGATACGTTTGATGACTTTAATTTTATTATTGATTCCTTCAATAGGATCATTAGTATAGGGAGTAGTCAGAGTATTGTAGATATAAGAAGCATAGGTTTTAAAGGTTTGAAAAGATGTTTGAAGTTCGGGTGAAATCATTGGATGTTCTGTTTCAAGTAAGTGATTAAATCGATTCACATTTTTCGATTGAATGGCGAATAGTAAATCTTGATAAAGCTCATAAGTTGCTTTTAATTCGGGTGATAAATCGAGAAGGAAGTTTAAGATATCTATTTCACGCATCGGTTGCTTAAAACAATAAACAGATCGATAAGTTGTGGTATCGAGTAGGGTATGTGATTTTAAAAATAGTCGCCAGTAACGTTTGAATTTACGACCATGTTTTTTGAATTTTTTCATTAATCGAATACGTGTTTTATTGAGTGCACGGGAGATATGTTGAACGAGGTGAAACTTATCAAGGACAATTTTGGCATGAGGAAAAAGCTCCTTAATCAAACTGATATAAGGGGCGTACATATCAGTGACAATATGTTTCACACGCGCACGAGCTTCTTTTGTGTATCGCTTGAAATAAGTCTGAAGAGAGGTTAAGCGTCGATCTTCAATGATATCAATAATCTGCTTGGTATCTGCATCACAAAAGATAAAAGACATATGACCCTCAGCCGATTTTACCGATTTAAATTCATCAAAACAAAGATTTTCAGGTAGATCATTAAAGTTCAAAGTTTGAGATTCATAAAAGCTATGAATGATCCGATTAACGGTTGAATGAGAAACTTGATGGCGACGGGCAATATCGCACTCTGAAATTTTATTTTGAGCTTCTAAAGCAATCGCGTGTTTCGTATTGTAAGAAATATAACAGTTCTTTTCAACAATAGATGTTTTTAATGTAAAGGTGGATTGACAATGCCCACAATAATAACGCTGTTTCTTTAAAACTAAATAGGTATCATGGAGTGATACTTTTGGAATGATAATTCGAGAAGTTTTAAACCCATGCTTTTTAAAATTGGAATCAAAAAGAGTTCCACAGTGTTCACAATGAGTGGGTTGGTAAGATAAGATTCCCTTAAAAACAAAGCTAGTGATCCCATTTAATTTAACTTCTTCAAAATAATCTTCAGGAAAGATGATATTTTTATCTTTAATATTTAAAAATTTTCTAGTAGAATATGAGTGAGACATCAAAAATTATCCTTTCAATATTGTTTTAGCCGATAACATTGTAACAGGATAGAGACTTGATGTCTCTTTTTTTGATGCCATAAAAAAGGCGTTGCTTAGTTAGCAACACCAAATATTATAGAACCCTTTTTATTTGATTTGAGAAAAAAGAAGAATTTTGTCTATAAATGAGAAACAAATTTAAAATGATGTAGAAATTGGATAAAAATGATGTTAAAATTAAAAAAGTTTGAAAATGGAAGATAGAGGTTTAAAATTAGAAATTTAGGCACTTTTACTGACAATGTTGACTATTTTACAAAACGTTGGTAGAATGAATAAGTTATCGCTTTTTAATTGGAAAGGTGAGCTGCACAATGAGTGAAAAGTACACGGTAGAGGAAATAAAAAGAATCTTACAACAAGATGTTGTTGATGAAGTATTTATAGATGAATTAAAACAAGATGGACGTACGAGCGTTCAAAAACTACTAAAACAGTATGAAAATAAGATTCAAAAAGAATATGATGAGTTTCAAAAATTTATTACGATGTCAATTTATGAAAATGAATTGCGTTACAGTGGAATCGAATTAATTGCCGGAGTCGATGAGGTTGGACGTGGACCGTTAGCGGGACCGGTTATTGCGGCAGCTGTTATCTTACCTGCAGATTGTTGGTTGTTTGGAATTGATGATTCTAAGAAATTATCAGAGCCTAAACGACTATATTTTTATGAGCAAATCAAAAAGAATGCGATTAGTATTGGGATTGGAATTTGTACGAGTGAAGAAATTGATCAATATAATATCTATGAGGCAACTAAAATTGCAATGGAACGAGCCGTTTCAAAATTAAATCCTAAACCTCAACATTTATTACTAGATGCTATGAGTCTACCGAGATTAGATATTCCTCAAACATCAATTATTAAAGGTGATTCTAAAAGTGTTTCGATAGCAGCAGCCAGTATTATTGCCAAAGTAACACGTGATGCCTATATGAAGAAGTTAGGTTCAGCTTATCCGCAATATGGGTTTGAACGCCACGTTGGATATGGGACAAAAGAACATTTACTAGCTATCGAGCAACATGGAATTATTTCTGAACATCGTAAGTCATTTGAACCAATTCGTTCAAAATTTAATTAGATTAAGAGAGCTTTTAATTATATAAGCTCTTTTTTTTATCTTTTCAGAAGGAAAATAGACAAGTAAAGCGTATATCACAGTAGGTGATGATATGACAATGCGAAATCGATTAATAAAGTTAAGTATTCTGAAGCGTGGAAATTGGTTTTTAATGTATGAGGCATTAAGACAAGATCCTAAATTAACACAGTTTTCTATTGAACCATCAGCTGAATCCTTATTTGATGACATTCAAACTAGAATTGTCACGATTGTTGATGAGGAATATCCCAGTTATTTTAAACAAATGGAAATGCCACCCTTTGTCTTGTATTATCAAGGAGACCTTAACTTACTTAAAGAGAAAAAAATTGGAATTATGGGAACGAATCGGCCTTCAACTTATGGAATGAAATCATGCCAGACCTTAGTTGCTCAATTAATTAACCAAAACATCGTGATAGTTGGGGGCTTGGATTTAGGGATTGATGCGATTGCACATCATGTCTCTTCTAAAAATGGAAAAAGTATTGCCGTGTTAGCGTCTGGATTTTCAAGAATTTATCCGTCGGAAAATTATCAACTTTATCAATTAATGGCAAAGGGACATTTAGTTATCAGTGAGTTTCCCCCGCATATTCCGATAGGGCGACAACATTTTTACCTGAGAAATCGAATTATTACAGCTTTGAGTGATATTTTAATGATTATTGAAGCAACTAAAGAAGGAAGAATGACGCATGTAGCCAAACAGGCTTTATACGATGGAAAAATTATTTATGCTTTACCAGGAGAATATAATTCTATCTATTCAGAAGGGAGTTTAGAATTAATTAAAGAAGGAGCGAATTGTTTAACTGATTATAAAGAGATATTAGATGAATTAAAGATGATTTATCCGTTATAGAGGAAAGAAAAAAGGTGAGACTAACAGCTGTTAGCCTCACCTTTTTTAATAGTTATCATTTAGATGGAAATTATAAGGAAAGTGCTCGTCTTGATTATAGGCTTTGAAGAGATAGCCTTGTTCTTTATAGTGGGAAATAATCAGAGGTAATACTTCTAGAGTAATCGGAAGCTCGTGTTCAAGTAATATCTCTCTTTCCCCCGCAGGAAACTCATTTAAAAAGGTCATAATCGATTCGACGGTTGTTTCTTCACGCCAATCATTGGTATCGATTGACCAGTCCCAAATTTTGAATCCGGCTTCTCCAACGTTATTAAAAATAACATCAGGCATAAAAGAGCTTCCATAAGGGGGGCGAATAATAACAGTTTTATAACCAATTAAGGGTTCAAGATAAGATTGGAGTTCTAAAGACTCTTCAAGTAGTTTATAAGGTTCTGCTTCGTTATAAATCACATCACGATTGTGAGAGATTGAATGTAGGCCAATCGTATGACCATGCTTGGCAGCATAACGAACCGAATCTTCTTTTCCATCGACATTTTTTCCAATAAAAAAGAAGGTTGCAGGAACTTGGTGTTCATCTAAAATATCGACAATTTTTTTAGTGTACTCACTTGGACCATCATCAAATGTTAAATACATGACCTTTTGATTAGCTAAATGTTCTTCTTCAATGGCTTCAGGTTGTATCTCAACGTCTGAATTATGCTGTAAGATCTGATGATCTTTGAAAATGAAGGTCACTACCACTCCGATAGCGAGTCCAAGCGTGATGATTGAAAATATCATTTTTTTAAAGTTATTCATGATTTATCCTCCCGGTTTTTATCATAATTTATTGAAAGATTATAACATAAATCCAAATATAGTAAAAATATTTTGGAGGATTTAGGGGAAAAAAGAAGAGAATCGGTAAAGGTAGGACGATAATATTGTTAAATTATAGTTTAAATATTGACAAGCTTGATATAAACCAGTAATATTTTTTGTGTTTTATTTTGATTCATATCACACCGATGAGTTGACACCAAGAGAACAAATAGTTTGATACGTTATAATTGATGGGTTAAATGAAGAAAATAAGTCATTGCATCATGACTGATTGATGAATGGATACATAAATTGATTGATTTTTGATAGAAAAGGTGATAAAGATGGGGAAAAATCTGGTTATTGTAGAGTCTCCTGCAAAAGCTAAGACGATAGAAAACTATTTAGGAAAGGATTATACGGTTCTTTCAAGTGTTGGACATATTCGTGACTTAGCCACAACAGGCCCTGGTGGTTTAGGGGTTGATGTAGAAGACCAATTTAAACCGAATTATAAAAATGTGACTGGAAAGTCTAAAGTGATTAAAGAGTTAAAACAAGCGGCTAAAAATTCAGATGCTGTTTATCTTGCAACTGACCCCGACCGTGAAGGGGAAGCGATTAGTTGGCATTTAGCAGATGTATTAGGATTAGATGTTTCGTTAAATCGTCGCGTTGTTTTTAATGAAATTACCAAAGATGCTATTTTAGAAGCTTTTAAACATCCACGTGCTATTGATATGGATTTAGTTCGTTCACAAGAGAGTCGCCGTATTTTAGACCGTATCATCGGATTTAAATTAAGTAAATTACTTCAAAGTAAAATCAAAAGTAAAAGTGCCGGACGTGTGCAATCAGTTGCTTTAAAATTAATTGTTGAGCGTGAAAAAGAAATTCAAAAATTTATTAGTGAAGAATATTGGTCTGTCCATGCAATGTTTGGTCGTGAACAAGCTAAAATTGAAGCTGAACTGATGAAAAAAGCCAATAAGAAATTGACGATTCACAATGAAGATGAGGTTAAACAAATTCTTTCAGAATTAAGTGATCCTTATGTGGTCGAAAAGGTTGAAAAGAAAAATAAATTAAAACAACCTAAATTACCATTTATCACCTCTACTCTTCAACAAGAGGCTGCTAGTAAATTAGGATTTAATGCTAAAAAGACCATGACCATTGCTCAGAAGTTATATGAAGGGGTAGATGTTGGTTCAGAAACTGTCGGGTTAATTACGTATATGCGTACGGATTCTACTCGTTTAGCAGACAACTTTGTCGATGCGGCTAAAGCGTATATTAAAGAGGCGTATGGTTCGAATTATGTTAAAACAGGAGCAACGGCAGCTAAAAAAGTAAAAAATGCACAGGAAGCTCATGAGGCAATTCGTCCATCATCGGTGACTAGAACACCTGATGAGATGAAACCTTATTTGAAACGAGATGAACTACGTTTATATAAATTAATTTGGGAACGTGCAGTCGCAAGTTTGATGAAGAGTGCCACAGTTGAAGCAACAACGATTGAAGTGAAATCAAATGATTATTTATTCCGTGTAAATGGTCAAGTCTTAGTTTTTGATGGGTACTTACGTGTATACAGCTATGAAGAAACTAAAAATGCGGCGCTTCCTCGTTTAAGTGAAGGAGATGTTTTATCGTTACTTGATGTTGAACCACAACAACACTTTACACAACCACCGGCTCGTTACTCTGAAGCTAAATTAATTAAAGAAATGGAAGAGTTAGGAATTGGTCGTCCTTCTACTTATGCTCAAACGATGGAAACACTGAAGAATCGTGGGTACGTGGCCATTGAAGATAAGAAATTTAAACCAACGGATCAAGGAATTTTAACGAGTGATAAATTAGCAGAGTTCTTCTCTGAATTCATTAATGTTGAGTATACAGCAGGAATGGAGCAAAATCTTGATGAAATTGCAAAAGGTCAGAAGGTTTGGTATGACGAATTAAAAGTGTTTTATGATCATTTCATGCCAATGCTTGAGGATGCGCAAAAGAATATGGAAAAGATTGCACCGGTGGAGATTGGTGAGCCTTGTCCAGAATGTGGCGCACCACTTGTGATTCGTCGAGGTCGATATGGTGAATTTGTGGCGTGTAGTGCTTATCCGACGTGTAAGTATATTAAAAAAGAACAAAAAGAAGAGACAGCACCTGTTTCAATTGGGGTTAAGTGTCCAAAATGTGAAACAGGAGAAGTTGTCGAAAAGAAAACAAGACGTGGAAAGGTCTTTTATGGATGTAACCAATATCCATCGTGTGATTTCGCGCTTTGGCATAAACCGATTGGAAAAACTTGTCCGAAATGTCAGGAACAATTAGTAGTTAAAGGGAAGAAAAACGAAGTTCAGTGCTCAAACAAAGAGTGTGACTACAAAGAAAAATAGAAAAAACTCATTGGTGCGTCTCAAGCATCAATGAGTTTTTATTTAACTCAGACTGTCTCTATATAGAAAAATTACCCATCATCAAACTTAGGACTTAGATTTATTTGATAGGAAGGTGTAACGATAGAATCACTAAAAGTTTTGAACGACAGAAAACTATTAGTAGTTCTAATATATTGTCAGAATGTGTTATAATGGAGCAAATAGCCAATGGTGATTTTCATCTATGCTATAGTTGGAATAAATATAGAGGAGTAAAGATGTCTGAACTATTATTTATGTTGATGATTATTCTCAAAGAAGGAATGGAATTGTTGGCGTTAAAAAGAAATCATTTAAAAGTAAAATCGATTCGAGTGATGTTGGTGATGACTTGTTGTCTGATTTTGCATTTAATGTGGCGAGGAATTTTATCAGAGTGGCCAGTGCTTTTGCAAATGTTATTAGCAGGAAGCCTGATTTGTGATATAATCATCATTTGTAGCAATAAATTAGTTAGCAACTTAGGAGGCAATATAAAATGAAATATGTAAATGTTATTGGAGCAGGTTTAGCTGGATCTGAAGCAGCATATCAGCTAGCTAAACGTGGAATTCAAGTTAAATTATACGAAATGCGACCAGTTAAAAATACACCGGCTCATCATACGCAAAATTTTGCAGAGTTAGTTTGTTCAAATTCTTTACGTGCTGATGGATTAGCGAATGCTGTTGGAGTTTTAAAAGAAGAAATGCGTATTTTAGACTCATTAATTATGACAGCTGCAGATATGCATAAAGTTCCAGCAGGTGGGGCCCTAGCTGTAGACCGCGAAGGATTTTCAGGCTATATTACAGAGTTTTTATCAAATCATCCAAATGTTGAAGTGATTCGTGAAGAGTTAACAGAGCTTCCAGAAGGACCGACTATTGTGGCAACAGGTCCTTTAACGAGTGATGCTTTAAGTGAGACAATTCGTGAAATGACGGGGCAAGGATCATTTTATTTCTATGATGCGGCAGCACCTATTATTGAAAAAGATTCAATTAATTTTGATAAAGTTTATTTAAAATCACGTTATGACAAAGGAGAAGCAGCTTATTTGAATTGTCCAATGTCAGAGGAAGAATTTAATGCTTGGCATGAAGCTTTAATCACAGCTGAGGTCGTTCCAGCTAAGGAATTTGAAAAAGAAGTCTTCTTTGAAGGATGTATGCCGATTGAAGTCATGGCTAAACGTGGTCGTCAAACTGTTTTATTTGGTCCGATGAAACCAGTTGGTCTTGAAGATCCGAAAACAGGCCAAACACCATATGCTGTTGTTCAATTACGACAAGATAATGCAGCGGGAACGTTATATAACTTAGTTGGATTCCAAACCCATTTAAAATGGGGAGAACAAAAACGAATTGTTCAAATGATTCCAGGGCTTGAAAATGCTGAAATTGTCCGTTATGGTGTCATGCATCGTAATTCATTTATTAATTCACCTGTGTTATTAAATGCAACCTATCAATTTAAAGCAAGAGAAGATTTATTCTTTGCTGGACAATTAACAGGAGTTGAAGGATATGTTGAATCAGCGGCATCAGGAATGGTAGCCGGAATTAATATGGCGAAGTATATTTTAGGGGAAGCGTTAATTGAGTTCCCACGTGAAACAGCTATGGGATCAATGGCTTATTATATTACTCATACCTCACAAGATGGATTCCAACCGATGAATGCAAACTTTGGTCTATTCTTAGATTTACCAGGACGTGTGAAAAAGAAAGAGAAAAAAGCATTATATGCTGCACGTGCGATTGAAAAAATTAAAGAATGTGCTGAGTTAATCTAAAGATATTGAGGGTGAATAGGGGAAATGAGAAAGGTTATTGCTTTATGGGGGCTTCTCTTTATTTTAACGGGATGTGTGGGACGAGGAAATGAAATTTTACAACCGAGTGATATCCTACAACAAAGTTCTAACGAACAAGAATTGAGTCACCCTTTAGGGGCGTCCCAATTAACAAGTCAACATTCTGAAGAGGGACTTTTTTTGCAAACAGTTGAGAATGATTTATTTTATCTCGATCCAACGTTAGTACAATATAAGTTATCGGATCAAGTTAGTTATTTTGATTTTGATAAAGCAACGAACACGATTAAAATTCAAAAGAAGGATAATCGATGGATTGTTTGGTTTTTAGAAAATAAAAAACCGCAATTTGTTCCAGCTGCAAGCGATTTGAAAATCCTAGGTGAGAGTCATCAAATTGTTTATAGTGGATTAGAAAATCAAAATTTATATTTACTTGAAGATGAAGAGTCAAATATCTTATTTGAAGGAACGGTTAAACTATTTGATACGACTTTGAATGGTCAACTCATTATTGTACAGGATGATCAAGATACCTTAAGAGTTATTAATCACGATGGAAAAATTATTTATGAACAACCATCTGTGATGGCTTATCGTTTCGAAAAAGCTAATCAGAGCATGATGATTTGGGCAAAAAATCAAGGGATTGTTGTGAAACTAGCTGATGACCGTGCCATGACCTATAAAGTGATTGATGAGGTAACAGACTGGCTAATGTTTCCAACTTATAGTAAAAATTTCGAAACTATGGTCTATTTTTCAGAGTTAAATCTTGAAAGTGGAATGGGGACGATGACGGTGATGTCTTCGCTTAATCCTGACCCGATCCATCTTGCCAATGTCATCAATTATTCGATCATGACTCAAGGAACATACGTTTATTATTTAACAGATAAAAGTGAATTGTATGGATTAGATGTTGAATCTTCTGACGTTACTTTTTTAGGGTCTAATGTGGGACAAATAAATATTGACACTGAATTAGATTGCGCGACATATAAAAGTAATGATGACTTATACTTAATTGATCGAAATCATCAAGTACAAGTCGTAGCACAGGATGTTTATCAATATGATTATAATGGGACGCATGTTGCTTATATGAATTCAATTAATGACTTATATTTAGAATATAAAGGCTTAACAACAAAAATTGATGAATCTGTTTCAGGGTTTGCTCTAGGTAATCAAGGGGTCTACTATCATAAAAAAGGGCAGATTTACTATAAACCCTTTGAAGGGGTAAAAGAAGTGATAGTTGATCAAAGTGGACACTATAAAAATATCTTCTTTCATAACACTCAATTGTATCAAAAGGAAGTGGAGTTAACAGCTATTACCGGGTATTGGATGGTTGAGGTTGATGAAATTCCGATAATTTATTATTTTGATTCTGAAGGTCACATCGAGATGATGAAACAAGAAGAGGGGCAGTGGAGTTATCTAAGAGGACAGTATGAGGTTTTATATTCCGCTGGAACCGTGATGAACCTTTATGTGAGGTATTTGAATGGCTTAGAAAGTTATCTGACTCTCTCCCTATTAGATTCTAATACGTTGCAAATTGCAGAAAATGATCAAATAAATGATGTCGTGGCGGTGACTGAAAAAGAAGCAATGTCACTTATTTCAAAATTAGAACCATTACCAACGGAAACAGAGTGAAGCAGTTCCCATGTAGGGGACTGTTTTCTTTATCTGAACAGGAGGGATCCTATGAATGAATGGATTTTGAAATATATGGATTATTTAAAGTACGAGAAGCGTTATTCTGAGCATACCTTATTAAATTATGAGCGAGATGTAAAAGAGTGGTTTAGTTTTTGTCAACGAGAAGGAATTAACGAGTTTGAATTTGATTATTCCGATGTGAGAAGTTATTTGAATGATTGTTATACGCACCAATTATCAAGAAGCACGATGAGTCGTAAATTATCATCATTGCGTTCCTATTATCAATTTTTATTAAAAGAAAAACAGGTTAAACAAAATCCATTTTTAATTATGAAAGGCCCTAAAAAAGCAGAAACGTTGCCTCAGTTTTTATATGAAGAAGAATTACAAGCCCTTTTTGATAGTATTGATCAAACTTCAATTCTTGGATGTCGTAATTATGCTTTGTTAGAATTATTATATGGAACGGGAATTCGAGTTTCTGAGTGTTGTCAGATGAAGCAATCCCAATTAAATGTTGAGCTTGGAACGGTTTTAATTCATGGTAAAGGTGGGAAAGATCGTTATGTTCCAATTGGCGAGTTTGCAGTTGAAGCAATCGAGGCGTATTTACAAAGAAGCCGCCCTCAATTATTAAAGAAATCTAACCTAGAAACCGATGTATTATTTTTAAATCACCTTGGAACTCCTTTAACAGAAAGAGGTGTTCGTGATATTTTGAGTCGAATGACCAATCAAACCGCGAAACATATTAAGGTGGCTCCTCATATGATACGTCATACGTTTGCGACGCATTTGTTAAACAATGGGGCTGATTTACGCTCGGTTCAAGAATTATTAGGCCATGAAAATTTATCGAGTACGCAAATTTATACGCATGTTTCAAAAGAACATTTACGACAAGCTTATGCATTGGCTCATCCCCGTGCGAGAAAAGATAGGAAATAAAATAAAATAATTGGGAATAAGTGTTAAACCTTAAGTAAGTTTGATATAATGAAAAGGTATATGAAGAATGGAGTGAGGCGGATGTTGATCTTAGCTAGTTCAGTGTTAGGAATGTCTTGTACATGGCTTTGGTTAATTGTTGCAATTGTATTTGGGGTAGTTGAAGCGATGACGCTAGGGATTATTTCAATTTGGTTTGCAATTGGAGCATTAATCGCGATGTTGTTTGCCTTTGTCATCGATTCTTTCTTTATTCAATTAATAATTTTCTTGTGTGTGTCTTTAATTTTAGTTTCAACCACACGTAAAGTAGCAGTTGAAAAGCTTAAAATTGGACAACATAAAACAAATGTAGAAGAGTTAATTGGAAAAGAAGCGATTGTTGTCAAAACAATCTTACCTCATGAAGCAGGTGAAGTAAAACTTGAGGGGAAAGTTTGGCGTACAGTATCTGATTCAAAACAAACGTATGAAGTAAATGAGATTGTAACAGTTTTACGAATTGAAGGCGTTACGGTTATTGTAAAATAAAAAAGCGATAGGAGATGGATTTATGTGGATTTTTGTAGTTTTGATTTTTATTGTCATTATTTTAATTGCATCGAATATTAAAGTAGTACCCCAAGCGAATGCGTATGTTATCGAGCGATTTGGAGCTTATGCTGCCACTTGGAATGTTGGTTTACATGTTAAAATTCCAATTATGGATCGTGTCGCGAATAAAGTCTTATTAAAAGAACAAGTTATTGATTTTAGACCACAGCCTGTCATTACAAAAGATAATGTAACGATGCAAATTGATACCGTTGTCTTTTTCCAAATTACGGATCCTAAATTATTTACTTATGGGGTTAGTAATCCATTTGCAGCAATCGAAAATTTAACAGCAACAACTTTACGTAATATTATTGGGGAGTTAGAATTAGATGAAACATTAACATCACGTGACATTATTAATACGCGTATGCGTTCTGTTTTAGATGAAGCAACGGACCCATGGGGAATTAAAATTAATCGTGTCGAAGTTAAAAATATTGTTCCTCCACAAGATATTCAGGCTGCGATGGAAAAACAAATGCGTGCAGAACGTGAACGTCGTGAAAAAATCTTGCAAGCAGAAGGAGAAAAAACATCTAATATTTTACGTGCAGAAGGGTTGAAAGAGTCTCAAATTCTTGAAGCAGAGGCGCGTAAACAGGCGATGATTTTATCAGCTGAAGCAGATAAGGAAGCACAAATTAGACGTGCTGAAGGGGAAGCAGAGGCGATTCTTAAAGTCCAAGAAGCCACAGCTGAAGGACTTCGTATGTTAAATGCATCTTGTCCAACAAAAGAAGTATTAACGATTAAATCATTTGAAGCATTAGCACAAGTTGCAGATGGAAAAGCAACGAAATTAATTATTCCATCAGAAATTCAAAATGTCAGTGGTTTAATTGCGTCTTTAGCAGAAACAACAAATTTAGTTAAAGAGGAAGACTAATATTCATGAAACGTATAGGGAATGGCTCCTTATACGTTTTTTATTTTTATCGGATGAGGTTTAACTGAAAGTTAAATACTAAATAAGGACAGCAATGATAAAAATTCGACGCATATGATTAGGAAAAAAACGTCGAGCGTGCTATGATGGAAAAGCACTTCTTTTTAAAAGAGAAATAGTTGCAACTTTTAAGAAAATCAAAGGGTGAAAATATGGAAAAAGAATACATACAACTAAATAATGAACTGATGCAAAAACAAAACGATTTTTATCAATTAGAAAAAGATCACTTAGCCGTGGAGGCTTTTTTAATTGAGGTGAAGTCGAAAATGAAGACCTTTACGTCGGAGAAAGAACGTTATGAATGGCTGATTGAGCATCATTATTATGAAAACTTTTTTAAGTGGTATCACATTGAAGAGATTGTCATGATTAAAGAAAAAGTTTTTTCTTATCAGTTTAAGTTCCAGTCTTTTATGGCAGTATCAAAGTTTTATAAAGATTACGCTCTAAAAACAAATGATCATCAATATTATTTAGAATATTATGAGGACCGTATCGTTGCAGTTGCCTTATATTTAGCACAAGGTGATGTGAATAAAGCATTCGAATTTGCAATTGCGATGATTGAACAACGCTATCAACCAGCGACACCGACATTTTTAAATGCAGGAAAAGCACGACGTGGTGAAATGGTGTCATGTTTTTTACTTGAAATGGATGATTCCTTAAACTCGATTACTTATAATTTAAATACCTCGATGCAACTTTCTAAAATTGGGGGCGGTGTTGCCTTAAATTTATCGAAATTACGTGCTCGAAATGAGTCAATCAAAGAAATTGAGAATGCGGCTAGTGGGGTATTGCCTGTGATGAAGCTACTTGAAGATTCATTTAGTTATGTTAATCAGTTAGGGCAACGACCAGGGGCTGGAGCAGCTTATTTGAATGTCTTCCACTGGGATGTTGAGGAATTTTTAGATACTAAAAAAATTAATGCGGATGAAAAAAGTCGTATTCAGACATTATCAATCGGCTTAATTGTTCCGAGTAAATTTATTAATCTAGCGAAAGAAAATCAACCGATGTATGTTTTTGCCCCACATACGGTGTTTTTAGCGACTGGAAAGCATTTAGATGATTTAAATTTAGATGAGGTGTATGATGAATTAGTTCAAAATCCGGCAATCAAAAAACGTCAATTGGATCCAAGGAAATTATTGACGCATATTGCAAAAATGCAATTTGAATCTGGGTACCCATACATCGTCTTTAAGTCAAATGCGAATGCTGCCCATCCTTTAAAGGAAATTGGACAAATTAAGATGTCAAATTTATGTACAGAAATTTTCCAATTACAAGAAACTTCAACCATAACAGACTATGGGGAAGAAGATCAAATTCGACGTGATATTAGTTGTAATTTAGGATCTTTAAATATTGTGAATGTCATGGAAAGACGAGCGCTCAAAGAAAGTGTTTATGCTGGGATGGATGCTTTAACAGCGGTTTCGAGCTTGTCTCAGATTAAAAATGCGCCAGGCATTCAAAAAGCAAATGAAGAATTAAATGCTGTAGGTCTTGGAAGCATGAATTTACATGGATACTTCGCCAAAAATAAAATTGCCTACGAAAGTGAATTAGCAAAGGAATTTGTTCGTACTTATTTCATGATGGTCAATTATTATTCAATTGAGCGTAGCATGCAAATTGCAATGGAAAAAGGTCGCTCATTTATTGGATTTGAAAAATCCGATTATGCAAGCGGTGAGTATTTTAAGTTATATTTAACAGAGGATTTTACGCCTAAATCTGATCGTGTGAAGGAGCTATTTCACGAGATGGTCATTCCAACTAAAAATGATTGGGCTCACTTAGCTAAAAGTGTCAAAGAAAACGGAATGTATCATGCTTACCGTCTGGCAATTGCCCCAACTCAAAGTATCGGGTACATTCAAAATGCAACGGCAAGTATTTTACCTGTGGTGGATTTAGTGGAACGTCGAACTTATGGAAATGCGACAACGTATTATCCAATGCCTTATTTAGCAGAGGATAATATGTTCTTCTATAAATCAGCCTACCGTATGGATATGATGAAGGTTTTAGAATTAATAGCTCAGGTACAACCTCATATTGATCAAGGGATTAGTACGACACTTTATGTTGATAGTCATACCAGTACACGAGAATTAGTGAGATATTATTTATATGCCCATCATCTTGGGTTAAAGAGTTTATACTACACGCGTACCAAAAATCTATCATTTGAAGAATGTACGACTTGTTCTGTTTAATTCAAATTTAGTTAGTAAAGGACGATTATAATGAAGAAAATATATCAAGCGGTCAACTGGAATGCGCCAGATTATCAATTTTATGATGATTTATATTTAAAACAAACGGAACAATTTTGGCTACCAGAAGAAATTCCGGTTTCAGAAGATAAATCTATTTGGGATACATTAGATGAAAATATTAAACTGACTTACGAGCGTATTTTAGGTGGGTTAACCTTGCTTGATACAGAGCAGTCAACAGGGATTCAAAAAATTGCTGAGAAATCAGATAACTTATTTATTAAAAGTATTTTAGCTTTGTTTGCCGGTTTTGAAAGTATTCACGCTCGTTCCTATTCCACGATTTTTCAAACGCTTTGTACAACGGAGCGAATTGAAGAGTTATTTAATTGGGTCGAAGAAACGAAGCCTCTTCAAGAAAAAGTAGATCAAATTATGCGTTCATATTATGGAGTTGCGGATAAGGAATCATTATTTATGTCGATGGTCGGGTGTTTGTGTTTAGAAGGGATTTGTTTTTATAGTGGGTTTTATTTACCTTTATGGTTAGCTGGACAAGGGAAAATGGTTAATAGTGGGGAAATTATTAACTTAATTTTACGAGATGAAAAATTGCACACAGTAGGAGTCGGATTTTTTGCTCAGCAATTATTAAGTGAATTTGATGAATCGATTCAAGCTAAGTTGAAGCAACAAGCGGTTGAGATGATGCAAGAAATCTATGAAGTAGAAGTAGAGTATTCAAAGGTGTTATATGAGAACTTAGACATGATTGATGACGTTGTAAGTTATATTCAGTATAATGTGAATTACGCCTTACAATGTTTAAATTTAAACCCTTTGTTTGACATTGTTGAAAGTGACATTAATCCAATCGTTTTAAACGGAATTTCTACTGAAACGAAAAATCATGACTTTTTCTCAACGAAAGGAAATGGTTATATTAAGACCACAAAAGTAGAAATGTTAAAAGATGAAGACTTCTTATTTTAGTTCAGAGTTTCTCTGTTTTTTCTACAAAATTAGTCATTTTTATAAAATGGCTGATTTTTTTTTATTAAAAAAATACTGAAAAAGCTAAAAAACGACAATTAAAACGGTTTCAATCAGGCTTTTTTTGTGCGAAAATAGATAAAAATGAAGAATAAAATTGAGGTTCGTCAAAATGATGGGAAAATATGCATAATATTGTTGATTTCAAGACGTGGATTCGATAAAATTTGATTATAAAAACGAGAGAACGATATTAATTTTGACATTAAGCGAGGTGGTAGCATGCAACAATTCTTGTTGGTTACAGTCATGATTGTCATTGCCATTATAGCTTTGGGTATGCTTATCTACTTCTTATTACCTAATAAGCGAAACGATGAGCTGGCATCCAAACAATTAAATGAAATCGAATCAAATGTGGATGCATTAGATTCTTTAGAATCGGTGACGGTGATAGATGTTAAATTTAAAGGATATAATGGAAGATTTACTTATTCAACGTTACATGATAATGTCTATAAAGATCAATATGTATTGGTTTTAACACAGGATGGAATTCGTTGTGCAAAAGTTGTATCAAATCCAAAACGTTTAAGAGTAAGTGATTTACCATTTCCACCCTTTTTACTTCAAAGTATTATTTGTGTCGCCGATGAATCTGATTTAGATTATTACAATTAATAAAAAATGAGTAAAAGGATTTGAAAATAAAAGCGAACTATGATAAATTATTTCAAGACACCTTAAAAATAGAGACGACTTAATTAAGTGAAGTCAAATAGAATCATGATTTTTTTCAATTCTAAAGAAAATCTTGGGTAGGTGTTTAAAAAGAGTTATCATCTTACAAAAACGTTATAAAAAATCTAGGCAGTATTTTAAATATTTTGTCAAAAGGTTGTTATCATCTATTTCAAAAAAAGATTCGAAAATAAAAAGCTCAAAGAATCAACACGTGTTTTTAGTAATCGTATAAAGTGCAAGAACATATGAAGTCATGAAAAGAAATTATAGGAACATGAAGTAGTTAGTAGTTTGATAATGAATACCTTTACTCAAGTGAGTGAAAGGTATTTTTTTTGAGAGTCTATGGAATAAGATAAGAATTAATGCGTTAAATGAATAAGTTGAAAAAAACATCTTACAATAGTAAAGAGTTTTTTTAGATGAAATTCGTTTAAATAAAGAAGTTGTAAGTGTGCAAAGTATTGCAATATTTGTGTTTTTTTGTTATTATCAAGAGGATGCATATATAAGCTTACTCTAAATTGAGATAAAACTAGGAGGAATCATAATGGCAATTACAGCAGCTATGGTTAAAGAATTACGTGAAAAAACTAGTGCAGGTATGATGGATTGTAAAAAAGCATTAGTAGAAACAAATGGAGATATGTCAGCTGCAATCGATTGGTTACGTGAGCGCGGAATCTCTAAAGCAGCTAAAAAATCTGATCGTGTTGCAGCTGAAGGATTATGTTCAGTAGCTATCGATGGAAATACAGCAGTTATTTTCGAATTAAACTCTGAAACAGACTTCGTTGCTAAAAATGAGCAATTCTTAACTTTATTAGATAAATTAGGAAAAATCTTAGTAGCTAACAAACCAGCTTCAGTTGAAGCAGCATTAGAAATCGCTGTTGATGGAGTAACAGTTAACGAAATGTTAATCGAAGCAACTTCAACAATCGGAGAAAAAATCACTTTACGTCGTTTAACAGTTGTTGAAAAAGCAGATAATGAATTCTTCGGATCTTACTTACACATGGGTGGACGTATTGCTGCGTTAACAGTAGTTGAAGGTAAAGAAGAAGTAGCTAAAGATGCTGCAATGCATGCTGCTGCAATCAACCCTCAATACTTAACACAATCAGAAGTTCCAGCTGAAGTTGTTACTAAAGAACGTGAAATCTTAACTCAAGAAGCATTAAATGAAGGAAAACCAGCTAACATCGTTGAAAAAATGGTTGAAGGTCGTATCCGTAAATTCTTAGCAGACGTTTGTATGTTAGAACAACCATTCGTTAAAGATGGAGATTTAACAGTTGCTAAATGGGCTGCAAACAACGGATCAACTATCAAATTATTCGTTCGTTTAGAAGTTGGAGAAGGAATCGAGAAAGTGGTTACTAACTTCGCAGAAGAAGTAATGAGCCAAGTTCGCGCATAACAACTTATTTTAATTAAGGGACACATCACTGTGTCCCTTGCTTTGGATATAAATGGATGAGAAAGTGGGTGCCTTAATGACTTCGTATAAACGTGTTGTGCTAAAGCTTAGTGGAGAAGCATTAGCTGGAGGAAAAGGTTTTGGTATCGATGCTGAAACAGTACAGAAAATTGCTTTAGAAATTAAAAGTGCATATGAAACAGGTGTGGAAATCGCTATCATTGTTGGTGGTGGAAACATTTGGCGTGGTAAAACGGCGAGTGAAATGGGAATGGAGCGCTCTAGTGCAGACTATATGGGAATGTTAGCAACTGTCATGAATGCCTTAGCTCTTCAAAATGCACTTGAAGGATGTGGAGTTCAAACAAGAACACAAACCTCAATTCATATGAATCAAATTGCTGAACCATATATTCGTCGTCGTGCGATTCGTCATCTTGAAAAAGGTCGTATTGTTATTTTTGGTGGAGGAACTGGAAATCCTTATTTCTCAACTGATACAACGGCTGCCTTACGTGCAGCTGAAATCAATGCTGATGCTATTTTAATGGCTAAAAACGGTGTTGATGGAGTTTATAACGATGACCCACGTAAAAATGTTAATGCCACTAAATATGACGAACTATCATATTTAGAAGTATTAAATAAAGGTTTACAAGTCATGGACTCAACTGCAGCTTCTTTATGTATGGATAATAATATTGAATTATTAGTGTTTAATATGAATGAATCTGGGAATATTAAAAAAGCAGTTGCAGGTGAAAAAATTGGAACTATTGTAAAGGGGAGATAAAAATGCCTAAAAATGTATTAAGTAACGCAGAAGCTCGTATGAGCAAAGCAATTGATTCTTTAAAACGTGAATTTTCAGTATTACGTACTGGACGTGCTAGTGGAGCTTTATTAGATAATATTCAAGTTGATTACTATGGAATGCCTTCACCAATTAATCAAATGGCACAAGTAACAGTACCAGAACCTCGTCAATTAGTGGTAAAACCATACGACAAATCAATGTTACAAGCAATTGAACGTGCAATCAATGAAGCGAACATCGGGTTAACTCCAAACAACGATGGGGAAGTCATTCGTTTAAATGTTCCGGCTTTAACAGAAGAACGTCGTCGTGAATTAGCGAAAAAAGTTAAAGGATTTGCAGAAGATGCGAAGGTTGCAATCCGTAATGTTCGTCGTGATGCAAATGATGAATTAAAAAAATTACAAAAAAATGGTGAAATTACTGAAGATGCATTAAAAGGTTACACTGAAGATGTACAAAAATTAACAGATAAAAAAATCAAAGAAGTTGATGCAACTGCAGACGAAAAAGAAAAAGATATCATGTCAATCTAATTTTTAAGCCACTCTTTTTGGGTGGCTTTTTTATTTGATTACATAGAGACTTCTAGATGAATAATTTATCAAAAAGGCAAGGAATCTTGTCTTTTTTTTCATTTTTATAGGACATCATACGTAAGATGTAAGGTAGGTTTTTAAATACCTCAGGAGGAGGGAGAAAAATGTTTAGGTTCGCTGAGGTTGGGTATTTAACAGATGGTGAGATTGATTTGATATTAGAAAAAAAAGTACCAGCAAATTTAGAACCTTTTCATGTGCCAGCATACCACTTTAAAATAAAAAAACATTTAACATCAGTTGAAATAGGAAAAATAGATATTAGGATTGGACATAATGAAATGACGTTTTATGGAGGAAATATTGGTTATGAAATTTATCCACCCTATCAAGGGCATCATTATGCAGCAAAAGCTTGTCTAATTATAAAAAAAATTGCCTTATTACATGGAATGACATATGTTTATATTAGTTGTTTACCTGAAAATATCCCATCTAATAAAACGTGTCAGCGATTAAAAACATCATGGCTTGGTACTTATTTGATACCATTTCATAATGAGATGTATTTAGTTGGAGTCAGACAAATTAATGTTTATGAATGGATTTTAAATTCAAATGAAGGATTTCGATATGTATAAATATCGACAATTAAAGACATATTAATGGTATCATTCTAAAATATTAATGAGGAGGCAAAAATATGTCAAAAAATCATAAAAAAGGTAAACATTCACAATCGAATAATAGAAGCAAATTAACCAAACGTATGGAGGTTGAATTTGGTTCTGAATTTGTAGGTGATGCTAAACGTGCTGCACAAGCAGTTGAAACACGCGTTAAAAATAATGCCTTACGATATGGATTTGGCCAAGAGGATTAGTAGCGATATAATAAATCAAAGCTTTAAAAGGCTGTGATTTATTTGAAAAAAAATCAAGATTGCTTTATTAAGTTAAAAGGGTCACTAAAGAATCAGAAAAAAGACGTCGAGATGGCTCAAGAACTAGATGCGATTACTAAACTTGAAATTTCGCGTATTAAGACAAAGGTGAGACGTAAGTGGCTGACAAATAATCACTCATCATAATTCAATCAAGATGAGATAATATTTTAGAATGATTTTCAATAAAGATAAAAGAGAATCCCCCTACGTGTCTTTAGGACAATAGGGGGATTCTTTTGATAAAGGCTTAATCTTTTGAGCATGATAATAACAAGATTAAAAATCAGATTATTTCATAAAATTAGGTTCATAATGATGCAGAAGGTTAATAAAAATATTAAAGACATTGAGATAATTTGTATAAAACCTACTTTGTCTGTGGAAAAAAGATGGTAAGTATATTAAAATATACAGGATAGGTTAATTTTATGAAAGGCGGTTTCTTGAATGTTCTTTAAAAAGAAAACGAAGACACAGGTAAGTAAAGAGCAGATTTTAAAAGCTCCTCTACCTCAACATATAGCGATCATTTTAGATGGCAATGGAAGATGGGCTAAAAAAAGAGGATTACCAAGAACAGCCGGTCATCAAGAAGGCGCGATGAATGTCCGAGAAATAACAAAGTTATGTGGGAAACTTGGTGTAAAAGCATTGACGGTCTATGCTTTTTCAACTGAAAATTGGAAACGCCCTGAAGAAGAAGTTAAATTTTTAATGAAACTTCCGTTAAAATTCTTTGATGAGTTTGCACCAGAATTAATCGAAAATGATATTAGATTAAAGGTCATTGGGAATACTGAAGACTTACCGACTGAATTACAAGAGAAAATTAGGGAATTATCACACCAAACAAAAGATAATCAAACGATGACATTAACTATTGCACTTAATTATGGTTCTCAGGATGAAATTAAACAAGCTGTTCAACAAATCGCTAAAGAAGTGAAGGCTGGAGAACTAAAGGTTGAAGAAATTACTGAAGATGTTATTGAAAATCATTTAATGACGCACGATTTGCCTCCTCTTGATTTAATGATTCGGACGAGTGGAGAGCAACGCATTAGTAATTATTTATTATGGCAGTTAGCTTATGCAGAGTTATATTTTACCTCTGTGGCATGGCCAGATTTTAAAGAAAATCAATTGTATGAAGCCATTTACGATTATCAAAAACGTAATCGACGTTTTGGTGGATTAACTGAAACCAAATAAAGGAGAGTAAAAAATGAAGCAACGCGTATTGACAGCTATTGTCATCATTGCAATAGGATTACCCATTTTGATTTATGGGAGATTACCTTTTATTATTTTAGGGGTATTACTTGCTCTAGTTGCCTCTCAAGAAATGATTGATATGAGAGAAACAATTTCTAAGACACCAGTAGAGATTAAAGTATTTACGATGATTGCAATCTTAATGATTGTGTTTAGTTCATTTGATTTTAGAACATTGAGTTTTACAGGGACACTTGTTTTTGGACTGGGAACCATGGCATTATTTCTGTTTATTTTATTACTTGCAGTTGTTACGAGAAAGCAATTTACAGTTAATGATGCCGGATACTATTTGTTAACAATCTTTTATATCGGATCTACTTTTCATTCTATGATTTTCTTACGCTCACTTGGGTTAAATTTATTTTTATTTATGATTATCGTAGTGGCCGTAACCGATTCTGGTGCTTATTTTGTAGGACGAAAATTAGGTAAACGTAAATTAGCCCCATTAATTAGTCCAAATAAAACAGTGGAAGGATCGGTTGGTGGAACGATCCTTGGTGTTTTAGTTGGAAGCATTTTTGGAGTGATAACGGGCGTTTCAGATCATGTTATCGTTTTAGCCATGATGAGTTTAGTTGTAGCAGCTGTCGCCCAATTTGGAGATTTAGTAGCCTCTTCAATGAAACGTGAGTATGGAATCAAGGATTTTGGAACATTATTCCCAGGACATGGTGGCGTTTTAGATCGATTTGATAGCCATTTATACGCGTCATTAGCTTTATATATTTTAATTAATGTCATGAATGTGGTGATTTAGATGAAAAATATTTATTTATTAGGAGCAACAGGTTCTATCGGAACACAAACATTAGATGTCATTCGCATGCATCCTGAGGCGTTTCGTTTGATTGCTTTTTCATCAGGACGTAATATCGAATTAACGAAGCAGATTATTGAGGAGTTTCAACCTGCTTATGTTTCAGTCATGGAGGAAGAGTCAGCAATGACTTTAGAGGCGTTATATCCAAACGTTGAATTTGGGTATGGAGCACAGGGACTTGAAAGTGTGGCAACTTATCAAACCGATTTAGGTGGTGAGGATTTTGTTGTCACAGCAGTCATGGGGTCTGTTGGATTACTTCCGACATTAAAAGCGATTGAAATGGGGCGCAATATTGGAATTGCAAATAAAGAAACCTTAGTCACAGCAGGACATCTGGTGATGGAAAAAGCGAAGCAGCATGGTGTTAAACTGTTGCCTGTGGATAGTGAGCATTCAGCTATTTATCAATGTTTACAAGGTGAAGATGCTAAGGCGATTAAGAAGCTAATTATTACAGCCAGTGGTGGATCGTTTAGAGATTATACCCGTGAAATGTTAAAAGAAGTGACACTTGAACAGGCCTTAAATCATCCTAACTGGTCAATGGGAGCTAAAATTACGATTGATTCGGCGACGATGATGAATAAAGGACTAGAAGTCATTGAAGCGCATTGGCTGTTTGACATGCCATATGAACGAATTGAAACGATTTTACATCGCCAAAGTATTATCCATTCAATGGTTGAATTTGAGGATACGAGTATTATTGCGCATTTAGGAACGCCTGATATGAGAATTCCGATTCAATTTGCGATGAGCTATCCAGAGCGTATGGATTTAAAACAAGGGAAGTCTTTAAATTTAGCAGAAGTTGGAACATTGGAATTTAAGCCAATGGATTTTGAACGTTTCCCATGTTTAAAAATGGCATATGAGGCGGGGATGCAAGGGGGGAGCTGTCCGACTGTTTTAAATGCCGCAAATGAAGCAGCTGTTGATTTGTTTTTACGAAATAAAATTAGCTTCTTAGAAATTGAGACAGTGGTTGCGGAGGCCTTAAACAAACATCAAAAGATTGACCACCCATCACTTGAACAAATCTTACAATTAGATCAAGAGGTTAGACGAGATATTCTAGCAAAATATGAATAATAGAGGGTGAATAAATGTTAGGAATTTTAAGTTTTATTATCGCACTAGGTGTTATTATTTTAGTTCATGAACTTGGGCATTTTATTGTAGCTAAGAAGGTCGGAATTTTATGTCATGAGTTTTCAATTGGTATGGGACCAGCCGTATGGAGCAAGAAAAAGGGAGAAACGACTTATTCAATTCGTGCTATTCCACTCGGTGGTTATGTGGCTATGGCTGGGGAAGAAGCCGAAAAAGAAATGGTCAAAGTGGGACAAAAAGTTGGATTATTACTTGGAAAAAATGCTTGTGTTGAAAAAATTTATCTAAATCCGGAATTAAGAACCGATTTAGTAGTTGGAACGATTACAGAGATTGATTTGTATAAAGCCTTAACGATTAGCATTGAAACAGAACAACAACACGTTTATCATTATCAAGTTGATCATGATGCTTTTTACGTATTTGATAAGGGATCCCAGCAAATTGCTCCATACGATCGTTGTTTAGAGTCAAAATCTAAATGGGCTCGTTTTGCGACAATGGCAGCGGGAGCAACAATGAACTTTATTTTAGCGATTGTTTTATTATTTATGGTAGGACTCGTCAATGGAGAAACGATTTATTCTAATAGGTTAGGAACGATAGTAGATGACTCCCCGGCACAAGTGGCAGGATTACAAGTAGGCGATCAAATTATTGAGTATAATGGACAAAAAGTTGAGTCATGGGACGACTTAATTAATGCCATTGATTCGACAACAGAGGAAACAACCGTTGTGATTGAACGAAATAATCAAACAAAACAATTAGTGATTACTCCTAATCTTGTAGATGGAACACCAAAAATTGGAATTGGGGTTGATTATGAACATCCACTTCGCAGTGAACATTCACTTGGTTATGCAATTAAATATTCTGCGCTACAAACGAAAAATGCTTTTATGCAAATCTTTGAAACGTTTAAAATGTTATTCGTGACAAAAGAAGCAGGGGTTAGTGATTTAGCAGGGCCCATTGGAATTTATACGATGACGTCTCAAGTGGTCACATATGGATTAACCTCATTTGTTATTTGGATTAGTTTCCTAAGTGTTAACATTGGGATTATGAATTTACTGCCATTACCTGCGCTTGATGGTGGACGTATTTTATTTGTTTTAATCGAAGCCGTTATTGGACGTCCGGTTGATCGTAAGGTAGAAGGATATATTCATGCAGCTGGATTAATTTTATTCTTAGGATTATTTGTTTTTGTTAGTTTTAATGATGTTCTTCGTTTATTTAAGTAAGAACTCGAAAAACTAACTTGAAATGAAGGGTAAAAGATGCGATAATGAAACATTGAAAGTATATGTATGTCGAATTTTACTATTAATTATGGTAAATGTCGCATTCTTTAGGAGGACAAACAATGAAACAATCGATGATGTTTATTCCAACATTACGTGAAGTTCCTAGTGATGCAGAAATTCGTTCTCATCAATTTTTACTTCGCGCTGGATTTATTAAACAAGTAGCAGCGGGAGTATATACTTATTTACCACTTGCAAAGCGTGTTTTAAATAATGTTGAAGGAATCGTTCGTGACGAATTAGATGCCATTGGCGGAAATGAATTATTAATGCCAGCGTTACAACCAAAAGAATTATGGGATGAATCAGGACGCTGGGATGTCTATGGTTCAGAGTTAATGCGATTAACAGATCGTAATAATCGTGAATTTGCATTAGGTCCAACACATGAAGAAGTTATTACTCATGTAGTTCGAGATTTCTTAAATTCATATAAAAAATTACCATTAACAGTTTATCAAATTCAAACGAAGTTTCGTGATGAAGCACGTCCTCGTTTTGGATTAATGCGTGGTCGCGAGTTTATTATGAAGGATGCCTACTCTTTCCATGCCACACAAGAATCTCTAGATGAAGCTTATAACAACTTTGTTAAAGCTTATACAAATATTTTTACTCGTTGTGGATTAAACTTCCGTATGGTAGAAGCTGATAGTGGACAAATTGGCGGATCTCAATCTGCTGAGTTCATGGCATTAGCTGAAGTTGGTGAAGATACTATTGTTTATTCAACAACAGGTTCGTTTGCAGCTAATATTGAAGTTGCTGATTTAGAGGTGGGAGCTCCATCTCCTGATGGTGTAGGCGTTGTGGCACATGCTAAAGGAATTGAAGTTGGACATGTGTTCAAATTAGGAACAAAATACTCAGAACCAATGAATGCGGTATTCTTAGATGAAAATCAAAAGAAACAACCAATTATCATGGGATGCTATGGAATTGGAGTTAGCCGTGTGATGATGGCGGTTATTGAACAAAACAATGATGAAAATGGAATGATCTGGCCAAAAGGAATTGCTCCATTTGATATTCATGTTGTTCCAGTTGATGTGAAAAAAGCGGATCAATTAGAAGCAGCAGAAAATATCTATGCTGAATTAAAAGCAGCTGGATTTGAGGTTTTATTAGACGATCGTAAAGAGCGTGCAGGGGTTAAATTCTCCGATGCTGATTTAATTGGGTTACCAATTCGTATTACGGTTGGCCGTGGAATCGCTGATGGAATTGTTGAAGTTAAAGTCCGTCAAACAGGTGAAGTTGCTGAAGTAGCAGTGGCTGACTTAATGACATTCGTTAAAGAAAAATATGAAACATTAGCTTAGTTAGAAACCCTCTCAAAAGAATTTGAGAGGGCTTTTTATATTCTTAGGTATAATAATGAAGTAATGGCAGAAATTATAGGAGTTAGTAAGCGGTTAAGGCCATTCGACATAACGATTTTTTTAGTGAAAATAGTTAGAAAAAATGATAAAATGAATAAGTTGCAATTTATAAGATAAATTGAAAGTAATGATTTAAAAGGGGGGAAACCCATGCAAAAACAAATGGAAATTTTGCTAGAACAAATTCAATATCCTGATCATCAGCTTTTTTTATTTGAGCAAAAGATGATTGAAAAGGTGGATGCCCTACGAAAAAACCAAGAACTGATTTTTCACTTAGTATTTGATACACCCTTAGTTCCAGCAGCTTTTTATGAATTTTATTCCCGTTTTGATCAAACGTTTAGTAAAATTCAAACGATAAATCAAGCTTCTTTTTTAATTAGATATTTAAGTCAGCCGACTGAAGAACAAATATTAGAATATTGGCCACTTATGATTGAATATTTAAGTCGTCAAGATTTATTAATTCGTTGTTTAGAAAGCTTTTCAGTTAAGGTTCAGACAAATGAGTTACACATTGAAGTGAAAGATGAGCATTATTATAACGAAATTGAACAAAAGTATGCCAATAACATTTTAAAGGCGTATGAGCGTTTTGGATTTGGATTACAGACAGTAAAACCTGTTTACTCTGCTAATGCCAAGTCAGACGCTGATATATTAGCAGAACGAGAAACGACGATGCCACAAATTGTTGAAGTACCTAAACCAGTGGAAGCCCCACCAGTGGAACAGCCTAAACCAAGCTATCGAAGTGAAAGCTATAGTGGAAGCCGTGGAGGTTATAGTCGTAAGGAACCTGAAGTGACAGATACTTCAATCGGTGGTCCAATTAATGGAAATCCGATGAGTTGTAAAGAAATTGACGATGAAATGAGTCGCTGTATTTTAGAAGGTTATATTTTTGATGCAGAATCACGCGACATTCGAAATGGTGAAATGTTACTCGTGACGGCGAAGTTTACGGATTATACCGATTCCATTTATATTAAAATGTTTGCCAAGTCAGCTGAAACAAAGAAAATGGTACCTAAACTTTTAGCAAAAGGTAACTGGGTTCGTGTCAGTGGGAAAATTCAATTTGATACGTTCTCAAAAGAGTTATCAATGATGGTAAATGCGGTGAATGTCATTGATGCCAAAACAGAGCCGAGAAAAGATTTGGCGCCGGAGGGTGAAAAGCGTGTTGAATTACACGTTCACTCTAAGATGAGTGCCATGGACGGCGTAACAGATATTGGTGATTATATTAAACAAGCTGCGAAATGGGGTCATAAAGCGATTGCCTTAACGGATCATGGAGTCGTTCAAGCCATTCCAGATGCCTATCATGCCGCGAAAAAAAATGATATTAAAATTATCTATGGAGTGGAAGGATATTTAGTTGAAGATGAACCCTTATTAGCTTGGAATGAGAAATCGATTCCGTTAAATGATGCCACGTATGTTGTTTATGATGTCGAAACGACTGGGTTCTCAACGAACTATGATGTGATTATCGAAATTGCAGCTGTCAAAATTAAAAACGGAACGATTATTGATGAGTTTTCTGACTTTGCTAATCCACATCGAAAATTATCTTTAAAAACGATCGAATTAACGCATATATTACAAAGTGATGTTGATAATGCTCCGGAGCTTGAGGATGTCATGAAACGCTTTAAAGAATGGTCGGAAGATTGTATTTTAGTCGCTCATAATGCGGCATTCGACATGGGACATTTAGAGCAAACATATAAACGTTTTAATTTAGGAGTTTGTGACAATCCTGTTCTGGATACCTTAGCTTTAGCGCGTGTCCTTTATCACCATCAATATGGAGTGTATTGGAACTATGCAACAGATGCGACCATTGATGAAAAATTTAAACGTAAGATGAAGCGATTTAACTTAAAAGCTTTATCAAAATTCTTTAAAGTTGATTTAACCCAACATCACCGTGCCATTTACGATGCGCGTGCAACGGGTCAGGCATTTATTCTAATGCTTCGTGATATTTTAAAATTAGACATTAAAACGCATGATGAAGTCAATCAGTTAGTCGATAAAGAAACCTCGTTTAAACTTGATCGAACAACACATGTGACGATTTTGGCGCAAAACCAAGTTGGATTTAAAAATTTATTCAAAGTTGTGTCGCAATCGATGACGTGCGATTTATATGGACAGCCACGTATTCGAAGAAGTTATTTACAAGCTCATCGAGAAGGATTGTTAATTGGTAGTAGTTGTGTAAATGGTGAGGTCTGGGAAAGTGCATTAAATAAGCCATATGAAGACTTACAAGAAAAGGCGAAATTTTATGATTATTTAGAAGTACAGCCACCCGAAGTTTATTCACATCTCATTGATCAAAACTCAAAAGAGATGGCTCAGTCCATTATCGAGACGATTAAAACGATTATAAAAGTGGGTGAAGAGTTAAATATTCCAGTGTGCGCAACCGGAGATGTTCACCATTTAAATCGTGAAGATAAACTTTATCGTCAAATTTATACGCGCACACCAATGATTGGAGGAGGACGCCATCCTCTAAATCATCCAGATATTAAAGAAATTCCAAGTATGCATTTTAGAACAACAGATGAAATGTACCATGATTTTAGTTTTTTAGATGAGGCGAAACAAAAAGAAATCATTGTCACTAATCCAAATGCAATTGCTGATTCTTGTGAAATGATAAAAGCGATTAAAGATGAATTGTTCACGCCTGCTGATGATTTCTTAAAAGATAAAGGGATTCCAAGTATCAAGGACCGTTTAACTGAAATGTGTTATGAAAGAGCACATGAGTGGTATGGGGAAGAATTACCTCAATATGTGCTTGATCGTTTAATTAAAGAGTTAAATAGTATTATCGGAAATGGATTTGCCGTTATTTATTATATCTCGCACATGCTTGTAAAAAAATCATTGGATGATGGTTATCTAGTAGGATCACGTGGTTCGGTTGGATCGTCTTTTGTTGCAACTTTGACAGATATCACAGAGGTTAATCCGCTATCACCGCATTACCGTTGTCCAAACTGTTTATTTGCGGCTTTTAAAATGAACGAAGAGGAGAAACAACGCTATGGAATCCGACCAGAGGAAGAAGCATTCCAAGACATTTTAGCAAATGCTGAATCTGGTTTTGATTTACCAGATGCAACTTGTCCACATTGTGGCACTAAGATGCGAAAAGATGGACATGATATCCCGTTTGAAACCTTCCTTGGATTTAAAGGAGATAAAGTACCTGATATCGATTTAAATTTCTCTGGTGAATATCAGCCAGTTGCCCATTTATATTGTCGTGAAGTGTTTGGTGATGACTTTGCGTTCCGTGCTGGAACGATTGGTACCGTTGCTGAAAAAACAGCCTTTGGTTATGTTAAAGGGTTCCTTGAAGATACCAATCGTGAAATGCGAACGGCTGAAATTGAACGAATGGCTAAAGGATGTGAAGGGGTTCGTCGTACATCAGGACAGCATCCGGGTGGGATTATTGTTGTTCCTAACTATATGGATATCTATGATGTGACACCGATTCAATATCCAGCTGATGATCCAACAGCAGAATGGAGAACCACACATTTCGACTTCCACTCAATTCATGATAATTTATTAAAACTCGATATTCTAGGGCACGATGATCCGACGGTTATTCGTTATTTACAAGATATCTCAGGTATTGATCCAAAAGATATTCCAACGGATGATCCTGAAGTTTATAAATTATTCTATTCAACAGAATCATTAGGGGTAACGCCAGAACAAATTCGTTCGACAACGGGTTCTTATGGGGTTCCTGAATTTGGGACACCGTTTGTTCGTAATATGTTAGAAGATACCAAACCGAAGACATTTGCCGAATTAGTTAAAATTTCAGGGCTATCACATGGAACTGACGTTTGGTTAAATAATGCGGCAGATTTAGTTTCCGGAAAATATGATAAGTTTGGAAAAGTTGAATTCAAAAATGTTATCGGATGTCGTGATGATATCATGGTTTACTTAATGTATGGTGGACTTGAACCTGCCTTAGCGTTTAAAATCATGGAGTTTGTTCGTAAAGGATTAGCGAGTAAAAATCCAGATGGATGGAAAGAATTTGAAGAAGAGATGCGTAAGCATAAGATTCCAGAATGGTATATTTGGTCATGTGGTCAAATTAAGTACATGTTCCCAAAAGCCCACGCGACAGCTTACGTTTTAATGGCCATTCGTATCGCGTGGTTTAAAGTTCATCATCCTATTTATTATTACTGTGCTTATTTCTCAAAACGTGCAGATGTTTTTGAAATGGAAACCATGATTAAAGGACCTGATGCCATTCGTAAACGTTTAGATGAAATTGAAGAAAAAGGGTTTGACGCAACACCAAAAGAGAAAAACTTAGTGACCATTTTAGAGATTGCATTGGAGATGACAGAGCGTGGTTTCTACTTCCAAAACTTCAATATCGAAGAATCAAATGCCGTAGATTTTAAAATTTCTGAGGATGGAAAATCACTCATTCCGCCATTTACGGCATTAGATGGTTTAGGAGAAAACGTGGCAAGACAAATTGTGGCTGCAAGGGAAGAAGCGCCGTTTGTAACCATAAAAGAAGTCCAACAACGTGGAAAAGTTTCTAAAGCCTTAATTGAAAAATTACAATTAATGAATGTTTTTGGAGATATGGAGCTTGGAAATGATAAACCAGCTAAAGCAGCAACGCAACCGCCAAGCAATCAATTAACTTTATTTTAAATGCAAAAGAGACTAGATATTAAATCTAGTCTCTTTTTTAAAGAAAAATATATTGTAAATATATTCATCCTTGCTCATAAATTCCCGATTCTAACTCATACTAACCGTATAAATGATGAAAGGAGAAGATTTGGATGTTTATGGATACGATGACTCCTCCAGCTATTGAGGCGTATATAGAAGTACAGACCCCCTATATCTTCGATATGAAGCTTGGAGATGTAACAGGTGATCAAGTTGATGATTTTATTTATTTAGCAGGAAGTAAATCAAGTCCAGATGCGATTTATCAAGAGGATTTGACACTTTTTATTGTAGATGGGATTACGAATGAAACAATCACACAAGTTTTACCATTAAAAGGAGGATATGGGGGAATGCTTTTTGTCGGGGATTTTAATCAAGATTTTATTGAGGATGTCTATGTATCGGTTAGTTCTGGTGGAAGTGGCAATATTAACTATTATTATTTATATAGTTTTAGAGAAAAAACGCCTATTCAATTGTTTGATTATGAAAAATTTAATGAAGAAACTCAATGGCAAGTGACGTTCCAAGACGGATTTAAAATCGAATTAACCAATGGGTTTAATCAAACGTTTAGATTGGATGTATCTAAAAAAGATTTACAATTATTATCTAAGTACTACAATCCGGATGGAAGCGTTAAGGGAACGATTAAAGGCGAGGTATTACCGCTCGGGGGATTGGCACCGATCATTACTCCACTAGGGAATGGAACTTACGATTTAGTGGCTTCGCAACGCATAATTGGAATTGCAACAGTTGATGATTTTGGTGTGATTGAAACCTATTTAACGTTTAAAGGACAACGTTTTAATCCATATGAAATTGTGGTGGGAGATCATCAATTTTTTAAATAAAGTGTATGAAAAGGGTATAAAACAATTGATTCATCTATTATGAACGTCTTAAGTAGTTGGAATACGTCAAGAAATATGGTACAGTATAGATATGAAAGATGAAAGGGGCCACATTTCTTGAAAGTTCAAATGGTAGATGGTCAGGATATAGAACTCTATATTTATGAACCACATGCAGATATTCGAACACGTGGAGTGATTCAACTCGTACATGGCTCATGCGAACACGCCGGTCGTTATGAAGCATTTATTAATTATTTAACAGATAAAGGATACATCGTTTATGCGAATGATCATCGAGGTCATGGTAAATCTGTTTCATCACCAGAGGACTATGGTTACTTTGGAGAGGAAGATGGATGGCAGATGATGGTGGATGACTTAAAGAGTATTAACGATTTAATTCATGCTCACAATCCAGAATTGCCAATTGTCATGCTTGGACATAGTATGGGATCTTTTCTCGCAAGACATTATGCGATTGATTATGGTGAAACGATTAATGGATTGATTTTATCTGGGACGGCACATAATCCGAAATTTTTGCTTAAGATAGGCCAATTTGTATCACGCCTAGCAAAACGATACCAAGGATCTAAACATCGAAATAAATTAATTAATCAGTTATCTTATGGAACATTTAATCGTAATCTTCCCAATGCTAAAACGGCTAGTGACTGGATTTGTTATGATGAAGAAGTCGTACGTGAATTCGTCGCCGATTCGAGTTGCGGATTTATTTTTACCAATGCCGGATTTTATGATTTATTTACGGGATTATTGTATATAACAGATGATAAAAACATTGAAAAAATGCCACATGATTTACCTGTTTTATTTATCTCGGGTGAGGATGATCCTGTAGGTGAAGAAGGTAAAATGGTAAAAAAAGCATTTCATGCAATGCAAAAAGCACAGCTAATCAATGTTCAGATAAAATTATATCCACAGATGCTTCATGAAATCTTAAATGAAAAAAATAAGTTAGAAGTTTATGAAGATATCTATAACTGGTTAGAAACAAATATATAAAAAAAGTCGTCTAATTCTAGACGACTTTTTTATGTTTGAATTTTAAGAAGAGACTTAGTTTTCCCCCTTTTTTATAACCGATAAAACTCGTTAAGATCCCCATTAAGGAAATAATAAAAAAGATATTAAAACTTAATTTAAATTGTTCAGCGCTATAATGACGAATATTATTAACGATACTTCCATTAAAGTTAAAGTCTAGTGTGAACCCAATAAATTGTGTCACAAGGGAACTAGCAATAAATTCACCAGCATTGATGACGCTACTGGCTAAACCACTATGTTTTGAATCGCAATAAGAGGTAATATCGGTAAAGGATAAGATGTGAGAGGTCGCCAAAAATCCCATTGAAAAAAATAAAAAAGGAAGAATCCAAAGAGGCGGGTTACCATTTACCCAAAATAAAAAATAAAACCAAATGAGCGAGATTCCCAGACAACAGAAACGTTGACAAACTGGGATATTTCCTTTAAATAATATTAACAATTTAGAAATAAAAAGAGAGCCTATGATCAGACCTAGTAAAATAAAGGAAATATAAAAGGAAGCGTGAGTTGAATTAATGTGATAGACGGTTGTTAAATAATTAATTCCCCAAACACCACTTAAAGCAGTGGTACATCCAACCAGTGTAAATAATGAGAAAAAGTTACGCCAAATCGCTTTATTTTTAAAAGTTGATAAAATCGCCTCCTTAAGTTCCAGTTTGGTTTGTCCTGGCTGTGAAACTAGTGGTGCATATCCGTAATTGGTTGGGGAATTAGAAACAAAGAAGTAGATTAGAATGGAAATCATGAGGCATAAAATTCCTGTCCCAATCATAGAAAATCGCCATCCTATCAAACCAATTAATATCGAAAGCGGAAAGGTAGCGGATAATCCACCAGCATTGCCAATGAAAGAAAGGAATCCTGATACTTTGACAAAGTCGTTTTTTGAAAACCAAATGGATTGTGCTTTTAAAACAGAGATAAAAATAACAGAGGTTCCAAGTCCGATTAGTAGGCGACCTAAAAAGGCTAAGGATAAATAAGGCGTCAATCCTAATAAGATGGATCCTATTCCTGTTATGAAGATTCCGATGCCGCTTACTTTACGATAACCGTAGTAATCCAGTAACAGGCCAGCAGGAATTTGCATGAGGGCATAAGTGTAGAACGTAACCGATGCGATTTGGCTAATTTCCGATGCGGTTGCATTTAGATCATAGCTTAAATAAGGTGAGATAACCCCCATTGCACCTCGATGAAACAGAGATAGAACAAAAGAAAAGGCTAAAATAATCCAAATTCTCCACTTGTAAAACTCATAACTTCTCATTAGAATTCTCCTTTTAAAACTAAATCAAATAACCCATTCATTATCAGTCATTGAGGTTTAAAAATCAAGTAGTCTATTCCAAAAATTAACAAATTAAAAGGCCCTATAAAAAATAGGGCTTCGGCTTAATTATAATAGAGTGGGATATTTCTTTTTGGCAAGCTCTTTAAATGTTTGAATGTCATCTGTAATAAGTTTTAAAGAGGTTTGCCAAAATTCTTTTTTCGTTAAATCGATGTCTACGGTTCTGGCAATCTCTTCGGCTGAATTTTTACCAGTAATAGATAAAAGCTGTTCATAAGATTTTACAAACTCACTTCCAACTTCTTGATATTTAGCGTATAAACCTTTAGCAAATAGTAAACCAAACGCATAAGGGAAATTATAGAAATTCGCTGAAGCATCATAATAATGAGGTTTGCATGCCCACATATAAGGATGAAGAGATTCAAAATCGAGGCCATTTCCATAGGCTTCTTTTTGTGCTTTAATCATCATGTCTTGTAATTCTTTTGAACTAATAGAACCTTGTGCTCGTTCTTTAAATAATTCAGTTTCAAATAAATATCGACTATAGATATCGACAATAATTTGAGTTGAGTCCGTTAATTCAGTTTCTAAAATTCTAAAAATTTCATCATCTGTTCCATTTTTAATCGCAGCTTTTTTGATAATGGTTTCACAGAACGTTGAAGCTGTTTCAGCCACAGGCATAGGGTAACTTGAATTTAAGCTACTTTCTTTTGTTAAGCATTCGCCGTGAAATCCATGTCCAAGTTCGTGAGCAAGCGTCACAACGTCACTAAATTGATCTCCATAATTTAATAAGAAACGACTTTGCTTAATCCAATGAAGATTTGAACAAAAAGCACCGCCAACTTTTCCTTGTTTTGGATAAACATCAATCCAGGCTTCATCAATCGCTTTTTTGGCATAATTGGCTAATGTATCAGAGAACGTGCTAAATTGTTTTAATACAAATTCAGTTCCTCTTTCGTAGTCAAAGGTTTGAGGTTGGTCACAAACGGGAGCGAATAAATCGTAAAAAGGTAATCCACCTTTATGTCCAAGTAAAGAGGCCTTGAGGCGAAGAAATTCTCGGAATTTAGGTAAACTTTCCTCGATGGCTTCAAGCATGGCATCTAGTGTTTGGCGAGTCATTCTTGATTTTATTAACGTCTCATCAAGAGGGGATTCATATCCTCGTAAGGTAGCAGTTGTAATGACTTCTCCTTTAATGTTACTCAGACAAGCCGCTAATGAATCTTCTACTTTTTCATAGGCTTTTAACTCGCATTCATAAGCACTTTTTCGGACTTCGGCACTAGGGTCATGAGCCAGATTTCTTGCCATGGCTAATGGCATTGATTTGACTTCGCCATTTAATTCAACCTCAACTATGAGCTGCGAGGTAATGGTATCTTTTAGCTTAGCCCACGCAATTGATCCTGTATTTTGCATTTTCGCAATAATAGATTCTTCGTTATCACTTAATAAATAGTGACTGAAGCGTTGTAATTCTTTAAAGAAAAAGGTGTGGGCTTCAAGATTAGCATCGGTTTTAAGTAAAGTATCAAGATCTTTTAAATTGCCAATCCAATGATTAAGAACCGTATCACTTTTCGCAAGGGAGCTTGATTTTTCATTGAGCACATCAGAATATTTTAAAGCTGATTTATTCGTTGTATCAGTACTTAAAGTGAGCGAGCAATAAGAAAAAAGACGGCCAAATAAGTCGTTAAGCTCCTGTTGAAAATTTAAATATTGAAGTAGTAACGTTTTAGTCTCTTGTGTTGAATTTGAAATTTGATTGGCAAAATGATTATAGGATTGGGTTAATTCATCAACTTTTTTGAGGTCATTTAAAAAATTCTCACTTTCAAATGACTCGTATAGTGCGGTTAAATCCCATGTTGTTTTCAAAACTAGTCCTCCTTTTTTGATGAAGATGAATCCTCAATACTTTTAGTCTAGTCTGAATTTGATAAAATATAATTGAAAAGTTACGAATTTAGTGTAAAAGGCGATGAGTTTTTGACGGTTTTAGTGTAAAATAAGAGAAGTGAAAATGCAGAAGGAGGAATGAATCAATGGCTACATTAGTATTCGGACATAAAAACCCAGATACAGATTCAATTACATCTACTTTAGTCATGACAGACTTACAAACAAAATTAGGACATGACGTAATGGCTTGTCGTTTAGGTGACGTGAACAAGGAAACTCAATATATTTTAAATCACTTCCAAATTGAAGCACCAAAATTAATTGATGCTGTAACTGAAAATGACGAAGTCATTTTAGTGGACCATAATGAATTTAATCAAAGTGCAGATGGAATCGAAAAAGCTCGCATTAAAATGGTAGTGGATCATCACCGTTTAGCAAACTTCCAAACATCTGAACCTTTATTCTATCGTGCGGAACCTGTTGGATGTACGGGAACAATTCTTTATAAAATGTATAAAGAAAATGGAATTGAAATTGAACCAACAATGGCTGGATTAATGGCAAGTGCGATTATCTCAGATTCATTATTATTCAAATCACCAACATGTACTCCAGAAGATGAAAAAGCATGCCGTGAGTTAGCAGAAATTGCAGGACTTGATGTTGAAGTTTATGGACTTGAAATGTTAAAAGCTGGAACAGATTTATCTGATTACTCTGCTGAACAATTATTAGGAATCGACTCAAAAGTCTTCCCAATGGGAACATCTACTGTTGAGATTGCTCAAATTAACACAGTTAGTATCGAGGATATGATGACTCGTAAAGCAGAGTTAGAAGAACAAATGAAAGCAATTATTGCACAAAAAGGATTAAATCTATTTGTGGCAGTTATCACGGATATCTTAAATAGTAACTCACAAGTTATCACATTAGGAGATCGTACAGATATCGTTGAAAAAGCATTTAATGTTGAATTAGTCGATAACACAGCTTTATTAGCAGGTGTTGTTTCACGTAAAAAACAAATTGTTCCTTTCATGGATCGTAATGCTTAATTTTCAAATAAAAAAATCTCTATTCAAAGAATAGAGATTTTTTTATTTGAAAACAGTATTTTCTTTTAATATGGAAATTTTGAGATATAATAGTTAAGAATGACAAGATTTTGGAGGTTAAGACATGCACGATTATTTAGATTTGTTTTGGACTTTTTGTCGAATTGGAGGATTAACCTTTGGTGGTGGGTACGCGATGTTACCCATGTTACAAAAAGAGGTTGTCGAAACAAAAAAATGGGCAACCGAAGAGGAAGTCATGGATTACTATGCAGTAGGGCAATGTACTCCAGGCGTTATTGCGGTTAATACAGCCACTTTTATCGGTTATAAACATCATGGAGTTTTAGGTGCAATTGTTGCGACAGCAGGCGTTGTTTTTCCATCATTAGTGATTATTATGATTTTGGCCGCGTTTTTACAGTCTTTCGCTGAGTTTGAAATCGTACAGCATGCATTTAATGGAATACGTGTAACGGTTTGCGTTCTGGTATTAAATGCTGTAATCAAGTTATGGAAAGGTTCTGTGATTGATAAAGTTTGTTTAAGTATTGTGATAATCACGATTTTAATCGGAGTTTTAGGTTCTTTAGGTCTTATCATCAACATTTCTCCGGTATTTATTGTGATTTTAGCTGCTATTGTAGGATTAGTTGTTAAAGGTGGAAGAGGTGAAAAAGCATAATGACATATGTTATTTTATTTTTTGAATTTTTTAAGATTGGGTTATTTGCTGTTGGTGGAGGGTTAGCCACTTTACCCTTTTTATATGAATTAGCGGGAAAATACACATGGTTTGATGAAGCAATGCTTGGAAATATGATTGCGGTCTCTCAATCAACACCTGGACCTATTGGAATTAATATGGCAACTTATGCAGGGTTTAATGCCGCTGGAATATTAGGTGGTATCCTTGCAACAGTAGGGTTGGTTACACCATCGGTTATTATTATTATCATTGTGGCACATGTTTTAAATAAATTTAAAGAGAGTCAGGCTGTTCAGGCTGTCTTTTATGCCTTAAGACCGGCTGTTACAGGTTTAATTGCGGTTGCTGGATTTGCTGTTTTTAAAATTTCAGTTTTATCACTTGATACCTTTAATCAGACTAAATCTATTTTTAATTTGTTTAATCTAAAGGCACTTATTTTATTTATAGTCTTATATGTTGTGACGAATAAAATCAATAAACATCCAATTATTTTTATTGTAGCGGGAGCTTTAGTCGGAATTTTAATTGGATTATAACAAGAGGAGCTAACATTTAAAAGTTAGCTCTTTTATTTAATAATTCATTTTAAACTCATAAATTTTTTGAGATTTGATGCAAAAAAATGTGCAAAAATGTCGAATTTTATATAACATCATATAGGAAAATTTGATAAAATAAGGTATAGTTGTAAGGAATGGCCCGAAAGTTTGAGGTGTTAAAGTTGTTAAGCGAAGTAGATAAATGGAGTCAAAAATATATGCTATATCGAAAAGGAGCTGCATTATTTATTGGCTTATTAGTTCTTAGTGTTGTTATTTTCTTTTTTAATTTACCATCGGTTAAAATAAGTACCACATGTTTAGTTTTCTGTTTTATTGCTGTGATTGGAATTCGTTGGTGTCTAGCTAAAATGGATGAATTTAAATCTCTATATGTTAATACGGTTCCCATGATAGATCCTGAAAGAGATTTCTCAGAAGAAAAAGGTTTTCATGATCTAGATGACAGTATTCAAGAGAGTGTCTCTTCAGTTGAAGAGGTAATGGATAGTTTCGTTTCAGATGAAGAATCGATTGAAGCAATAGCTCCTGAAGATTTCTCAGAGTTAGCAAAAGATGAAGTTGAGGCAACAGAGGAAATCACTGACTTAACAGAAGTTGAGGCAACAGAGGAAATCACTGACTTAACAGAAGTTGAGGCAACAGAGGAAATCACTGACTTAACAGAAGTTGAGGTAACAGAAGAAATCACTGACTTAACAGAAGTTGAGGTAACAGAAGAAATCACTGACTTAACAGAAGTTGAGGTAAGCGAAGAAATCACTGACTTAACAGAAGTTGAGGTAAGCGAAGAAGGGTCACCGCTTGAACACGAAAATGAGGTTGTGTCGGGTTCTGTAGAGCCGATTTCTATTGAAGATGAAATTTTATTGACTGTCACTCAGATGATTAAAACGGAGTATGATTTAATGGACGAGTTAACAGTTAAAATGGTGGGAAATTATTTTACAATTTATACGAATAAAAAGGTGTTGCTTCGATGCAAATTAACGGGGCGTAAGCAGTATATTTTAACTCACTTATCACAAGAAGAGGTAGAAGGACTCGGACTTGATTTTGAAGCACCATCAAAAAGTGAGTCTTATACAAGCCGTGTGACCTTTAAGAGTTTAGCTGTCTTAAAGGAATTGGATTCATATATTTTAGAGACTTATAAACAAATTCATAAGTTATAATGAGAAAACACTCCAAAGCGGAGTGTTTTTTGATTCTTCAAAAATAAAACGTAAACATTTTAATGAGTGTATTTTTTTCGACAAAAGGTGTGTGACTGTGCGAAGGTAACGTGCTATATTACCTTGGTTAATCACTAAATTAGGGGAATATTAAAAATGGAGATGAGGTTATGTTGTCTTATAATTATTTGTTTGATATTGCGTTAATTCTATTAAGTACGAAAGGATTAGGATTAGTGACGAAGAAGTTTTCCATGCCTCAGGTTGTAGGAGCCTTGTTAGCGGGATTGGTTCTTGGACCAGCCATGTTAAATGTATTGCATGAGACAGACTTTATTAAACAAATTGCTGAACTTGGCGTGATTGTCTTAATGTTTACGGCAGGCCTTGAGACTGATTTACAAGAATTGAAAAAAACAGGGAAAGCTTCATTTGTGATTGCAGTTTTTGGGGTGTTAGTTCCATTGTTATTTGGATTTATCACCGCTTCATTTTTCAATCAGACATCAACAGCAGAGGGTGTTAGTCATACTTTACAAAATATTTTTATCGGTATTATTTTAACGGCTACATCCGTGAGTATTACAGTTGAAACGTTGAAGGAGTTAGGAAAGTTAAATACACGAGCTGGGAATGCGATACTAGGAGCCGCAATCATCGATGATATTTTAGGAATTGTAGCACTAACCCTTATTACAAGTTGCGCAGATTCTTCTGTTAATATTGTGTTAGTTCTTGGAAAAGTCATCTTATTTTTTGTATTTGCCATTTTAGCTGGAATGCTTTTCTATAAATTTTTCATTTATTGGGTTCAACGATACAACCGAGATATGAGACGATTTGTCGTCATTTCATTTGTTTTTTGTTTAATTCTTGCCTTTTTAGCGGAAGAGTGGTTTGGGGTCGCTGATATTACGGGAGCCTTTATTGCAGGCTTAATTTTATCAAATACGTCATGTGTTCATTATATTACGTCAAGATTTGAAACAATTTCTTATATGTTGCTTTCACCCATCTTCTTTGCAAGTATCGGAATCCAAGTAGATTTGAGTGGGATGAACCAGACTTTGCTTTTATTTACCGTTGTTTTGGTGGTGATTGCGATTATTTCAAAAATAATTGGCTGTGGGCTTGGAGCTAAACTGTGTCATTATTCAACGAAAGAATCTCTTCAAGTTGGCGTTGGAATGGTTTCCCGTGGAGAGGTTGCTTTAATTGTGGCTAGTAAGGGGGCAGCACTTGGATTAATGAGTGCCGTGAATTTTGGACCGATTGTCGTGGTAGTGGTTATCACAACGATTGTGACACCGATTTTGTTAAAAATAGTCTTTAGTTCTAAAAAAGATTCAAGGAATTTAACCAAAACCAATTCTAAATTAATCAAATCATAGTCAAAAGGATGCCTCAATAACGAGGCATCCTTTTTAATGTAATTTAAGGCTATAGTCTGTTTCATACAACACTAAAGCGTCATTTGATTTTAAATAGAATGACAAACGATAAGTTCCTTTTTCAAGATTAGAAAGATCCGTACGATCAATAAACTGAACTAGTGTCTGCTTCTTTACAGCTTTTTTAAGACGATTTTGAAGACCGGTTGGAAGTTCGTCAATAGTTTTGACAGCATAGCAATCCGCACTGTGAATTGAATAGGTAAAAGATTCATGAGATTCATTAGTTAAGACGAGCGCAAATGAATCGGTGATTTGAGCTTTTTCGATGTAGCCATCTAAATATAAAACATCATCGACTAACTCAATCGTCGATAAAAATGAAGAATCATAAGATTTTGTTTGAGTGGGATTATCTAGATTAAGAGGTTCTTTAAAGGACATTAAATTTTCTTTAGCAAGTGACGTTGCATTAGAATTCGTGAAAGAATAATTTAAATTTAATTCATCAAAGGTTAAGGTGTCAATGGCGTAAATGTGATTGATACCTTCTTTGTTGAAGGTCATCTCCATGAGAATATCATTCGAATCCGTGGCACTGACTTCAAATAACTTTCCACCCATTGATTGATTAAGTTGAATGAAGCCATATAACACAAGCATCGACTTCGTCTTTGGCAAGTAATCGACTTCACTAATGATGGTTGAGGTTAGGGCTGGAGATAAATTTTCTCCAAACGACCAAATTTGTTCGACAGTCATCTCGCGTTCATTAATTCGATAGTGAACTGCTCGACTGTATTGATTCAAATCTGGGTAAGATTCCCTTGGAAATACGCCAATATCGACATGATTATCAAACAAAATTAAATCTACTGTATCTGGATTTTGATCAAGATCTTCTAGAACTTTTGAAGAATGTTGGGCGAAAAACCAGGTGAAGTTTTCACCAATTGGGGTTAATAAATACGGTTTAAGTTGTTCATTAACCTCATCAGGTGCACCTAATATCCATTTTAGTTGTTTAGTGGTTGGATCAAGTTTTACAACCATACTTTGAGAACGTCCAGAAGCGATGACTGTTTCGTCACTCTCATCTATCATCGCATAATTTAAATGAAACCAGTCATCTAAGTCACCTTTAACGGATTCAGGTAGTGTGTCTTTAAAGCGATTAATATCAAGATAGTCTCTTAAATTGATGGTTTGAAGGGGAATTCCAGTTTGAGCATCGAGGATATAAAGATGGTCTTCTGTATATCGTTCATCTGTTTTATCGCTTGAGTTAATAATGTAATTGCCATCTGGGGTCAAGGTTAGAGAATGATGTCCAGAACCGGGAATATATAGTTGTTTTTGAACTTGTCCTAAATAAGAAATTTCTTCTAGTTGTTGTTGATAGTAAAAATAATAAGGCCCGTGATAAGTTAATAAATTTCCATTTGGGAGCGAAGTAATAGAACCCGATGTAGAATTTTGAATGAAACGGATATCTCCATACTCGTCGATGAGATATTTATATGTATCATCGGTTGCTAAAAATAATCGAGTTGTATGCGTCAAGGGAGTTGACTGATTAAGTGTCACCTGTAGGCTATCACTTGGAAGTGGCGGAGTTTGAATTTGCATCTCATGTGAAATCGTTTGTCCCGCTTCATTGGTCGCACTCAATAAAATGGTGTTTGATTCATTTGGATATAATCCGATTAACGTTAACTGGTGTGTCGTTTCATAACTGTTGGTTTCATAACTTAAGGTTGCTTGTTCGGTATGTCCAAGGACTTGATATTTAATCATTGAGGGTTCTTCTGTTTCAAACATGACGAGATAAGAAAGGGGAGAATTTTGGTAGGGGTCATGGACGAGATAGGGAGAATCAATTGAATAGGTAGTTTCGTTAAATTCTTGTTTCATTGTTTCTTCTAAATTGGCTTGCGTTTTGAAAATGGATAGAGTTGAATCAATAGTAAGTGTTTGTTTAGCTTGGCATCCAGTGAGCCATAATAGTGCAAGTAATAATAATCTAATCATTTAAAAAGTGTGCCTCCTTGATGTATTCTAATATTTATTTTACTATACATTGTGAACTTGAGATAGATGATGTTGAAAAATGTCATTTTTTCAATTATAATGAAGACTAGTGTTTTTTGTAATGAAACTAAAATAGAAGAGGACGACGAAATCATGATCGAACAGTTACCGATTAAAGGTTATTTATATGTCATTAATTACGCTGAAGGTGAAGAAAGCCTTTGTCGACTTGAAATGAAGATTTTATTAAATCAATCGTTTGAAGACAAATGGATTTTATCTGATATTGAGATTGATCCATCACGTAGTGTTTTTATTAAGGAACGACTGACGATTTATTACCAAGCTGATTCCTTTGAATCATTACATGAAATGGTTTTAAAGCAACCGATGAGTTTTGAAACATTTAAATTATTATTTATGCGATTTAAAGATCAATCACTTGAATATAAAGAGCGATTAAAACGTCTTTATGCGATTGGTTCATTAATTGGTGGCGAAGCTGATATGTATGAACCGAAACAATTGCTAGGATTGACGGAGTTAAATGGCAAATGGTATTTTGGCACACTTGAACCCAATTGTAATGAGTGGGTGAAGCATGAGAATAAGCCTCATTCTTACTCCTTTTCATTAAGTGTTCGTGTTTCACGCTCTGTTGCTAACTTAGCGGTGGGTCATCAATTTGATAAAAAAATAATTGATCCATGTTGTGGTGCCGGAACTGTTGTCCTTGAGGTACTCACAGTAGGAGGAAATATCATTGGAAATGAGTTAAATCCTAAAGTAGCTTGGAAAGCAGAAGAAAATTTAAAACACTACGGATATGAGAATGTGATTCAAATTGGAGATATTCAAGAGATAAAAACTCATTATGATACGGCGATTATTGACCTTCCATATGGACATTTTAATCCGATTTCGCCAGAGATTCAGCAAATGATTATTGAGAATGCACGTCGTATTGCTGATGAACTTATTATTGTGACACAAGTTAAAATGGATGAGCAATTAAAAGCTGCTGGGTTTGAAGTCATTGAACAATGTGAAGCGGTTAAAGGGAAGTTTGTTCGGTATATTACCATGTGTCGTTAATGGAGAAAACAGCTAGAATTATAGACATCAAGGAGGATATTAATGAAGAGTAAACAATTTAAAGATGCATTAGTGATTGGGTTTGCCTTGTTTGCCATGTTCTTTGGCGCAGGGAATTTAATATTCCCACCCTTTTTAGGAAACACAGTTGGAGATCAAGTGATTCCAGCTTTACTAGGGTTTTTAATTACCGGAATTGGGTTACCTTTACTTGGAATTTTAGCGTGTTCACGCGCAGGAGGATCATTTGAAGTGATGGCTTCTCGCGTTTCTAAACCGTTCGCTACCGTTGCGACGATTATTTTAATTTTAGCGATTGGACCGATTATTGCAATTCCTCGTACTGCCTCAACGACGTTTGAATTAGGGATTGTGACGTTATTACCTAATGCAACACAGTGGTTAACAACGATTATTTATTTTGCTATTGCGTTATTCTTTGTCTTAAAACCCACACGAATTGTAGATGCGATTGGGAAAGTCTTAACTCCTATTCTATTATTTGTCTTAATTGCGATCATTACAAAGGGGATGTTATTTCCAATTGGTGAAGTAGCAACACTGGATGTTTCACAAGTTTTCACAACGTCTTTTAAAGAAGGTTATCAAACGATGGATGCTATTGCGGCTGTTATTTTTGCAACGATTATTATTTCATCTGTCCATGATAAAGGCTATAAAGACCATAAGAGTGTTTCTAAAATTATTTTAATGTCAGGTTTAATTGCAATTGGTGGATTGGCGATTATTTATGGTGGGTTAATGATGTTAGGAGCCCAAACTTCTTCGCTTGTTGATGTAAGTTTTACTCGTACACAACTTGTTATGTATATTGCCAAAGCGGTCTTTGGTTCGCTTGGGACGATTTTTTTAAGTATTTGTACAACAGTCGCTTGTTTAACAACGGCGATTGCCTTACTAACGGCAAGTGCAGAGTTTTTCACCAAATTATTTAAGGGAAAAATTCCATACGCAGTGAATGCCATTATTTTAACTGTGATTAGTCTTTTTATGGCAACCAATGATGTTGATCAAATTGTAGCTTTAGCAGGGCCAGCTTTAGATATTATTTATCCGATTGTCATTGTTTTAATTATTTTAACGTTACTAGGAAAAATGGTTAAACATGACTTTGCTGTAGCCATGACGGTTTATGTGACGTTAGCAATTAGTTTATTAACAACGATTGGTTCTTTCATGAATTTAACAGCCGTAACGTCTGCGTTGAATTATTTACCCCTTCAATCTTCAGGATTTGGATGGTTGCTACCAGCCGTTATAACATTTATTATCGTCAACTATTTTGTGAAACATAAAGCTTAAAATTAAACCCTCTGTCTCTAACTTGACAGAGGTTTTTTTTCTGCGTATGCTAATAGTAGTTTAAAGAGGTGGAGGAAATGGAATGACTCAACAGATACGATTTGGTATTATTGGAACGAATACGATTACAGAACAATTCTTAAAAGCAGCGATGAGCCTTGAATCTTTTAAGTTGAATGCCATTTATTCTAGAACAGAAGAGCGAGGTCTTGAATTTGCATCGAAGTATGGTGTCGAGCATATTTATACTAACCTTGAACAGCTTTTAAAAGATGATGTCGTCGATGCGATGTATATTGCCTCACCGAATGCCTATCATGCTAAGCAAGCTATCTTATGTTTAAATCATCAAAAACATGTGTTATGTGAAAAACCCTTGGCTTCTAACTTAAAAGAAGTTGAAGCCATGTGCGAAGCAGCGTTTAAAAATGGAGTTGTTTTAATGGAAGCAATGAAGACCACTGTGTTACCAACTTTTCAACTGCTTAAAGACCATCTTCATAAAATTGGGACCATTCGTCGATACAGTGCAAGCTTCTGTCAATATTCTTCAAGATATGATGCCTATCGAAGCGGGACAATCTTAAATGCGTTTAAAAATGAGTTATCAAATGGTGCTTTACTTGATATTGGAGTCTATACGATTGCTCCGATGATTCATTTATTTGGACTTCCAGGTGAGATAAAGGCAAGTGCCTATATGCTTGAATCAGGTGTAGATGGAGAAGGGAGTATCATCTTTAAATATCCTACAATGGAGGCTTGTGTCATGTATTCTAAAATCTCTAACTCTTATTTACCGTCGGAGATTCAAGGAGAAGATGGAACGGTTATGATTGATCGAATTAATCGATTCCATCAAGTTCAAATTAAATATCGAAATGGTGAGATTGAGGAGTTAGCGATTCCTCATGATGAAGCAGATATGAAGTATGAGCTTGAAGAATTTATTCAAACGATTTTAAAGCAAAAGAAAGAATCCAATGTCAATACATTGGAACGCTCAAAGCAGGTGATGAGTGTTTTAGATGAGGTTCGTCGTCAAATCGGACTTCAATATCCTGCAGATTTAAAATAGGAAGTGATTCTATGTATCAACATCCGTTATTGATCTCTTTTAATCAAGAGTCAATTGAAAGGCTAAAACAACAAAGTTATGAAATTCAACTAGAGAAAGGACAACCCTTATTTTTTCAAGGAGATGCGGCAACGGTTGTTTATTATATTAAATCAGGAATTTTAAAAATTCTAAAAACATCTATTCAAGGTCAGGAAAAGATTTTTTCAATTTATTCAAGAGGAAATCTAGTGGCTTTAAGTGTTTTATTTAATGACCCTCACCAATATCCTGCTTCTGGTGTTGCACTAGAGGAAACGGTGGTGGTCGCTATTCCGATTCCTGAACTAGAAAAAGCTATCTTATCGAATCATCAGGCAACACGTGCATGGTTTTGTCATTTGAATCGCCGATTAGAAGGTGTCCAACAATTACTGACTGATCAAGTTTTTATTGATGCAAGAGATCGCTTTAAAAAAGTGATTCAATTATTTATGAAACATAAATCTTTTCAAAAAGACGGGATGATTGTATTTGAGATGCCGTTAACAAAGCAGGAAATGGCAGAGTTATTAAGTATTCGTCGTGAAACGTTTAGTCGATTATTGTCCTCTTTAAAAGAAGAAGGATTATGTGAGTATTCCAAAAAACAAATGCGTGTTAATCGAGAGTGGCTTGAAAGCTAAAGATGACCTTTGGTCATCTTTTTTTTAAAAAAATCTTTAAAAATGTGACCTACCTCACATCTTGTTCTTGAAGAGGTTTATATAATAGCTTTGTTGAGAAGAAGGAGTGATAGAGATGGAAATGTTTTGTAATCAATGTCAAGAAGCTTCGAAAGGGATAGGCTGCACTGTCTTTGGTGTATGTGGAAAATCCCCTGAATTAACAGCTTTAATGGATACGTTTATCTATTCATTAATTGGTGTATCGACGCTTGCTTTAGAAGTTGAAACTGTATCTGATGAGATTCATGAGTTTGTCATGGAAGGATTATTTGCAACGATTACGAATGCTAATTTTGAGGAAGAAGAATTTGTAACACGCACGCTGCAAAGCTTAACCTACCGTGAGGAATTAAAAGAACAATTAGTTGGTCGTGAGTTACCCATCCTTAAGCATGATATCATGAACTTCATTGCTAAAACTAAAGAAGAGATGATTAAAAAAGCTTTAAAAGTGGCCATTCATCAAACAGAAAATGAAGATATTCGTTCAATTCGTGAATTGATGTTATTTGGAGTTAAAGGGTTAGCAGCTTATTTATCACATGCGCAAAAATTAGGCTATGTTCAACCATCACTATACATGGGAATGCACAAAATGATGGCCGCCTTAATTAATGAATCACTAACACTAGAAGATTATGTTTCGCTAACACTTGAACTTGGAAGTATTGGGGTAGAGGGAATGGCTTTACTTGATACGGCTAATACCACAACATTTGGCCATCCAGAAATCTCAAAAGTTAATATTGGAGTTGGAGAACGTCCAGGAATTTTAATCACCGGACATGATTTACACGATTTAGTTCAATTACTTGAGCAAACTAAAGATCAAGGAATTGATATTTATACGCACAGTGAAATGTTGCCTGCACACTATTATCCTGAATTAAAAAAATATGATCATTTAAAAGCAAATTATGGAAATGCATGGCATTTACAAACGAAAGAGTTTGAAACGTTTAATGGACCGATTATTTTTACAACGAACTGTTTAGTCCCACCTCGTCAAAGTGCCACTTATCAAGATCGTGTGTTTACAACGGGAAATACGGGATATCCTGGATTTAAAGTGATTCCGGTTTTAGTGGATGGTCGCAAAGATTTTAGTGAAGTCATTGAACTGGCTAAAACATGTGAAGCACCTAAAGCGATTGAACAAGGAGAAATTGTAGGAGGATTTGCTCATCATCAAGTGATGACGTTAGCATCTGAGATTATTTCAGCGGTTGAAAAAGGAGAGATTAAGCATTTCGTTGTCATGGCTGGGTGTGATGGACGTCATAAAGAGCGTCAGTATTATACAGATTTTGCTAGCGCCCTTCCAGACGATTCTGTTATTTTAACAGCGGGATGTGCGAAATATCGCTATAATAAGCTAAATCTTGGAACAATCAATGGAATTCCTCGTGTGCTTGACGCAGGCCAATGTAATGATTCTTATTCATTAGCCGTCATTGCCCTAAAATTAAAAGAAGCATTTGGACTTGAAGATATTAATGACTTACCGATTGTTTATAATATTGCATGGTATGAACAAAAAGCCGTCATTGTCTTATTAGCTCTTTTATCATTAGGTGTGAAAAAGATTCATTTAGGTCCTACGTTACCTGCTTTCTTATCACCCAATATTGTGGACTTTTTAGTTCAAACGTTTGAAATTGGTGGTATTTCATCTGTTGAGGAAGACTTAGTTAAATTTTTTGAATAAAAAATAAAGGAACTCAAGTTAAAATCTGAGTTCCTTTTATGATTGTTAGGCAAACTGAGCACCTAGACGATCTGCAATTAAAATAGCACTATAGACATCGATTGGAGTGACTTCAAATGGCATATGATGAATCGTATCTTGTGGGTCACAGCTTGCTGTTGCAACTGCCATCAGTTGATCTTCTGTTGGATTTGTAATTCCAAGGTCTTTTAAGCAGGTTGGGAGGCCTAGTTGACGACAGAAAGTTAACACTTCATCGATTTCTTCTTTTGGCGCATTTTCTAGCACGAGTTGAACGAGTGTCCCAAAGGCTACTTTTTCACCATGATACATGTGATGACTTTCTTTTAAGACTGTTAAACCATTATGGATCGCGTGAGCACCGGCGAGTCCTCCACTTTCAAAACCAACACCGCTTAAATAAGTGTTTGCTTCAATGATATTTTCGAGTGCTTTAGAATTAACATGATGATCTGCAGATAACTTTGCTTGATAACCATCAACTAATAACGTTTCATAACAAAGTTTTGCTAACGTTAAGGCTGCAAGTGAACAAGTGCCACCTGCAATCGTTAAGGCATTGGAACGATGACAAGCACGAGCTTCAAAATAAGTGGCCAAGGCATCTCCCATACCTGAAACTAGTAAACGAGATGGAGCCTGTGCAATAACAAGTGAGTCAACAATCACAACATTCGGATTTGTTTTTAAGAATAAATAGCGGTCAAATTGACCTGCATCTGTATAAAGAACAGATAGGGCACTACAAGGTGCATCAGTAGAAGCAATGGTTGGAACAATTATAACAGGTAAATTTGAGAAATAAGCAACGGCTTTTGCCGTATCGAGTGTTTTTCCCCCTCCAATTCCGATGATCACATTTAGGTTTCCTTTTTTGACATTTTCAATGATTCGATTAATTTCTGTTTTACTACATTCCCCATTAAAAGCATCTAGGTGAATAGCTATTTGTTGTCGTTTGAAACTGGTTTGAATCGTCTCTTCATAATGAGATAAAATAAATGGGTCAACAATGGCATACGCGCCAGAAATGCCTAAATCCATTGCATAATCACATATATGTGCTAACTCATTTGGCCCTTGAATGTATTTAGTTGGTGAATAAATCACTTTTTTCATCACACAATTCCCCTCTTCTTAAAAATCATCGTAGATTAGCAGAGATTAATCTCTCAAATTTATCATAACGCTAACGAAATAAAGGGACAAGTTGCGTGATAAAAAGAGTTTTAAAAAGTTAAAATTCGACAAGATTGAAGAGATGGAAAGGGTGTAAGAGGGTAGCAAAATTTTCAAAAAAATTTTAATTTGAAGCGAGCATATGCGCCGAAAATCAGTTCATAATAAGAATGAAAGAAAGGTGATAAATATGGCAAAAGCAGGTATGAAACGTCCAGATCCAAGTGAACCACATGGAACTGAAAGTAACAAAAAACAAAAACATCCTAAAAATGATATGCCACCTGTACCGGAAATCCAAGGAAAAGCAAAACATGGGAATAAAAAAGCAGGGCCTATTCATTAATCAAAAAAACGTTAACTCTAGACTAGAGTTAACGTTTTTTTGATTAACTTGAAACCAATTCGACATTTCCATTTAAAACAGTTATTCTGAGACTGATTCGTTTGGTTTCATTTTCGAATTGAATCGTCGCAATTTCTCCTTCTTTTTCAATAATGGTTCCTGTTCCAAATCGTTTATGATTAATCACGGAACCTTCTTTAAAAGGCGTTAAGTCAGCGGATTCTGAGGTTATTAGGCCTCTTTTTAACTCTTCAATTTTTTTTCCATGACTGAGGCGACTTGAGACGGGTTTGGGTTCTTCGTCAATTGGATTAAGAATCTTGGAAACTTCTTTATAAAAGTTTGAGCGACTAAATAATAGATTATGTTTTTTAGCAACACTTAGTAGCGTCAATTGCTCTTTTGCCCGTGTCATGGCGACATAAAAAAGACGACGCTCTTCTTCATAATGGTCAAAAATTTGACTTTTGGCTTCGATGATTGCTGTTTGGGGTGGCGTGATGCCATTCATACAATCAATTAAAAAGACGGTTTTAAATTCTAAGCCTTTTGAGGCATGAAAAGTTAAAAGGTTAACTCCTTTTGCTTGTGTGGTGCTTTGTTCACTAATTAGCCTGAGGTGTTCAAGGCGCTCAAGAAAGGCTTCGTGAGAATCTACGTCTTTGGCAATCATTTTTAAGGTTTCTAAAACTGCCATCCCTTGGGTATAAAGGCGTTCCCCTTTTTCATCTTTTAAGAATCCTTTTTTGATTAGATAACTTTCATAATCTAAAGTATTTAAAATAAAAGCCATCATCCGATTGCAAGGTAGACTTGGAAGTTTCATGAGGTTTTGTTTAAAGAGACGGACTTTTTCACGTTGATAAGTGGAATTAAAAGTAACCAGTCGTGTTAAATAATCGAGATAGCCACTTTCTGTTTGAGAGGTCACTTGATGTTGAGTTGTGGCTGAGAGATAGAGAATTTTCGCCACGCGTTGAAAGGATTCTAAGTGGTTAGGTGATCTTGATAAGGTGATTATGGCCTTGATATCTCTGACAATGGGATGGTAGAAAAATGAAAGTTTTCCTTCTTGGAGTTTGAAAGGGATTTGGTGACGTTCGAATTGTTCAATCAGGGGAAGAGCAGAAACATTTTGACGATACAAAATCGCCACATCGTTTAAATCTTCTGCTTGTTTTAGCGTGGTGATTAAAAAAGATAATTGTTCTTGTTCGGTTTGAAAATGATGAAGAGTGGGGGACATTCCGGTTTCATTTTGAGTTTGAATCGTTTTTTTATATCTACTTTTATTATGTTGGATGAATTGAGAGCTCGTTGATACAATAGAGGCTGTTGAACGGAAATTTTGATTCATATAGAGGATGCGAGCTTCTTTAAAGGTTTCTTTAAAAGTTAATAGCTGTTTTGGATAAGCTCCTCGAAATGCATAGATACTTTGATCATCATCTCCTACTAAAAAAATGTTATGATGGCGACTGGCAATGAGTTTGATGAGTTCGTATTGGATTTTTGAGGTATCTTGCGCCTCATCGATTTGAATGTGGGTATAACGGGTTTGATAAAAATTTAAAAGGTAATCGTGATGTTTAAGGATAGAGAAGGCTGTAGTGAGTAGATCATCGTAGTCGAGTAAATATCTCGATTCTTTGAAGGCTTCATATTTTTTATAAAGTTGAATGAATTCCTCAACTTCTGTTTCGACGTATTGTTTGATTTCTTTCGTATGATGCGGTTCTATCATCAAGTTTTTAAGTAAACTGATTTGGCCAGTGAGCGTTTCTAAATCATCGTCGCTTGGATAACGTTCAGTTGTTTCGATGTAAAATTGTGTTAAGAGTTGCTTTTTATGAAGAGTCGTCTGATTTCCTTCAATAAATTGATACATTACCCCACTCAGTTGTTGGTAGTGTTTAATCAGTTGAAAAGCGAAACTATGAATCGTTGAAAATTGAACTTGTTTTGAGAGTTTGGGGAATAATGCTTGGAATCGCTCATTCAGATCACGTGCCGATGCTTTTGAGAAGGTTAAGGCTAGAATTTGTTGAGGATGAACCTTTCCACTTAAAATCAAATTAGCTAACCGAATTACGGTTACTGTCGTTTTCCCGCTTCCTGGACAGCTAATCACACAAATGGGACCATCAAGGGCTTGAGTCGCTGCTAATTGATCATCAGTTAATACAATTTGATGATATTGATTGAGGTAGGTATATAAGTCCATGATGAAAATTCCTCCTAATGACACATTTTGTTTATCTTTATTATACAAGATGAGTCCCAATTTGACTAAAAATTTCATTGCTTGTTTGGTTTCATTTAGAGAATGAGGACCATTCACTCGTCTTCTTAATATGATACAGTAGAAAGGAAGGTGAGCGCGATGGCATTTTGGGATGACTTTCAAAAAAATATGAATAAAACAGCCAATGCTTCGATTAAAACGACGAGTAAATGGATTGAAATTGGAAAATTAAATGTGGCGTTGAATGCGGCTAAACTAGATTTGAATGATCTTTATGAGCGAATCGGTGAATATGTTTACCAAAATAAAATAGTTGATGTGAAGCAAAGTGATGAATTACAAGAATTATTTCATGAAGTGTCTCAACAAAAAATGAAGATAAGAGAAATTCAAGCACAACTTAATCAAATGAGGAGCAAGTATCATTGTGAGCAATGTGGGGCTGAGATTGATGCTAACACGAAATATTGTCCATATTGTTCAGCTCCTCAATCCAATCAAATTGATTGGAGAATTTAAGAGAAAGTTCTTATGAAGAAATTGACTTCATAAGAACTTTTTTTTGTAAATGCTGTCGAATGGTGGCGAAAAAATTAAAAATAAAGTATAATGACACAGGATTTTATCACGTGAAGCAAAATGTTAACAACATGTAAAGGAAAGGGTGAGAAAATGAGTGAGTTAATCATTGCATTGATTGTGATTATATTGGCAGCTTATTTAATTAAGAAAAAGTATGACATTAAATTAGTCATGTTCGGTAGTGGAATCCTGTTGATGTTGAGTGCTTTATTGATGAATAAAGTTATTCTACCGAGTGAAAGTAGTAGTGGAGTTCCTTTTTTTGATATTTTCAAGGTGATGGGGAATCTCTTTACCAAACAATTAAGTGGCGCTAGCTTTACACTGTTATTATTATTTGGTTATACGGCGTATATGAAGGCCATTAGGGCAGATGAAAAAACTGTTAGCGTGTTATCAGCCCCCTTAAAGCACATTAAAATCAAAGCGTTATTAATTCCTATATTTTATTTGATTGGAAATTTTTTGTGTATCATTATTCCAAGTTCTTCGAGTTTGTCAGTGATGTTGATGGCAACAGCCTTCCCTATCTTAACGAGTGCAGGTGTTTCCCCTTTAGCTGTGGGAGCTGTGATTGCTACATCAGCAACGATTGCCCCAACACCATTAGGTGCTGATAATTTACTAGCATCTGAAGCACTTGGTCTTCCTGTTACAGACTATGTGTTTAATTATCATGCTAAAATTTCCATTCCTATTATCTTAATGATGGCAATCGTTCATTTTATTTGGCAAAAACGTCAAGATCATTTAGAAAGAAGTGAAATCACTTCAACATTGCCAAAACTTAAGGAAGTAACGGATCAGCTACCGATGTTTTATGCAATCCTTCCTATGTTACCGTTACTCTTAATGCTGATTTTTTATTTTGTATCGGATGTGAATTTAGGTATTTCTGAAGTCATCTTTTTCTCATTGATGGTGAGTATATTGTGTGAAGTGATTCGAATGCGTTCATTTCAAAAGGGAACCGCTGAGATTCAAGCCTTCTTTAATGGGATGGGCGTTGGACTAACGACTGTTGTGGCTCAGGTTGTAGCGGCTTTAACCTTTGTAGAGGGATTAAAGATTTTAGGCGTGATCGATTTAATGGGGGAGGTTATAAATCATTTAAATGCAGCTGGTCTAATGTTGACTCTCGCTTTTTGTTTACTGGCTTTATTTGTTGGGTTATTAAGTGGAAGTGGATTAGCAATCTTTTACGCATTTGTTGAGCTAATGCCATCCTTTGCCGAGTCTGTGGGAATTTCAGCCATAAGTTTAGCAATTCCAATGCAATTTGTTTCTCATTTAGTCAAAAGTATTTCTCCAGTTTCCCCAACGGTTATTATTATCTCGTCGATGATGAATGTTTCTCCCGTGCGACTCATTAAGAGAACCATCGTTCCAGTCCTTGTTGGAATGGTGTTATCGATTGTTTTAACGTATGTGATTCTTTAGGATTCTCTTTCTCCTTAGTAGCATATCAAGCCTCTTTTCATATAATGAAGTAAAGGGTGAGTAAGAAGCTAAATGCTAGAGGAGGGAAAGAGATGCTTAGAATCAATCGAACATTTTTATTAGTTTATGATAGTTTAATAGCCTTTGCATTTATGTTACGATATATCTTAATAGGACCTGTTTTATTTAATTCAACTTGGTGTTTTTGGCTAACTTTAGTGGTGGTAACCGTTGTTTTGATTGGGTTAAGTTATTTGACGTTTTGTCATCCAACTCCACTTGAAATTGTTGCCTATCATGTCAATCTCATTATGAGACATCGAGTTGATGAAAATAATGATGAAGATTATAATGAAAAAAATAAAACTTATTTATCCAATCGTTTTATTCAAAGTGCTAATTACCAATTTTTTTATTATGGTAATTGTTGTGCAAAAACCGATCAGTATCGACAGATGAAAATTAAATTAGCTTTAGGCCAACAGACATTTAATCAAATTTCAATTATTATTAAAACGGTTGATGAACAATATATTCGATTCAATTTGATTAAACAAACAGAAAGTCCGCTTATTGCGTTTTTATATCACTGGGAAGTCGATCAAATCGAATATAGCGATAAAGAAACATTTGACCAGATGGTTAAAGGCCTTATTTAAAAAGACATGTTAATGTCTTTTTTTTTATGGTTCATAAAAAAGAATCAAACAGCATGTAAAATTTTAGAAAAATAGGAATTATTTTTTGGAAATAAGCTATAATAGAAATAATTATTATTAGGAGGAATCCTCATGGTGGTAGATAGTCATCCATGTTTGACCTATTTAAAAAACAAAAGGAAGATGGAAATTCAAATCTTGTGTTTTATTTTTTTTATTAGTTTAATAATCTTACTGTTTGAAATAAAAACGGCTCTAAGTTATTGTTTTATTTTTGGATTGTCGATTAGTTTAATTGTTTTAATCTGTATGTATCCAAGATTTTTAAACGGTGCTGAAAGAAAAATGAGATCCTTGAGGTACACCAGTCCTAAGTATTTATTTGATTTGGTGATACCTAATTTTTTATATAATGTGACTCAATTAGATTTTGGTTGTTTTAAAATTGAAAATGTTTTATTTAATGATGCTGGAATTTGTTTGGTTGATTCACTTCAATCCATTGGGGTATTACATGGTGAAAGAATGCAGTACTTACTGGAGATTCAATCATCAAAAGAACAACAATGTTGTCGAAAAGTAAAAAATCCATTTAGAACGTTGCTTTATAAAAGAGAGTGTTTAAAGTTAATCATAGAGTTGTATGATTTAAATTCTGAAATCTATTCAGGATTATACTTACCACATGCGAATTGGGTCGAAGGTCGTAAAGACTCATCAACGGATTTTTTGATTGAGGGAGGCAAGTCATTAAAGAAATTTATTAAAAACTTTGAAAGGTCTACCTTGAAAGTCATCATTAAAAATCAGTATCCTCTGACATCGTCAGAGGATGTTATTTATGCTTTAATGTCAATTCGTTATTTTGGTTATTTGAGACAATTTTATCATTCATTAATGCCACTTCAAAAAATCAGATTAAAAAAGGAGTTAAGTCCGAGTTCCATTATTTTGTTTGAATTCGTCATCTTAAAAGATGCTTTTACACTCGAAAAATTAGAGCGATTCATCAATAAAAATAAAAAACAACTAAAGGTCGGAATGAAAACTTGGCAAGAGCAGTTGTTTCTAGAATTAAATCAATTCTTTGAAAAAAATAATAACGATTCATTTACTCCTTTTAATTTAATGGGGTTAATGATGAGTGAAGGTTTTTTTATTCAAGCTAATCATGATTTATTTAATTAACATTTAAAGATCTAGAAGGGGGAAGTTCATGATGCAAATTACTATTCATAACATGCAACCAAAGCACTATGAAAGAGTAGGAACTATTTATAAGCAGGGGATTGATTCTCATCATTGTACGTTTGAATCGGATGTCCCAACTTGGGAAGGGTTTGACGCGAACCATCTTCCCTTTTGTCGGTTTGTGGTCTTAAATGAAAGAGAAGAGGTCATAGGATGGACTGCCTTGAGTCAAACGAGTTCGCGATCTTGTTTTGAAGGCGTCGCTGAAGTCAGTATTTATTTGGATCAACACGTAATCGGACAAGGGATTGGAGAGCAATTATTAAATTATTTAATTACAGAATCTGAACAAAATGGGATTTGGAGTTTGATTTCAGGTATATTTCCAGAAAATGTAGCAAGTCTTAGGTTACATCAAAAATGTGGATTTAGATATGTGGGATATCGCGAAAAGATGGGGAAAACAAGAGAAGGCGTCTTTAGAGATGTTTTGTTTATGGAAAGAAGAAGTTTAAAGGTTGGGGTTTAGTTTGAAATTTTTGAACTGTTACCTGTCTCACTCCTAATGGATTGGCATATACTAAAAAGGTAAGCAGGCAAAGTGAGGGGATAGTATGGAATATGGAATTAGCGGTTACCGCTCTAGCCAGAATCATTATCGAACCAAAACTGTTGTCCAGTTAGATAAACATCAAAGTGATTTATCCGGAGATGGAGTTGCTGAAACGATTTATTTATTGGGAATTAAAAATAATGATGACTTAATTATTAATGAAATAACGTTAGTGATTGAAAATGGAAAGGATAAAGAACGTCGTTATTACGCCATTCCAACTTCAAGTGGAATGGGTGGCGGGATACATGTGGAAGATTTCAATCATGATGGACAATTAGATATTGGTGTGTATATTTTAAGTGGTGGAACCGGAAATGAATTGAAGTATTACTTGTTACTCAATCATAATCATGAATTTTGTTTAGCTTTTAGTAGTGACATGTATGAGGAAAAAATGAAGTATCAAGTTCAATATTTAGATCGATACCAAGTTGAGGTCAAAAATTTAAATTCAGAACAAACAAGGTTAATTAATTTAAAAGATAAATCACCTGAATATTTAAAGGTGATTTATGATGAACAGGGAATGTTAAAAGAACCGATTCAGGGCATCGTAGCACATGTTAGCGATGCGGATTCAATTGAGAGTAAAATGTTTGATCAAGGTAGCGATTTGATTTTAACTCACCGTATATTAGGGCGTTCTCACAATGACACGCTAGGATATGTTTCAGCTTATCTAGTTTTTGATAATGAAAAATATCATGTTTACAAGATTTTAGTTTCTCAGTAAAAAAAATAGAGATTCTAACAATTTATAGAGTAAAGAGAAAAAAAAGACAAATAATAAAAGTAAAATTGCAAAGGAAATCTTGGAGTGAATAATATGACAATTGAAGCTTTTATTTTTGGTGCTATTTTTGAAATGTGTATTACGTATCTACTTTTATGTGAACTATTCTTTTAAAAAGGTGAAGTCTATAGCTAGACTTCACCTTTTTAAGATAGATTTAGTTTATTAACGACTTGGGTTTTCGACAGGAATAAATAGTAAGTAAGACTGAATAAGTTAGAAGCGATAGATTTAATGGAAGAAAGGATGAGTGTAAATAATAAGTTGGAGTCGTTAATGAATGACGATATTCATCTTTGATTAAAAACAAATATTGATCCGGATTTTCCTCAATTGTTTCACCGTTTGAGATTTGATCTAAAATATTCAGGTAAAAAGAGGTAGATTCTTCGTTATAACCAAGAAGTAAGTAAGTTCCATTAACGATGGTAGCGGGAACGGCCCCTTTTAGATTTTCAGGAAGATTGAATTTTTCTAGCCACTCATTAAAATAACTTTTAATTTTTTTATTTTTTATATTATAGTATCTTGCTGAAATGCCTAAGAGGTCAGAATTAGGATGAAACAGTTCCCGATATAGATTTTCTTTTAAAATCGTACAATAAGGACATCCTGTTCTTCCAAAGCTTTCAATAATAATTGTAGATTTTTTAACTTCATGATTGCTGAATAAAGGAAGATTAGGCGCTGAAAGGGTTTCGGGCTGGTTTTGATAGATTAATGAGGTGTAAAAAAAATAAATTAAGACGATTAAACTTGCTAATAAAGAATAGTTTTTCAAGTAGTTCATATTTCCCCCCACGAATATAAAACATGATTGATAATTTTACCACTTTTTGGAATAAAATTCAATCATTTAAAGTGAAACAAAAAAAAGACAACCTACATGTAGTAGGTTGTCTAATCTATTTAAATGAATGAATGGCTTGTTGGTACCAGTGGCCGGATTCGAACCGGCAAGGAGTAAACTCCGGTGGATTTTGAGTCCACTGCGTCTACCAATTTCGCCACACTGGCTTTACAAAATTAATTATAGCATGAATTTTATAAATTTCAATATTTTTCCTAAATATATTTTTAAAAATAAGATTTTTTGATTTACAAAGTTTAAAGGAGAAGGAAATTGAAAAATCGTAGCAATGATTATTTTTATTTGAAATTTGTACAAGAAAAAAGATAAAATGATGAATTTTTTAATTTTTTAAACGTATATTATGAATATAAAGCGTTTTCTTAGAGCACTTGAAACATTCGAAAATAAAATAAAGCTGAATTTTGTCGGACGACGGTGTGTTGGGATGTAGAGTGTCATAAGAAAAAAGCACAAAAAATAATTTGGAGGGATTTTATATGATTATGTACTGGCAGTCAGCATCAAATAAAATAGTAAGTGAAGAAGAATTTTTAGCGTCACAAGCTGGGGTTAAACAAAAAATTTCAGATTGGGCTGAAAATGAGTTGCATTTACAAAATCAGTTACTCGAAGATTTTGTTACTGATAAAGTAGAAGAATACACACGCTCCTACCTTAAAGTAAGTTTACCATTTGAATCGGAAGCGTTTTGTCGAGAGTACCTTGAAAAGTTTTATGAAGAACATTCGGAAATTATTTCCTTATTCCCTTATGATCGATGGGCTTGGGTTCAAAAACTTGAAAATATTCATTATGGTGAATACGACATTCAAAGTGTCAGAGTCGAAAGTAAATTACTTGATCATAAAGAATTACCTTTAGTCTAATTTAATTCATTCAAGAGTAAAAGGATTGCGATTCATAGCGCAATCCTTTTTAGCGAGTCGCTTGATTAAGTAGGAAAAGGCTCTGATTTAAAAATGATAAATCTTTTTATCTTTAAGCCTCTTTCTTAACCTTGAAATGAGATAAGAGGAAATGAAGTGTTTGTTAACCTTCAATAAGGTTTAAAATCTCGATGAGAGTCTGTAGATGATCTAACAATCGTAATTGTTTATAAAGAGGAAGATAAACTAGACCTTAGACGTTAGTTAGGAAAAAATTAAGATACTCATTCATAGATTGAAAGCTAAACTCTATGTTGAGGAATAAAGAATCCGTATCAGTAGGAAGATCATACTCTAACTTTAGTATTCCTTATTATCTTTTGAGTCGTTGCGATTAAATGGAAAAAATTTCTTAATAAAAATATTCAAAAAGTTATTTACAAAAGTGTTGAAATGGTTTAATATAGTCAATGTGGAAAACAACAACATGTCTCGGTAGCTCAGCAGGATAGAGCAACGGCCTTCTAAGCCGTCGGTCGGGGGTTCGAATCCCTCCCGGGATGCCATTAAAAAGTAAATTTTGAGAACTGCATTAGTAGTTCTTTTTTTTATTATAATTAATAAAAATGCTAGATCCAGAGGTGAAACATGTCTCGAGTTATTGATTTTCCTACAAACTATGAACAAAAAATAAACAAGGCGGATGAATTGATTGATAAAGGATATATTGATCAAGCGATTTGTCTGATTGAGGATTTTATTGAACAATCGAATCCAAGTCAAGGGAAGGAATTGCTTCAAAAAAAGTTATTAACCTGTTATTTTATAAAAAAAGAGTTTGATAGTGTTGAGGACGTTTTGAGTCAAATGCCTGTTGGTTTAGGAGACTTATCGATACTTGCTCATCGTTTTTTACTTTATCATTTTGATCAGAATGATGTTTTATTAACTGAGCTAGAAGCGGACTGTAAAAAAAACTTATCAGTTTTTGCCTATAAAAATTTGCAGGAGTTAATCGCTCAGCTTAAAACATTTTACGAAGAATATTGGGTTCAATCCATTGAAAAACAAGTTGTTCGCTTAAATGAAGGGTGTTCATTTGAACAGTCTTTGTTAATTCTTTCGGATTTGTCCCAATATTCAAATGAGGAATTAGGCTATTTTAAACAACCCTTAATCACATTTTATGAACAAGCACCCTCTCCTATTTTGAAAACGATTCTGTTTGAGTTGTTAGCCAAAAAAGAATTGAATTGGAGTTTGCCACGGGCTAATGATTCAGGAGAATCTGAAGGAATGATTTTGACTAATTTACAGACGTTAATGCCATTTAATAAAAAATTAGAGCAAGTGAATGAAATAATCGAACAAATGGACTTATTTGATGAGGTTAAGGTTCTTTTGTCTTTACAAGTGAATCTCTTTTATCAGTTTTGTTTTCCTAACTATGAAACCCTAGATTTATCGCTTGTCATCGAGCGGTTATTAGCGTTAATTATGGGAGAAAATGACGATTTTTTAGCAAGAGATGATTTAAGTTCGACGAATAGCTCTATAATAAATTACACAACTTGTAAATTGAGTCAGTATATACTAAGTTTATCATCATTAATGTAGAAATTAGGAAAAGCCTATGTTATAATTTAAAAGTTGTTACAAAGATGTAAACGCAAGGTTAATAGATGGAGGTATACATTATGGCAGTTAAAGTTGAAACAGTAGAAACAAATAAAGTAAAATTAACGATGACTATTTCTGCAGAATCATTTGATAAAGCATTAGATACAGCATTCAAAAAAGTATCTAAAAATTTAGCAGTACCAGGATTCCGTAAAGGGAAAATGCCACGTCAAATGTTCGAACAAAAATTTGGTGTAGAAGCATTATATGAAGATGCATTAGAGGTTGTATTACCAGGAGCATATATGCAAGCAATTCAAGAAACAAATATTGCACCTGTTGCTGCGCCATCTTGGGATATCGAACAAATCGGTAAAGGGCAAGAGTTAATTGCATCAGCAACTGTTGTAGTTAAACCAGAAGTTGAATTAGGACAATATGCAGGAATCGAAGTTGAAAAATTATCAACTGACGTAACTGAAGAAGATGTTCAATCAGAATTAAACGGGTTATTAGAACGTCAAGCTGAAATCGTTGTAAAAGATGGAGCAGTAGAAAATGGAGATACAGCTGTTATCGATTATGAAGGATTTAAAGATGGTGTAGCATTCGAAGGTGGAAAAGGGGAAAACCATCCATTAGTTATCGGATCTAACTCTTTCATCCCAGGATTTGAAGAACAATTAATCGGAATGACTGCTGGTGAAGAAAAAGAAATCAACGTTACATTCCCTGAAGCTTATCATTCAGCAGATTTAGCTGGAGCTGAAGCAACATTTAAAGTAAAAGTTCATGAAGTGAAAACTCGTGAATTACCACAATTAGATGATGAATTCGTTAAAGATTTAGATCGTGACGGAATCGAAACAGTTGAAGAGTTAAAAGCTGATTTAGAAAAAGTAATCAAAGAACGTAAAGAAACAGCAGCACGTAATCACGTGATTGATACAGTTGTAGAAAAAGCAACTGAAAATGCTAAATTTGACATTCCAGTTGAAATGATCGATGCTGAAGTGGCGCAAATGGTTAAAGAAGCAGAACAACGTTTCCAAATGCAAGGATTCAACTTAGATTTATACTTCCAATTCACTGGAACTGATTTAGAAGGATTCAAAGCACAATTACGTCCAGAAGCTGAAAAACGTTTAAGCTATAACTTAACATTAGAAGCAATCGTTAAAGCTGAAAACATCGATGTAACAGAAGAAGAAGTAGATGCTAAATTAGTTGAAATTGCAGGAGCTTATGGACGTGACGTTCAAGAGTTAAAAGCTGCGTTACCAAGCTTAGCCATGTTAAAAGAAGATTTAAAAGTACAAAAAGCTGTTGATTTCATCGTTGAAAAAGCAATTTGCAAATAATAACAGTCTATAGTAATAGATAGTACTTAATGAGGCGCGTATCCTTCGTGCCTCATTTTTTGCAATTTAAGCATTTGCAAAAAATGTCTAAAAACGACGTTAATAAAATGCAATGCTACTGAATATATATACTAATACATGGATGATATCAGTTATCTGTATATGGAGGTGTAAAGAATGAATAACATCGATATTACGTGTTCGTTCTGTGGTAAAAGCCATGACGAAGTAAACAAAATTATTGCGGGGCCTGGTGTGTATATCTGTGATGAATGTATCCAGATGTGTTCAGAGATTATTGAAAATGAGCAGTCAGATGAATTATGTGAAGAGTTTAAAACATTACCGAAACCAAAAGAAATTTTTGATTTATTAAACGAGTATGTGATTGGTCAAGAAGATGTTAAGAAAGTTCTTGCGGTTGCAGTTTACAATCATTATAAGCGTTTAACATCTAATCAAGATGATAGTGATGGTGTTGAAATTTCAAAAAGTAATATTTTATTACTTGGATCAACTGGAAGTGGAAAGACATTATTAGCTCAAACGTTAGCTAAGGTATTAGATGTTCCATTTGCTATTGCAGATGCAACCTCATTAACTGAGGCAGGATACGTAGGAGAAGATGTTGAAAATATCTTACTTCGACTGTTACAAGCAGCTGATTTCAATGTTGAAAAGGCCCAAAGAGGGATTATCTACATTGATGAGATTGATAAAATTGCACGTCGTTCAGATAATCCATCCATTACACGTGATGTATCTGGAGAAGGCGTACAGCAAGCTTTATTAAAAATTTTAGAAGGATCTGTTGCTAATGTACCGCCACAAGGTGGGCGTAAACATCCAAATCAAGAATTTATTCAAATTGATACAACGAACATTTTATTCATGGCAGGTGGGGCTTTCGCTGGTATTGAAGAAGTGGTTAAACGTCGTATTGGTAAAAAAGTTATTGGATTTGGTGCTGATTCTAAAGCTAATAATTTAACTAAAAAAGAAATTTATGCTCATATTCAGCCAGATGACCTATTGAAATTTGGTTTGATTCCAGAATTTATCGGTCGTTTCCCAATTATTGGTGCCTTAAATCCGTTAGAAGTAGAGGATTTAATTCGTATTTTAACAGAACCTAAAAATGCATTAACGAAGCAATATGAAAAAATCTTTAAAATGGATAATGTGGAACTGGTGTTTGACGAAGGAGCTATTACAGCCATTGCTGAAAAAGCCGTTGAACGTAAAACAGGTGCACGTGGACTTCGTTCTATAATCGAATCTATCATGACAGATGTAATGTTTGAGATTCCTTCAACTGAGAATATTGAAAAATGTATCATCACACGTGATGTTATTGTTGATAATACAAAACCAACACTTATCTTTAAAGATGGCGTTGCTTAATGAAGGAAGAAGTAATTATTTTATTTCGTATAAAATATCAAAAGTTTTTTATGTTATAATAGTAGTAGAGAATGGGAAGCGAATCGCTTCCTTTTCTATATCAATGAAACTGTCCGTCCATGATAAACATGAAAAGCAAACAAAGACAGACACAATCCGATATTGTGATATGTAGCATGATACGTCGTATGCAAAGTACTAGTGAGGTGAGTGGAAATGAGAATAGATGTAAACAGTGTGGAGACACATACACTTCCAGTGTTACCTGTGAGAGGTGTGATTTCTTTACCTAATACAGAAATTCGTTTAGAAATTGGACGTCCACAATCAATCGAAGCGTTAGAGGTTTGTGAAGAATACTCAAACTATGTTATTTTAGTTTCACAAGTTGATCCAAATGTGGAAGTTCCGCAAAGTGAAGATTTACTCCAATACGGAACAATTGCCAAGGTAACGATGAAAATTAAGTTACCAAATGGACATTATAAAGTAAAGTTTAATACTTTAACACGAGTTGAAATACAAGAATATACTCAGTTAGAGCCTTATTTCATGGCGACAGTTCAGACGATGCCATCAACTCCTTTACAAGAAGAACAAGAAATCGCGATTATGCGTCTATTAAAAGAAGCGGTTGTTGAACATGGAAGTTCTTTATTTGTTCATCCAAATGATGTAAAAGAATTGGTTGAGAGTGCAACGAATGCAGATCAAGCAACGGATATTGTTGCCTTCTATTTACGTATATCAGAAGAAGAAAAGGTAAAATATCTTCAAGAAACAAATGTTGAGGAGCGTTTAACCTTATTATTAAAAGATATCGAGAAAGAAAAATACATCGCTGATCTTGAAATGAAAATTAATCAAGAAGTTAAACGTTCGGTAGATGCTCATCAAAAAGAATTTTATTTACGAGAAAAAGCAAAAGCAATCCAAAAAGAATTAGGTGATGATTACTCAAAAGAGGCGGTCAGTCAAGAATTCAGAGAAAAGTTAGAAGCATTAGGAGTTCCTGAAGCAGTTAAAGCTAAGGCTTTAGAGGAGATTCGACGCTTTGAAATGTTACCCTCTAATTCAAGTGAATCAGGTGTGGTTAGAACGTATATTGAGTGGATTCTAGCTCTACCATGGTCGATTCAAACAACCGATAATACAGATATTTTATTTGCAGAAGAAACTTTAAATAATCAACATTTTGGATTAGAAAAAGTTAAAGATCGCATTTTAGAATATTTAGCGGTTAAAACGATGACAGGTAAAAATCCTTCGACTATTTTATGTTTAGTTGGACCTCCTGGGGTTGGGAAAACATCACTTGCAAAATCGATTGCAGATGCTTTAGGACGAAAATTTGTCAAGATATCACTTGGTGGTGTTAAGGATGAATCTGAAATTAGAGGACATCGCCGTACTTATTTAGGAGCATTACCAGGGCGAATGATTCAAGCGATGAAGAAAGCGGGAACGACAAATCCAGTCTTCTTGTTAGATGAAATTGATAAGATGGCGAGTGATTATAAAGGAGATCCGGCTTCTGCGATGCTTGAGGTTTTAGATCCTGAACAAAACAGTCATTTTAGTGATCATTACTTAGAAGAAGAATATGATTTATCAAATGTCTTGTTTATTGCAACAGCTAACTATTTAGAAAATATTCCGGCACCACTTCGTGACCGTATGGATATGATTCATGTAGATAGTTATACAGAACAGGAAAAAACGGAAATTGCGAAACGTTATTTGCTACAGAGACAGTTAGAGGCTCATGGCTTAACGAAGGAACAGCTTTCGATTGATGAAGCGGTGATTTTAGAGTTAATTCAATATTATACTCGAGAAGCTGGTGTGCGTCAGTTAGAACGCCAAATTGGCTCTATTTGTCGAAAAGTTGCTAGAAAATTATTAGCCGAAAAAGTAGAATCATTACATGTGGATTCTTCTATGCTTGTTGAGTTATTAGGAAAACATAAATATACACATGGATTGATTGAAACAGAAGATCAAATTGGTGTCGTGACAGGACTTGCGTATACTCAATTTGGAGGAGATATTTTACCTGTTGAAGTCACATATTATAAAGGGACGGGCAAAATGGTTTTAACAGGTAAACTAGGTGATGTTATGAAAGAATCAGGGCAGGCTGCGATTAGTTTTGTTCGTGCAAATGCTAAAAAGTATGGCATTGACCCAGATTTATTTAAAGATCATGACATTCATATTCATGTGCCAGAAGGAGCAACTCCGAAAGATGGCCCATCTGCAGGGGTGACCATGGTTACAGCGTTAGTCTCTGCTTTAAGTCAAAAATTTGTAAAACGCGAAGTGGGAATGACAGGAGAAGTGACACTCAGAGGTCGTGTTTTACCAATAGGTGGATTAAAAGAAAAATCAATTTCAGCTCATCGAGCAGGATTAACAACTATCATTATGCCAAAAGATAATGAAAAAGATTTAGATGAAATACCGCAAAGCGTAAAAAGTCAAATGACGTTTATTCCTGTTTCAACGATAGATGAAGTTTTACAGCATGCGTTACGATAAGGTGTTGAGAATATGCATATAACAAAAGCAGAATATATAAAAAGTTGTGTCAAAGCGGAACATTATCCAACAGATGGATTACCAGAAATGATTTTTGCAGGACGTTCGAATGTTGGAAAATCCTCATTTATCAATTCACTGACAAATCGTAAACACTTAGCACGTGTTTCAAGCCGTCCAGGGAAAACTCAAACATTAAATTTCTATAACATTAATGATATGATGTATTTAGTTGATGTTCCGGGATACGGTTACGCCAAAGTGAATCGCTCGTTAAAAGAGTCATTTGGACGTATGATTGAAGAATATTTAGTTGAACGTGATGAATTAATCTTAGGTGTTTTATTGGTGGATTATCGTCATAAACCAACAGCGGAAGATATTGCAATGTATCAGTTATACAAATACTATGAAATCCCAAGTGTTGTGATTGGAACGAAAAAGGATAAAGTGAACCGTAGTCAGTATAAAAAACAAGAAAAACTCATTAAGGAGACGCTTGGATTTGATCAAGATGATGTTTTTGTGGCTTACTCTTCAGAAACTCATGAAGGTCGTGATGAGGTTTGGGAAATTTTCTTAGACTTAATCCAACAATACAATGATATTATTCAAGAAATCGAACATGAGGAAGAATAAAATAAAGAAGCTATCTCGAAACAAGAGATAGCTTTTTAATGTGAGAAAATAAAACAAAAAATGACAGATTAAACGATAAAGTAGCGTTATTTTTTGGAAATATCAAAAGAAAAACTTTATTATATGAAAAAAGGAAATATTATAGAACTTTTTCCTTAAAAAATTTTTAATTTTGTTTTAAATCAACCTTAGATAATGTATAATTAATGGTGAAATGTGGATAGTTAGATAGAGATTGTGGAGATAAGTGGTGAATATAAATGTTTATTGGTGAGTTTCATCATAGTATAGATGCTAAGGGTCGTTTGATTATGCCTGCTAAGTTTAGAGAGCAGTTAAACGAATGTTGTGTTATTACTAGAGGGATTGACCAATGTCTATTTATTTATCCGATAGAGGAATGGAAGATATTGCTTGAAAAAGTGAATGGGTTACCTGTTAATCGTAAAGATGCCCGCCAATTTTCACGCTTTTTTCTTTCTGGTGCGTGTGAATGTGAATTTGATAAACAGGGAAGAATTAATCTATCAACACCCTTAATGAATTATGCAGGGCTTAGTAAAGATTGTGTTATCATTGGTGTCTCAAATCGAATTGAAATTTGGGAGAAAGAAAAATGGACGCAATATTTTGATTTCTCTGTAGATTCTATTTTAGATATTGCCGAAAATATAGGATTTGATTTATAGGAGGTTACAACCATGTTTAATCACTACTCAGTTTTACTTCGTGAATCAATTGAGAATTTAGAGATAAAAGAAGATGGTATTTATGTTGATTGCACCTTAGGTGGTGGCGGACATAGTAGTGAAATCTTAAAAAGATTAACTACAGGACATCTGTATTCATTTGATCAAGATTCATTTGCAATTGAGAATGCAACGAAACGTTTAAAAGAAATTGGAGACAATTTTACAATTATTAAAAGTAATTTTGTTCATTTGAAAGAAGAATTAAATGCACGTGGGGTAATGAAAATAGATGGTATTATTTTTGATTTAGGCGTATCATCGCCACAGTTTGATACACCTGAACGTGGATTTAGTTATAATCATGATGCGAAGTTAGATATGCGTATGGATCAAGAGGCTGAATTATCAGCATATGAGATTGTCAATGAGTGGGAATATAAAAATTTAGAATATATTTTCCGTGTTTATAGCGATGAAAAATTTTCAAAACAAATTGCACGTGCCATTGAACGTTATCGCGAAAAACAACCGATTGAAACGACTTTTGAGTTAGTAGAAATTATCAAATCTGCGATTCCAGCGCCGGCAAGACGAAAAGGTGGTCATCCTGCTAAACGTACCTTCCAAGCATTACGTATTGCGGTAAATGATGAATTGAAAGTATTTGAAAAGGCATTAAAAGATGCCATGGATATGTTAAATGTTGAAGGGCGAGTGGCTGTTATTACCTTCCATTCTTTAGAAGATCGTATTTGTAAACATATGTTTAAAGAACGAAGTGAAGCAAAAGATCTTCCAAGAGGATTGCCAGTTATTCCACAAGAATTCCAGCCAGAATTTAAATTAATTACTCGCAAACCAATTGTGGCAGATGAAACAGAGTTAACGGAAAATAATCGTTCTCATTCAGCAAAATTAAGGGTAGCTATGAAAATGAAGTAGAATAAGGGGGAAGAGAAATCATGAATACTGCGGTTAAGCAATTAGAACAAATTGAGGTTTCGCATTCATCGCAACACGTCAAAAGAACAGTCGTTAAACGTAAGAAAAAAAGTTTATACAATTTTACTAATTTAGCAATTTTAACAGGAGTTGGAGCTTTTTGTTTGATTGCTGGGAGACTCTATTTAGACGCTCAAATGACTCAAATTCATTATGAAACAGAGGCGTTAAAATTAAAAATTTCGAACCAGATTGTTGTGAATGAAGAATTGTATTCAAAAATTGCGGAACTTTCAACTTATTCACGTGCTATGGAAATTGCCAAACAAAATGGACTTTCGACTTATAATAACATTGTAAACATTGGAGAGTAAAATCCTCATAGAAATAAATCAAGAAGCAAATGTATGGTGAGGATGATTAGTATGAAAAAAGAAAGACGACTCAATCACACAGGAAGAAAGATGCTAGTCATTATAACAGCTTTCTTCTTGGTCTTTTTTTTATCCATTGCCTATCATTTTATCGAGATGGCACTCACGGGTGAGAAAAAAGGTCATGATTTATATCAGTATGCGCTTAATGTCTATTTAGTTGAAGAACAAGTGCAGGGTAAACGTGGAACCATTTATGATCGTAGTGGTGTTGCTTTAGCAGAACAGTTAACGTCATATACCTTATATGCTAACCTATATGAAGGTTATGGAGATGTGGTAGAAGATATTGATGATACGGCTAATAAGTTAAGTACGGTCATCGATTTATCAGCAGTTGAAATAAAAGAAATTTTATCTAAAGATCGAAAACAGGTTGAATTTGGAAATGCCGGTCGTCAATTAACCTATTTAGAAAAAGAAAAAATAGAACAGATGAATTTAAAAGGGATTAAGTTTACGGAAAACATCAAACGGTTTTATCCTAATGGGATGTTTGCCTCTCATACGCTTGGATATACGAAGTGGGATGAAGTCAATCGTGTCCTTGAAGGCGAGATGGGAATTGAATCGTACTTTGATGAGTATTTGCAAGGAAAAAATGGACGTATTCAATATTTAAGAGATAAAAAGGGATATGTTCAACCAAATAAAGAAGAATTTGTATTAGAAGAGGCAAGTGATGGCTTAGATATCTATTTAACACTTGATTCGACGATTCAAACCTTATTAGAAGAAGCCATGGATAATGTTTGGGAAAGTGCGAATCCACAGAGTTTAGTTGCCGTTGTCGCTAATCCTAAAACAGGAGAGATTTTGGCAATGGGAAGCCGTTCAAGTTTTGATCCTAATATAAGAGATATTGAAAATTATAATAATCCAGTGATCTCTGATTCATTTGAACCGGGATCGACGATGAAGATTTATACCTATGCTGCTGCTATTAATGAAGGAAAATATAATGGAAGTCAGTACTTTCAATCGGGATCACGCTTAGTGAATGGTTCTACTATACGAGATTGGACCCAGACTTGGGGGACGATTACCTACGATCAGGGGTTCTATCGTTCGTCAAATACGGCAATTATCGATCTTTTAACGAATGGAATTACGCCTGAGACGAATATTGAATATCTTGAAAAATTCGGTTTTGGAAGTCAAGTAGGATTACCCTTACCAAGTGAATCAGCAGGAACATTACCGACTGATTGGGATGTGACACAAAAAATAACAGCTGGATTTGGTCAAGGGATTTTAACGACTCCGATTCAACATATTCAGGCCATTACAGCTATTTTAAATGAAGGACAGTTAATTCAACCTCAACTGATTGAACGTGTTTATGATCCTAATCAGGAAAAAGATGTTTATCAATTTGAGCCGATTAAGCTAGATAATCCTATTACGGCACAAACGGCAAAACAAGTAAAAGATTTGATGGTTGGTGTTGTAGCCGAGGAAGATGGTTCAGGACGTCTTGCTTATAGTTTAGATGGTTTTACAAGTGGTGGGAAAACCGGAACGGCTCAGATTGCGGATGGTGCTAATGGATATCTTGCTAATGAATATTTGTATAGTTATATCGGATTTGCACCCGCAGATGATCCAGAGCTTGTGATGTATGTGGCCATGTCAAGACCTGAAACAGGTGGACACGACCAACTTGGACAAATTTACCGTTACGTCATGCAAACAGGATTAACGTATTTAGGAGCAGAAAAAACACCTATTTCAAACATTGAAGATGTCTATCAAAATGTTGAAGTGAATCAATACATTAATCAAAATGTTGAAGTGGCCAGTCAACGTTTGATTGAGGCTGGTTTGCAACCGATTGTGATTGGATCAGGAAATCAAGTTTTTGCACAATCTCCTTCAGCAGGAAATATAGTGGTGAGTGGGAGTAAAGTCTTTTTACAAACAGGTAAAACATATGAATTACCTAATTTTGAAGGTTGGACGAAAGATGAAGTCGTTCGTTTTGCTGAATTAGCTTCATTAAAGGTTACCTTTAATGGAGAAGGATTTGTGACATCGCAATCATTAGCTCCTGAACAAAAGATTCAGTCTACTACTGAGATTGTGATTGAGTTGACGAAAACCCCATCTCAAAATGTGACAGAAGAGGCGCATGAAGAAAACGAATCTGAAGATTCTTCTGCCGAGATAGAAATATCTCAAGAAAATGAACCAGTAAATGACTAAATTTTAGCCTAATAACGCTTTGAATAGCGTTATTAGGCTTTTTTTTATTTAAATTCTGCATAAATTAAATAGAATTGTAATAAAGTTGAATAAAAAAGTAATGTGTAGAGACGATTACGTATTTACTAAGAAAAAGACTCATATAGTTATTATGTAGGTTCAAAGTGATCATAATTGTCATATTAAATTTTACATGAAGGGGGAGCAATGGATGAAACAAGCAGGAGTCATACAACGACGATTACTTATCTTTTTATCAATTGTACTAATTTATTTTATAGCATTATTTATTCGACTTGGTTACTTGCAAATTTTTGACTCAAATGAATTGGTACAAAAAGCAGAAGAACTTTGGTCACGGAATTTACCGATAGAGGGACAAAGAGGAATTATTTATGATCGTAATCACGAAGTGATTGTTGGTAATGAAGTAGCGCCATCTGTGATTGTTATTCCAAGGCAGGTAACAGATGTTGAGCATACTTCTGAGGTATTAGCTGAAATATTAGGTGTGTCGGTTGAAGAGGCTAATCGACATGTCACGCACCGAGTTTCAGTCGAAAGAATTCAACCAGAAGGAAGAAAGTTATCAAACGAGCAAGTGGTTGCGATTCAGGAAGCGAATTTAGATGGGGTTTACTTAGTTAATGATGTCAAACGTAGTTATCCATATGGAAGTTTGCTCGCTCAAACCATTGGATTTACAGGAATTGATAATCAAGGAATTACAGGACTTGAGTATGTTTATAATGATTATTTAATGGGAGCTAATGGGGTCTGGCAATACTTTTCAGATGCAAAAGGGAATCCACTTCCACAGTTTTCAGATTCTTATTCCCCTGCATCTCGTGGATTAGATATTGAATTGACGATTGATTTGCATTTACAACAAATTCTTGATCGAGAATTTGATAATGCTGTGGCAAAATATGATCCAGATCAAATGATTGGGATTATTATGGATCCGAAAACAGGAGAGATTTTGGCTTTATCGTCACGTCCAACATATGAACCAGAAAATTATCAGGACTATGATCAAGAGATTTTTAATCGTAACTTACCGATTTGGTCAACGTATGAACCAGGTTCAACATTTAAAATTGTAACGTTCTCAGCAGCCCTAGAAGAAGGGGTGATGACTCTTGAAGATCGATTCTTTGATCCCGGATATGCAATGGTTGATGGTGTCAGAATACGTGACTGGAAAGCAGGGGGTCATGGCGATCAATCGATGCTTGAAGTCATTATGAATTCTTGTAACCCGGGATTCATTGAACTCGGAATGAGACTTGGTAAAGAGAAATTATTTGAATATATAAAAGCATATGGATTCAATGAAAAAACGGGGGTTGATATGCTTGGAGAATCACAAGGGATTATTTTTAATCCTGATAATATTGGAAATGTTGAGTTAGCAACTTCTTCATTTGGACAAGGGAACTCTGTCACGCCAATTCAGTTAGTAACAGCGGTCAGTGCAGCAGTTAATGGTGGGAATTTGATGCAACCTTATATCGTGAAACGTATGATTCACCCTTATACAAATGAAATTTTATATGAGCGTCAGCCAACGATTAAAAGACAAGTTATTTCACAGGAAACATCAGATACAATGAGATATGCACTTGAAATGGTTGGCGCGCAAGGTAGTGGTAAAGGAGCTTATATTGATGGTTATCGTGTAGGTGGAAAAACCGGAACGGCTCAAAAAGCTCGAAATGGGGCCTACGTTAGCGGGGAATATATTTTGTCATTTGTTGGAATTGCTCCAATGGATGATCCTCAGTTAGTTGTTTATGTGGCGATTGATAATCCTAAAAATACGATTCAATATGGAGGGGTTGTGGCTGCTCCAATTGCACGTTCTATTTTAGCTGAAGCACTACCCTATATTGGGGTAGAACCAAGAGAAGAACAGATTGAAAAGAAATATAACTGGCTGGATACTCAGTATGTAACAATTCCAGATTTTGTAGGACAAGAAAAGAAAAATATCGAAACATCATATTTATATAATATTGAATATTATGGAGAAGGAACAAAAGTCATTTCACAGCAACCCGAAGCATACACTAGAACGATAGAGGGCGGAACTATTCGATTATATTTAGGTGAATAATAATTGAGGAAAGGATGAATGAGGATGGATTTAAAACAGATGAGTGAACTGTTAGGATATACGTTAGAACATGAGAATCAGGAAATTAAAAATTTAGTGTATGATTCACGGCAGGTAACGAAAGGAAGTGTGTTTTTCGCTATCAAAGGGCAAGATAGTGATGGGCATCAATATATTGAAGATGCAGTTCGTAATGGTGCTATTGCAGTTGTTGGAGAAGAGTCTTTAAATCCAGCGTGTTTATATTTTGAGGTGTTTAATACAAAAAAAGCGTTGGCTATTATTTCGTCTAAGTTTTATGGTGAGCCATCTAAAAATATGAATTTAGTAGGGGTAATAGGAACCAATGGAAAAACAACCATTACGTATTTAATTCAACATGTTTTTGAATGTTTAGGCATTGATAGTGGCTTAATCGGAACGAATGGTTCGTGGGTGGGACAAAAGAAAAAAGCGTCTCGTACCACGCCTTTAAGTCCAGATTTGAATGAGTTGCTTCAAGAAGGGGTTCGGCATAACCTCCCATATGTTGTGATGGAGGTTTCTTCTCATGGGATAAAAGAAAATAGAGTGGATCAGTTGGACTTCGATCGCTTAATTTTTACGAATATTACAGAAGAACATTTAGATTATCATAAAACGTTTGAAGATTATTTATTTACAAAGATGCGACCGTTTATTCAATTTAGTGATTATGATGATAAAAAAATGGCAATTATAAATTGTGATGATGAGCATGCCTCATCCTTTATTAGTGTAACAAATAGCAAGATATTAACTTATGGATGTCAAGCAAAAGCAGATATTTTTGCAAAAGACATTGAGTATAGTTTAGAAAGAACAAATTTTTCATTGTATGTAAAAGGTCAGTTTATCTGTCAAATGACAATCCCTTTATTTGGAAAGTATAATGTATATAATGTGTTATCTGTCTTAGCTTATTTTTATTCATTAGGTTACGCCCCGGAACAAATTGTCCCATTTATTGAGAATGTTTCAGTCATTGAAGGAAGATTTGAGTATATTCAGGCACCTTCTGGGGTCACTGTTGTGATTGATTATGCCCATAATCCGGATGCTATTTTTCAAGTGTTATCTTGCTTAAATGTTATTTCGACAGGAAATATTATTACGGTGCTAGGGGCAGGTGGAAATCGCGATAAAGCTAAACGAAAAATTATGGGCCGTCACGCCACTTATTTATCGGATCATGTCTTCTTTACTAGTGATAATCCACGTAATGAAGATCCATTAAGTATTATTTATGATTTGTTATCAGGAACGAGTAGTGTTAATTATACCGTCATTGTCGATCGTGAAAAAGCAATTGAGGCAGCCTTAAAAAAAGCAAAACCAAATGACTTTGTTGTTATTTTAGGAAAGGGACATGAAAAAACGCAAAATATTAATGGTAAAATTGTTCCATTTAATGATAAAATAGTCGTTGAAGAAGTGATTAGAAAAAGGGGTATTTAACATGTTAAAATCAATTTTATTTGTATTAATCGTTTCGTTTTTCATCGCGACGATTATAGGTCCATTTTTTATTCCTTTTTTACGACGTTTAAAATTTGGACAGGCCATTCGTGAAGAAGGTCCAAAGTCTCATCGTAAAAAATCGGGAACGCCAACGATGGGTGGAATTATTTTTATGACTTCAATTGTTGTGACGGTATTAGTAACGGTATTTGTTACGGGCTATGCCACAATGAGTCATCAATTAATCATGCTACTCTTAACATTAGTAGGATTTGGAGCTATTGGTTTTGTTGATGATTTTATTATTGTCGTTCGTAAAAATAACGAAGGGTTGAAACCAAAGCAAAAATTATTTGCACAGCTTGTTCTAGCAGCAGTATTTTTCTATTTATACTTAAGAAATGGCTATCCAACAACAATTTCGTTCTTTAATTTATTTGACTTAAATTTATACTGGATTTATGGATTATTTATTTTATTCTGGATGGTTGGTTTTTCAAATGCCGTCAATCTGACAGATGGATTAGATGGATTATGTGGTGGAGTTAGTGTTATTTCATTCGGAGCTTTTGGAATGATTGCGTTAGCTCAACAACAAACGGATATTGCATTATTCTGTTTTACAGTGGTAGGAGCCTTACTTGGGTTTTTAGTGTTTAACTTAAATCCTGCTAAAGTGTTTATGGGTGATACTGGTTCATTAGCACTAGGGGCAGCTATTGCAGCTGTTTCGATTTTATTAAAGCAAGAATTAATTCTTGTTATTATTGGTTTAGTTTATGTTATGGAAACTTTATCAGTTATTCTTCAAGTTGCCTATTTCAAACGCACAAAGAAAAGATTATTTAAAATGGCTCCAATTCATCACCATTTTGAATTATGCGGATGGGGAGAGTGGAAAGTTGTGACTTTCCTCTGGGCTGTTGGTTTCATCTGTGCGATTTTAGGATTAATCATTGCCATCTAATATAGATGGCTTATCTTTTAATAAAAGGAAGATTTGATATGAATAAAATAAATAGCTATGTAAATAAACGAGTTCTTGTGATGGGGTTAGCAAAAAGTGGGAAAGCAGCGGCTCGAATGCTTAAAGAGTTAAACGCTGAGGTTGTGATTAATGATCGAACGCCACTTAGTGAAAATGAAGATGCAAAAGAAATGGTAGCAGAAGGATTCGAAGTGATAACAGGTGGTCATCCATTAGAATTGTTAGATCGAGATTTTGATTTAATTGTTAAGAATCCGGGAATCCCTTACCTAAAAGTGCCCCTTCTAAAACGTGCTCAAGAATTAAAGATTCCGATTATCACGGAAGTTGAGTTAGCTTTTGAAATTTGTGAAGCACCGTTTATCGGTATTACGGGAACAAACGGTAAAACGACGACGACAACCCTTATCTATGAAATGTTAAAAGAAAGTACGTTAAATCCATTAATTGCTGGAAATATTGGAGAAGTCGCAACAGAGGTTGCTAAAGTTGCTCAGGCAAATCAAGTTTTAGTGACGGAACTTTCGTCTTTTCAATTAATGGGAATGCCTTTATTTAGACCACGTATTTCATTGTTGTTAAATATCACAGAAGCACATTTAGATTATCATTTGAATCTTGATGAGTATCGACAAGCCAAATTAAATTTAATTAAAAATCAAACAAGTGATGATTATTGTGTTTATAATAGTGAAGATGATGTGATTGTGGAAGGGATTAAACAAACAAAGGCCACTTGTATTCCGTTTTCTTTATCAGAGAAAGTAGAGGGTGCTTATATTTTAGAGGGAGCAGTTTATTTTAAAGAAGAATGGATTATAGATGTTAAAGATATTTTATTAAAAGGAGATCATAATCTTCAAGATGTTTTAGGTGCAGTTGCAGTTAGTCTCTTATATGGATGTGATTTAGAAGCTATTCGAACGGTTTTAAAACGATTTGCTGGCGTTAAACATCGTCTTCAATTTGTTGGTGAGATTAAGGGAGTTAAGTATTATAATAATTCTAAAGCAACTAATATTATTGCAACGCAAACGGCATTAAAAGCCTTTGATGGCCCTATTATTTTAATTGCTGGTGGGTTAGATCGAGGTCATGATTTAAGTGGATTAGTCCCATATTTCAATAAAATCAAATCTATTGTGACCTATGGAGAGACAAAGCATCGATTTAAAGCATTAGCAGATGAGCATTTAATGCCATGTACTGTCTATGATCATTTAGATCAAGCAGTTGAAGATGCCTATGAGCAGGCTATAGCAGGTGATATTGTTTTATTCGCTCCAGCTTGTGCAAGTTGGGATCAATATCAAAACTTTGAACAAAGAGGCGATCATTTTATAGGGTTGGTAGAAGGACTTAAATAAAAAAAATTAGGCGATGCCTAATTTTTTTTATGAATCAGAACTCATCAATCTGAAGGTGTTTAAGAAAAAAACTCACCCATTTGGTGAGTCTGTGTTTAACTAGATAGGACATTTCAAGAGTGATTGAATACATTAATAGGGGATAAGCCAACATTTTTATAACATTTTATCTCAAATGCCTATCCATGGATTGGCTTTAAGGTTTCATATGACGGCTGATATTTAAGACAATACCAATTGAAAGAAGTGTAATCGTTAAAGAAGAACCTCCATAACTCATAAAGGGTAAAGTGATTCCGGTAACTGGAATTAACCCAATGACAACTCCGATATTAATCATGACTTGGATAATCAGCATGGACATAATTCCAACAACGATATATTTCCCAAAAAGATCATCCGTTTTAAGGATAATGTAGGAGCATCTTGCAAAAAATAATATAAATAGTATAAGAGTTCCAACAGAACCAATAAATCCTAATTCTTCTGAAACAATAGCGAAAATAAAATCAGTTTGTGGCTCGGGTAGGTAGAAATACTTCTGAACACTATTTCCAAGACCCGTTCCGAATAATCCACCTGGTGCAATGGCATAAAGTGATTGGATAATTTGGAATCCAGATCCAATAGGGTCGCTCCATGGATCAAGGTAGGCGGTAATACGTTGAAGACGATAAGGTGCAGAGATAATTAAAACGACAATCCCAGCAATACCTGTTAAGATGAAGTAGACAAAGTATCGAATGGGAACCCCACAGATAAATAGCATGACAAAACCTGTGGCAACAATAACCATCCCACTTCCGAAGTCTGGTTGTAACATGATGACTCCAAAGACTAAAAGAATTAAAAATAAGAGTGGAATAACGCCTTTTTTAAATGTTTTAGCATCTTCGACATAGTTGCTCATATAACGTGCTAAAAAGACGATTAATCCTAGCTTCATGAATTCAGAAGGTTGAAGTGAAAAAGCTCCAATTCCAATCCAACTTCTTGCTCCCCCACGAACTAAACCAATACCTGGAACTAATACTAGAATAAGTAAGACCAAACTCACTAGAAAGAAAGGGGTGGCATACTTTTTATAAATTTGATAATCAATTCTTGAAACAGCAATCATCCCAATGACCCCGATTGAAGCAAATAGGAATTGACGTTTAAAGAAATAAAAGGCGTCATCAAATTTATATTCAGCCCAGATATAAGAGGAAGATAGGACAAAGATTAATCCAATAGTTGTAATACTGAGTGCTAATAGGAGTGTTAGCAAATCAATTGAAGACTGTTTATTTTTCATTAGAACTCCCCTTTTTTTATTTAAAATCTATAATAAAATATATGAGGTGAGTTGATAAACTTTCATTAGATAGAATAAAAAATTAAATTTTTATTTAAAATGACAGGCAGATATTTTGGAAATAATGAGAGATGAGTCAAATTTAGATAATATTTAGACTTATTTTAATTTAATCTAACGGAATTTGTTTAAAGTATGTTAAAATATAAAATGAAAAAAAAGACTAATTATAGTCTAATAAGGAGTGGTATTATGCGCATCCTTGTGACTGGTGGTGGGACTGGTGGACATATCTACCCAGCACTTGCAATGGTTAGAGCACTTCAAGAATTAGATAATCAAGTAGAAGTACTATATATTGGAACTGAAAATGGACTAGAAAAAGAGATTGTAACTCATGAAGGGATTCCATTTAAACATATTGAAATATCTGGATTTAAACGATCGTTATCTTTGGATAACCTTAAAACAATCTTTAAATTTTTTAAATCAGTATCGGTCTCAAAACAGTATATTAAAGAATTCAATCCTGATGTGGTGATTGGAACTGGTGGATATGTTTGTGGACCTGTTGTATATGGAGCTGCAAAACTTAAAATTCCAACGATTATACATGAACAAAATAGTTTACCAGGGGTAACGAATAAGTTTTTAGCTCGGTATGTCAATAAAGTAGGTATTTGTTTTGAGGAGGCGAGACCTTATTTTCCAGCAGAAAAAGTTGTTTTAACTGGAAATCCACGTGCCTCTGAAGTCGTGAAAACAATGAAAATTGGTAAAGGTGCATTAGGGTTAAATCCTCATAAGAAAACTGTTATGATTAGTGGAGGAAGTCGTGGCGCTGAACCTATTAATGAGGCTGTTGTATCAATGATTCAAAAATATGAAAAGGCTGATTATGAAGTTGTGTTTGTGACAGGAAATAAACATTATGACAGTATTAAAAATCAAATTGAGAACGTTGATTCTTTAAAAAATGTACACATTTTACCATTTATTAATAATATGCCTCAATATTTAGTGAGTGTTGATTTATTTGTGGGAAGATCAGGAGCAACTTTCTTGTCAGAAATCACCGCACTAGGCGTACCAAGTATATTAATTCCTTCGCCATATGTCACAGCAAACCATCAAGAGTATAATGCAAGAAGTGTAACGGATCATGGTGGGGGCGTTTTAATTTTAGAAAAAGATTTGACAGGTGAAAAGTTATATCAGGAAATTGAACGCATTATGCAAAATAGTGAACTTCGTTATCAAATGCAAAACACCTCAAAACAACTAGGTATTCCAGATGCAGCACAACGTATGATTACAGTTATGAACGAAATTATTGAGAAAAAGTAGGTGTTTTAAATGTTTAAGAGTTTTATAGAGGAGTATAAAGGGAAGAATATTGGTTTATTATTAGAAAATGAGCCATTGTCAAAACATACGACTTTTCGTGTAGGAGGTCCTGCACGTTGCTTAGTGATACCAAACTCTAAACAATCATTGGTTGAAACGATGAAATTAATTAACAAATATGAATTACCTTTTAAAGTCATTGGAAGAGGGTCTAATTTATTACCTTCAGATCGTTTATTTGAAGGAATTATTGTTAAATGTGATAAAGGATTAGATCATGTTGAAATTGATGGAACACAAGTGACCGTAGGCGCTGGTGTTTCGACTATTTTATTAGCGAATAAAGTAGCAAAATGTGAACTAGCAGGGTTAGAGTTTATCTCAGGGGTACCAGGGTCAGTCGGTGGAGCGATTTATATGAACGCAGGTGCATATAATCGTGAAATTCAAGATGTTTTGGTTAAAGCGTTAATTTTAGATGAAGCGGGAGAATTAAAGTGGTTAACGGTTGAGGAAATGGGGTTTTCATATCGTCAATCTATTCTGCAGACTCATAGAAATTGGATTGTTGTAGAAGCAGTCTTACAGTTAGAGAAGGGTTCATATGAAGAGATTATGGAACTAATGAAGGCAAGAAAAGTAAGACGAATCGAATCACAACCAACAAACCTACCATCGGCAGGAAGTACTTTTAGAAATCCACTGCCTCATTATTCATGGCAGTTAATTGAAAAGTCAGGATTACGAGGAGTTCGTATCGGTGGAGCAGAAGTTTCACAGAAACATTGTAATTTCATTGTCAATGTAGGTGGGGCGACTGCGACAGATATTTATGAATTAATCCAACATGTTCAAGCAGTCGTATTTGAAAAGCATGGTATACAATTGCACCCAGAAGTTGAGATGTTTAACTGGTAGGTGGAGAGATGGAAAAAGGGAAGGTTGTTGAATTTTCAAGAATTAAAAATCAAAAGGTGAATAAGCCGAAAAAAAGACTAAAAAAGAAGATTAAAGGCTTCTTTTTTAGTCTATTTATTATGATGGTGATTGGAGGGATGTTTTATTTTGCATCGCCAGTTAGTCGATTATCGGTTATTTATTTTAACGGATTAAATTATGTCAAGCGTTCTGAGTTACTTGAAATGACACAGTTAAATTATGATGAGTTATTTTTGAGTTTGGATTTGAAAGACATTCAAAACACGATTCAATCACATCCATTGATTAAAGAAGTTAACGTGACGAGAGATGGATTGAATCGATTAAAGATTGATGTAACGGAAAAAGATATTGTTGGATGTGCGCAAATCAATAATCAATTTGAATTTGTTTTAAGTGATGGTCAAACGATTCAAAATCAGTATAATCTCAAAGCGCAGTGTGAAGGGCTGATGATTTATGGATTACCTGATTATGAAGAAAATCAATCTGTGTTAAAATTGTTCGTTAAATCGTTGATGAAGGTTGATCTTGTTTTTCGTAATATTATAAAAGAGATTCATTATAGCCCTTTATATGGAGATAATAATAGATTTTCATTATTTTTAATGGATGGGAATACGATTATTGTTAATAGTTATACCATGGTGAACAAGTTAAAATACTATCAAACGATGGCAGATAAAGTCCAAAGTCTGAATGGGGAAGTAAAAGGCATTTATCACTTAGATGTTGGGGATCATTTTGAACCTTATGAAAAGATGTCGATTGATGCTAAAAATGAGGGAGAAATGTCGTAAAAACAATTCATTTGGCAGGTTTTTTCCAGTGTCTAATTTAAATAGAGTTTCGCTAGATAGATAACCATTATTATCAGGGGGATATTTGTCAAATAGTCTTTTCATTGGGTGAAAAATATAGTAAAATAAAATATGATATTGTGGTAATAATACCATATGTTAGTGGAGTGGTTTGAGGTGAAAAATAATATTTATGCTTGCTTAGAAATAGGGTCCTCGGAAGCTAGAATTTTAGTCTGTAATATAAGACAAGAACGTCTTTATGTCCTATCGCAACAAGAAATTCTAGCTGAAGGAATTGAAAATGGAAATGTCATTAATGTGAATCAAATCGTTGAAATACTTAAAAATTTAAAAGAGAAGGTTGAAAAAGATCTTCATCAAGAAATTCAAAGTGTATTATTAGCGATACCAAGTGTAGATGTTAATATTGAAAATATAACAACTACGTTATCAGTTGAGGCTAATAAACCAATTAGTCCCGCTAATGTTAAGCAGTTATTCCGTAATGTTATTAATCAACCAACATATCGTGATCAAGTAGTTGTTAACATTATTCCTCGTTCATTTATTGTGGATGAAAAAAATGCTATACAAAACCCACTAGGTATTATTGGTAATCAAGTTTCGTTAAGTGCTCAAAAAATGACTGCCTCATCTTCATTAGTTTATAATTTAATTAATGTCGTTGAATTGGCTGGATTTAGAATTTCTGATATTGTGTTAGGGAGTGTAGCAGAAATGATGTATGTTGCTACGCCCGAACAATTATATAAAGGGGTATGTCACGTAAATATTGGAAAATCAACCACAACAATTACTGTTTCTCAAGGTGGTAAGGTCTTATCATCTGTTTCTTTATCTATTGGTGGAGAGCATGTCACAGAAGAGATTAGTGAAGCATTTCAAATTGAAAAGAGTGAAGCTGAGTTATTAAAGGTGAATTTTGCTCGTATTAATTACGATGATATGATTCCAGAAATTATTTACACAGCTGAAGGTAATGGGGAGTTTATTTGCATCACTAGACAAATGTTATCGGATGTTGTGACGTCTCGATATGAAGATATTTTAAAGCTAGTTAAACAGTATTTGACCGAAAATGGTTACAAGCATGAAGATATTAAATATATCTTTACAGGTGGTGCAGTTGAGCTTGAAGGGTTGAATATTTTGGGGAAATTTGTATTTGCACAAGATATTCATATTTTTAGACCTTCAATGTTAGGTGTTAGACAGGCTAAATATGCAAAATTAGTCGGAATGGCTACATTTAATCATGAAATAGCGTTGTTGACATCGCAAAAAAGTAATATAATTAATTTTGATGCTTACTCTGATGCGAGAGGTATCAATCTTATGCACGAATCACGACAGGAAACAGAAAAAAAGGTTTCAGTTAAAACAAACAATCAAGATAAGTCATATATGGATCATAAGTTGGAAAATAGTGGTGTATTAGTCCGATTATTTGATATGATATTTGACGAAAAAGCAGAATAGAAGTAGAAAGTTATGAGGAGGTTTCAGGGATGGAAGGTTTCGGATTTGGAAATGAGTTTACATATGCCCCTAGAATTATTGTAGTAGGTGTTGGTGGCGGAGGAAGTAATGCTGTCAACCGTATGATTGAAAATGATGTACAAGGTGTTGAATTTGTTGTTGTTAATACTGATGCACAAGCATTAAATCTTGCCATCGCTGATCGTAAATTTCAAATTGGTCGTGATTTAACTCGAGGATTAGGTGCAGGTGGAAATCCAGAGGTTGGTAAACATGCCGCTGAGGAAAACTTAAGCGAAATTAAGGAATTAGTAAAAGGTGCAGACATGGTCTTCATTACTTGTGGTATGGGTGGTGGAACCGGAACAGGTGCTGCTCCAGTTATTGCAAAAGCCGCAAAAGAGAGTGGAGCATTAACAGTTGGGATTATTACACGTCCATTTACATTTGAAGGAAAACGCCGTACTGATTTTGCATTACGAGGGATTGCAGAGTTAAAGGCTAATGTGGATACATTAATTTCAGTTCCAAATGATCGATTATTACAAATCGTTGATCGTACGACGCCGATGTTAGAAGCGTTCCGTGAAGCGGATAATATCTTACGCCAAGGTGTTCAAGGGATTTCAGAAATTATTGCAGTGCCTGGTTTAATTAACTTAGACTTTGCCGATGTTAAAACAGTTATGCATAATAAAGGTTCAGCCATTATGGGAATCGGTTATGGTACAGGAGAAAATCGCGCAACAGAAGCTGCGAAAAAGGCAATTGCTAGTCCATTATTAGAAAATGACATTGATGGAGCAACTGATGCTATTATTAATATTTCTGGTGGGATGGATATTGCATTATTCGAAGTTGATGAAGCATTACGTACGATTCGTGAAGCTTCAACGACTGAAATCAATATTATCTATGGAGCGACAATTAATCCAGATTTAGGAGATGAATTAATTGTGACAGTTATTGCAACTGGATTTGATGAAACAAATGCAGCAGGTAAACCAGTTGAAATGTTGATTGGAGATAATCGTAACAAGAAAGTAGTAGCTTCAACAGAAGAGCAAGAGGTTCAACCTGCCGAACAATCAAAACCAGCTCAACCAGCTAAGCGTCAACCATTTGGTGGAGAAAGTGTTGAGATGATTCCAAACTGGTTAATGAATCGATATAAATAAGAGAGAGTAATCTCTCTTTTTTTGGTTCTTTGTCAAATAGTGTTGCTGATTAATTTGTGACCTATTACAATGAACGACCGAATTGAAATCCTAGTAGCTATGCTGCTAGGATTTTTCTTTTGGGTTTAGTTAGATTTTGAATCATAAGAATTCTTGATTTGAAATGATAGCAGCTGCGATATCCAAACGCGATACGTTTGATGACTTTAATTTTATTATTGATTCCTTCAATAGGACCATTAGTATAGGGAGTAGTCAGAGTATTGTAGATATAAGAAGTATAGGTTTTAAAGGTTTGAAAAGATGTTTGAAGTTCGGGTGAAATCATTGGATGTTCTGTTTCAAGTAAGTGATTAAATCGATTCACATTTTTCGATTGAATGGCGAATAGTAAATCTTGATAAAGCTCATAAGTTGCTTTTAATTCAGGTGATAAATCGAGAAGGAAGTTTAAGATATCTATTTCACGCATCGGTTGCTTAAAACAATAAACAGATCGATAAGTTGTGGTATCGAGTAGGGTATGTGATTTTAAAAATAGTCGCCAGTAACGTTTGAATTTACGACCATGTTTTTTGAATTTTTTCATTAATCGAATACGTGTTTTATTGAGTGCACGGGAGATATGTTGAACGAGGTGAAACTTATCAAGGACAATTTTGGCATGAGGAAAAAGCTCCTTAATCAAACTGATATAAGGGGCGTACATATCAGTGACAATATGTTTCACACGCGCACGAGCTTCTTTTGTGTATCGCTTGAAATAAGTCTGAAGAGAGGTTAAGCGTCGATCTTCAATGATATCAATAATCTGCTTGGTATCTGCATCACAAAAGATAAAAGACATATGACCCTCAGCCGATTTTACCGATTTAAATTCATCAAAACAAAGATTTTCAGGTAGATCATTAAAGTTCAAAGTTTGAGATTCATAAAAGCTATGAATGATCCGATTAACGGTTGAATGAGAAACTTGATGGCGACGGGCAATATCGCACTCTGAAATTTTATTTTGAGCTTCTAAAGCAATCGCGTGTTTCGTATTGTAAGAAATATAACAGTTCTTTTCAACAATAGATGTTTTTAATGTAAAGGTGGATTGACAATGCCCACAATAATAACGCTGTTTCTTTAAAACTAAATAGGTATCATGGAGTGATACTTTTGGAATGATAATTCGAGAAGTTTTAAACCCATGCTTTTTAAAATTGGAATCAAAAAGAGTTCCACAGTGTTCACAATGAGTGGGTTGGTAAGATAAGATTCCCTTAAAAACAAAGCTAGTGATCCCATTTAATTTAACTTCTTCAAAATAATCTTCAGGAAAGATGATATTTTTATCTTTAATATTTAAAAATTTTCTAGTAGAATATGAGTGAGACATCAAAAATTATCCTTTCAATATTGTTTTAGCCGATAACATTGTAACAGGATAGAGACTTGATGTCTCTTTTTTTGATGCCATGAAAAAAGTGCTGCTTAATCAGCAACACCAAATATTATAGAACCAAATTTAACAAATATTTTAAAAGAAGTTCAAAAAATTAATCTAATAAATTCAATATTTCAAAAATTGCATCAAAGAACTGACAGATTTTACACTTCTTTTCCGATACAATTTAGTTATAGGAAATGGTATGAGAAAGGAGGAGCAATTATGTATATTGATCTTTTCATTATTCAAAACTTAATTTATGATTATTTAATTTTAACGGGCGTTGCGATTCTTACCGATGAAGAGTTTCAATATTCGAGACTATTAGTAGGATTGAGTGTTGGATTACTACTAAGCACCTTCTTGTTTACAATAGACATTACCTTTTTGATTGGCTTGGTTCCATTTGTTATGATTTGGATCGTCTTTAAAAAACAGCCAGTTAAGAAATATGGTACAAAAGTTTTATACTTTTATTGTTTGAGTATGATTTTAAGTGGAAGTATTTATTCGATTGCTCATTTTATTAAATTTGAAATGACGATTATTCCATATATTATTTCACTTTTTATCATTTCAGTTTTTATTACGATATGCTATATTCTCAAAGTAAGGTGGATAGGGGAACAACAAACGATTCAACAATTTACTTATTCTGTTAAAATATTTTGTGGAGAAAAAGAGATTAAAGGGACTGGATTTGTAGATACCGGAAATCATTTATTAGATGAAAAAACGCGGCAAGCAATTATGATAATGCCAAAAATAAAATTAAGTGGAAATTCGATTCTTGAATTTTTAAATGAACGGAATATTTCTTATTGGTATACACATTATTCTGTTATCAATGAAGAGGATCAATTATTATTAGTTTTTCGGCCAACGTTATTACTCATTGATAATCAAGTGGTTCATAATGTGTTAATTGGGGTTATTGATAATACTTTTATTGATTACGATTTTTTATTACAACCTAAAATGGTTCAAAATATATAAGTTTGTTAGGAGTTAAAAAAGGGGGAAGTAAGATGCATCATTTAATTAATTGGGTCATAGCGCTTATTGAAAGGTTGTTTAAACGTAAAAATAAATATGTCAACTATATTCGTGGAAATGAAACACTTCCTGAACCATTATCAAAAGACGAAGAATTTAATGTCTTAACAAGATTTCAAGGTGGAGATGAACGAGCTAGACAGACGCTCATCGAACATAATTTGCGTTTGGTTGTCTATATTGCGAAGAAATTTGAAAGTTCGGGTGTTAATCTTGAAGATTTAATTAGTATTGGGACGTTAGGGCTAATAAAAGGGGTTCAAACGTTTAAAATGGACAAAAATATTAAACTAGCGACTTATGCCTCACGATGTATAGAAAATGAGATTTTAATGCATCTTAGAAAAACGAATCGAATTCGAAATGAAGTATCGTTAGATGAACCGCTCAATGTGGATTGGGATGGAAATGAATTACTGCTGTCAGATATATTGGGGACAGAGGAGAATGAGGTTTATAAAGATATTGAAGAAGATGTTGAAAGACAGCTTGTGTTTGATGCTATTAATCGCTTAAAACGTCGTGAACGAGAAATTATGTATATGCGTTTTGGTTTGTGTGGGGAAGACCCTTTGACACAAAAAGAAGTTGCACAAAAGCTAGATATTTCACAGTCTTATATTTCAAGATTAGAGAAAAAGATAATTGATAAAATTAGAAAAGAAGTTTTAAAAACAAAGTGACTTGTCGAAAAAACACACACAATAATTAGCTAATTTATGAATGATTTGGTCTGATGTTGCTCATACTTTTCAGTAGATACAACTGTAATTGTAATGCAACTAGGAGGGGCCATCATGTCAAAACATAAAGTAGATATCGTAGGAGTTGACACAGCTAAGTTAGAAGTATTAAGTAATGCGGAAATGACCGAATTGTTTAAAAGCTTTCAAAATGGAAATGTAGAGGCCAGAGAAAGTTTAATCAAAGGAAATTTGCGGCTGGTGTTAAGTATTATTAAAAAATTTAATCATCGTGGTGAAAATCTTGATGATTTATTTCAAGTCGGATGTCTAGGTTTAATGAAGGCGATTGATCACTTTGATTTATCACATGAAGTCAAGTTTTCAACGTATGCCGTCCCTATGATTATCGGTGAAATCAGACGTTATTTACGCGATAATAATTCATTACGTGTATCTCGCTCTTTAAGAGATACGGCGTATAAAGTATTACAAGTTAAGGATCAACTTTCAATAGAACTCCAACGAGATCCAACGAACGAAGAAATAGCAGCAGCTATAGGAGTCGAACCTATTGACGTTGTGTTATCAGTGGAGGCTATATCCGATCCCGTTTCAATCTTTTCTCCAATCTATAATGATGGAGGCGATACGATTCATTTAATAGATCAAATAAAGGATGATAGTATTACTGACGATAAATGGAGTGTTAAATTAATGTTGGAAGAAGGATTTAAACGCCTTGGAAAACGTGAAAAACGAATTATACATGACCGTTACTTTATGGGAAAAACCCAAATGGAGATAGCTGCCGAGATTGGTATTTCTCAAGCACAAGTTTCAAGATTAGAGAAAAATGCATTACAAGTCATGGAAGAAATGATGAAAAGTTAAAATAGATGGGAGTCCCCCATCTATTTTTTTATGGTGATCACATATTTAGTCTCCTTTCTTCATAATATGAATTGATAGAAAGAAAAGGTGGGATCAAGGTGAAAGATAGTATCATGACATTAAGCGATATAGAAGAGAAAGATGTCATCAATGTGGTAACGGGCGAGAGAATCGGATTTGTATCTAGTTTGAAAATTGATACAAATTCAGGACAGATTATTGCGATTACGGTTCAACCATCGATGCGATTTATGAGTTTTTTTTCAAAGGATGATGAAGCAGTGGTTGTTCCTTGGAATCAAATTTTAAAAATTGGGGAAGATGTAATTATTGTTAATGTGACTCAAAGCATGACACAATACTAGGAATTGGAGAGGACTTCTTTAAAAAAAATTTCCATTCATAATGAATTATGGTATAATTTATAATATCATGCAGTAATATTGGAAGTTGACAGGTGAATAAGATGAATATTGAAAAAAACGTTGAACAAGTCCAACAAGATATTCAGGCATGTCAGCGCGATTGCGAAAAAGTTCGTATTGTTGCTGCCACAAAATATGTAAATGTTGAACAGATGAAAAGGCTCTATGATTGCGGAATTACTATCATGGGAGAAAATAGAGTGGATGCCCTTCTTGAAAAAAAAGCGCAATTACATTTGCCAATTGAATGGCATTTCATCGGAACGCTTCAATCACGGAAAGTAAAGGAAGTCATTAATGAGATCGATGTTTTACATTCTCTTGATCGTCTTTCTTTAGCAAAGGAGATTGAAAAGTATCGCGATAAGCCATTAAAGTGTTTAATTCAAGTGAATATTAGTGGTGAAAAGACTAAGCATGGGTTAGCCAAAGATGAAGTGGTCACATTTATAGAACAATTAAATTCGTTTTCTAAAATTGAGGTTATTGGATTAATGACAATGGCACCAAATACAGAGAATGAACTGACTCTCAGAAGATGCTTTAGTGAATTAAAACAATTACAACTTGATTTAGAAAAAAACTATAAATCGTGTCAAGAACTTTCAATGGGGATGAGTAATGATTATTTAATTGCGGTAGAAGAAGGGGCGACTTATGTCCGTCTAGGTTCAATTTTATTTCAAGACTAGTAAGAGATGAAGCCTTTATAAATTAATGATTCTAGGAGGAGTAGAAGTATGAGTTTTAAAGACAAGTTCAAATCAATTATTGGAATCGATGAAGACGAATATGAAATGGAATTTGAAGAGGAAGAGGAAATTGAAGAGCCAGAAGTTTTAAAACCAATTCCTGCAGCAAAGCCAGTATTAACGGCTATTCCAAACCAATCTAATCATTCAAATAACAAAGGGAAAAGTACTGTGATGACAATGAATAAAGAGTTAAATAAAGCAAATTTAGATAGCAATTTAAATAAAGTGATTATTCGTGAACCAAATGAATATTCTGATGCACAAGATATTGCAGATTGCTTAAAAGATAATTATCCAGTATTTATCAATTTACAGCGATTAGAAAAAGCACAAGCAAAACGCGTTGTTGATTTCTTAAGTGGAACCATCTATGCCATTGATGGGGATATTAAACGCGTGGGAACAAACTTATTCTTATGTACACCTCGAAATGTAGAAACGGAAGGACAAGTCACTGTTCAAGAACTACAACAAGATATTGAGGAGTAATAAATTATGGGAAACATCGTCTATTATTTAAGTCTTGTTTTGCGATTTTATGAGACCATGATGCTAATTTATATTATTATGAGTTGGGTTCCAGAAAGTCGCCAAACGCAGTTAGGACGCGTTTTAGCAAGTTTTGTTGAGCCATATTTATCTATTTTTAGAAAAATCATACCACCTATTGGAATGATTGATTTTTCTCCAATCGTGGCCTTTATTGTTTTAGATATCGCCATGCAAGGATTATTTAGACTGTTTTAGCCATGTTAGAGCATTTTAATAAGCATGAGCATCAATTCGTATTAAAGGTATCGGATTGGGTTAATCAAGTCTACTATAGTCACAAAATAAAAACAACCAAATTTCTAACCCTTCGTGAACAAGAAATTGTTCAGATGTTAGTCAACCAAAACAGTGAAGTCCGAGTCAGTTTTGAAGGTGGCTTTCAAAAGGCTGAGCGAAAGCGTGCAATCCTATATCCTGATTATTTAAAGTTAAATAATCTCAGTCAGTATGTGAAGGGTTATGAAATTGAGTATAATCAAAAATTAGTTACCTTAAAACATCCACAAATTCTAGGTTCTTTAACTGCTTTAAATATTGATCGCTCATTGATTGGAGATATTGTTGTCCTATCAAATGGAAGAATTTATTTAGCAATATGTGAAGAATTTTCAGAATTTTTTCTCCAACATTTTCATAAGGTAGGAAAACATTCAATTTTAATCAAAGAATCTTCAATTTCCCAGTTTGAAAAAATCGATCAGGAAGATGAATTTGAAATCATTATTAGTTCGATGCGTTTAGATGTCATTGTGGCTAGTTTAATGAAAGTTTCGCGTTCACAAGTCCATGAGTATATCATGCAAGCCGGGGTTCAAGTTAATTGGGTGATTGAACAAAATCACTCACGTATTTGTCAAATTGGAGATGTCTTGTCAATTAAACGACATGGACGATTTAGATTAAAAGTTTTAAAAAGTCGAACTAAAAGTGAACGATTTGTAATTATTGTCGGGAAAACCGTGTGATAGGGGGAACAAAATGACACCAGCTGAAATGTTGAAAAGTCAAATGAAAAAATCGTGGGGACGATTTTCAGATGAGGAGTTATATCGTGTTTTCTGTTTATTAATTGAGCAAATTGAAGCCTTAGAAAAGCAGAATAAGTCGTTGAAAAAAGAGATTCATGCGATGCAAGAAAGTTCTGAACAACAAATGAAATCAGAGCTTGCGCAAATCGAGCTTTTAAAAACTCATGCTAAACGTGATGCGATGAAAATTATCCAAGAAACTGAGAAAATTTCGCAAGTAATTATTAATCAAGCTGTCCAGGATGTAGAAAAAATTACAGAAGAAACAGCCTTGTTTGAACGACAACAATTACAAATTAAAAATGAGTTAATCGACTTTTTAAACTCGAAAATTGAAGATATTAAAAATTGTTGGGGAAAATGTTAAAAATGTATTGATTTTTTAACTTAAATTCTTTAAAATTTAAGTCAAATATAGTGAATATGAGCGATGATTGGACCATGCTATTTTTTCCTCTTTTTTTTAGCGAGTCGGTGTTGGTGAAAGGCCGATAAAAATGATGAAATAGAATCAGCCAGGAGCTTTCATGTGAATTAAAACATGACGTATACTATGCGATAAATAGTTTGAGGCAATAAGAGGAAATCCTTTTGTTGTAAATTAAGGTGGTACCACGAACTTTTCGTCCTTATGTGACGGAAAGTTTTTTTTATTGTCTTAAACTATTTGATGGATAAATCAAAAAGGAGTTGTCGACATGGAATTAAAAGAGACATTATTAATGCCTAAAACAGATTTCCCAATGCGTGGAAATCTTCCAAATCGTGAACCACAAATTGAACAGACGTGGTATGATGAAAAATTATATGAGAAAGTGTTGGAAAAAAATCAAGATAAAACACCTTTCGTTTTACATGATGGACCACCTTATGCCAATGGAAATATTCATATGGGGCACGCATTAAATAAAATTTTGAAAGATTTTGTTGTGCGTTTTAAAAATATGGATGGATATTACGCACCATATATTCCAGGATGGGATACACATGGTCTTCCAATTGAGCAAGCATTAACGAATAATAAAAAAGTGAATCGTAAAGAAAAAACGGTGGCTGAATTCCGCGAATTATGTAAAGAGTACGCTCTTGAACAAGTAGAAGGTCAGAAGACACAGTTTAAACGTTTAGGGGTACTTGGTGACTGGGATAACCCATATATTACATTACAAAAAGAGTATGAAGCACAACAAATTTTAGTTTTCGGAAAAATGGTGAAGGAAGGGTTAATTTATAAAGGATTAAAGCCAATCTACTGGTCACCATCTTCAGAAACAGCTTTAGCTGAAGCGGAAATTGAATATCATGATAAAAAATCGCCATCTATCTATGTGGCATTTAAAGTACAAGATGGAAAGGGTATTTTAGCTGGAGATGAAGAATTTGTTATTTGGACAACAACTCCTTGGACCATTCCAGCGAACTTAGGAATCTGTGTGAATGCTGATCTTGAGTATGTGACAGTGGCTGTTAATGATCGCAAGTTCATTGTCGCTAAAGAATTAGTTGAGTCATTATCAAAAGAATTAAACTGGGAAACTTATGAGATTTTAGCAACTTATAAAGGGTCAGACTTTGAATATATGACAGCTAAACATCCATTATTTGATCGTGAATCATTATTAATTTTAGGAGATCACGTTACATTAGATGCCGGAACAGGGCTTGTTCATACTGCACCAGGTCATGGTGAAGATGACTTTAATGCAGGGCGTAAATATAATTTAGAGGTCTTATGTCCAGTTGATTATCGTGGATACATGACAAAAGATGCGTTTGAGTTTGAAGGAATGTACTATGAAGATGCTAATAAAGCAGTTGGACAAAAGCTTGAAGAAAAGGGTGCACTTCTTGGATTAAAATTCATCACTCACTCATATCCACATGACTGGCGTACGAAAAAACCAATTATTTTCCGTGCAACAGAGCAATGGTTTGCTTCAATTGAAGCGTTAAAAGGTCAAATGATGGAGCAAATTAAAGAGGTGAACTGGTTACCGGCATGGGGAGAAGTGCGTCTAGGAAATATGATTAAAGATCGTGCTGATTGGTGTATTTCTCGTCAACGTGTTTGGGGTGTTCCGATTCCAGTGTTCTATGCTGAAGATGGTGAAGCCATTTTAGATGAATCAGTTATTAATCATGTCGCTAATTTATTCCGTGAAAAAGGATCAAACATCTGGTTTGAATTAGAAGCTGAAGAATTATTACCAGCAGGATTTACTCATCCAGGTAGCCCAAATGGAAAGTTCCGCAAAGAGACAGATATCATGGATGTTTGGTTTGATTCTGGTTCTTCTCACCATAGTGTGTTAGTTGAACGTGGATTACCATATCCAGCTGATTTATATTTAGAAGGGTCTGACCAATATCGTGGATGGTTTAACTCTTCATTATCAACAGGGGTTGCGATGACAGGACGTGCGCCATATAAAACAGTCGTAAGTCATGGATTTGTTTTAGATGGACAAGGACGTAAAATGTCTAAATCAATTGGAAATGTTATTGACCCATTAAAATTAATTAAAATTTACGGTGCAGATATCGTTCGTTTATGGGTAGCATCAGTTGATTACCAAGCAGACGTTCGTATTTCTGAAGATTTAATCAAACAAGTTGCTGAAAGTTATCGTAAAATGCGTAATACATTCCGTTTCTTACTTGGAAACTTATTTGATTTTAATCCTGAAACTGATTTAGTGGCTTATGAAGACTTAAATGAAGTGGATCAATTTATGATGATTCGTTTAAATGAGTTAACAAAAGAATTAAAATCAGCTTATGAAGAATATCGTTTTGATGACGTATTCAAAACAGTTAATAATTATATCTCAAATGATTTAAGTGCCTTCTATTTAGATTTTACGAAAGATATTTTATATATTGAAAAAGCAGATAGCCAAGCACGTCGTTCAATTCAAACCGTCTTATATCACCATGTGTATGACATGTGTCGCTTACTTGCACCAGTCATCCCACATACAGCGGATGAAGTGTATTCATATATTCCAGGACACACTGAAATTTCTGTTTACTTAACAGATATGCCAGTGGTTAAAGAATATGCGAATGCAGCTGAAGTGACGACAAAATGGAGTCAATTCTTATCATTACGTCATGATGTTTTAAAAGCATTAGAAGAAGCACGTAATCAAAAAGTGATTGGTAAATCATTAACTGCTTCATTACACTTATATCCAAATGCTGAGACTAAAGCATTATTAAACTCATTACAGGCAGATTTAAAACAAATCTTCATCGTATCTGAGTGTGTGCTTGAAGAGGGAGAGGCTCCTGAGGATGCTTTACAATTTGATGGATTAGCCGTTGTGGTTAAAGCAGCTGAAGGACATACTTGTGATCGTTGTTGGTTAGTGGTACCAGCTGCTAATGAGCAAGGAATTTGTCCTCGTTGTGCTGAAGTTATTGAAGCCTAATTAAATATGACCAAAAACCAATGAATCGATGTTTCGTTCATTGGTTTTTTTTGTTAGGTAGGTAAGATATTTCTATATAATCATGAGGATAAACCATACGATTTAACTGTCAGATATGGTATAAAAGGAGTGAGGAACGTTTGCTTGGAGGGGAAAAGATGAAGGCAATTATAAATGGTAAAATTATTTTAAATGATTCTATTATGGAACAAAAAATTATTTTATTTGAGGACAAAATCCTAGATATTACAGATGATTTACCGGATCAGGTGGACATTATAGATGCTAAAGGAGCTTATGTTGGAGCGGGATTGATTGATATTCATATCCATGGGGCAGGTGGGGCTGATGTCATGGATGCAAATGATGATACAATTGAGACGATTAGTCAACTGCTTGTTAAGTTTGGAGTGACGAGTTTTTTACCAACCACGATGACGATGAGTCAAGAAAAGATTGAATGTGCATTAAATCAAATTCGAATAGGCATGAATGGCCATTATAAAGGCGCTAAGGTTTTAGGGTGTCATTTAGAAGGACCATTTATTAGTGAGACGTATAAAGGTGCCCAAAACAAAGCGTTTATTCAAAAGCCTAATATGACATGGATTGAACCTTTTCAAGATGTGATTAAATTAATTACCCTTGCGCCTGAAGTTGATGAAGGTTATGAATTTATTAAAGCCATGAAATTAAAGACAGATATTAAATTGTCGATGGGACATACTTCAACGACGTTTGCAAAAGCCAAAGAAGCGATTCAACTTGGTATTTCACACGCCACACATACGTTTAACGGGATGTCTGGATTTAATCATCGCGAACCTGGAGCAGTAGGGGCTATTTTAATGTCTGATGTGAGTGCGGAGTTAATCGCAGATAAAATTCACGTTAATCCTGAAATTTTTGAATGGTTTTATCGGGTTAAAAGTGGAAATATAGTGTTAATTACGGACAGTATGCGAGCGGGCTGTATGCCAGATGGCGTTTATGATTTGGGAGGACAAGAAGTTATCGTTGAGAATGGAAGTGCAAGGCTTCGAACAGGATCTTTAGCAGGTAGTGTGTTAACTTTAAATAAAGCAGTGCGTAATTTTTATGAAGAAACCACGCTTTCTTTACCTGCTGTTTACCAATTAGCGTCTTTAAATGCCGCTCGTTCAATTGGAGTAGAGGATTGTAAAGGATCGATTGAGATTGGGAAAGATGCAGATTTAGTGATTTGGGATGAAGCGTTAGAAGCATTGGTGACGATTGTTGAAGGAAAAATTGTCTATGAGCGATAACATGACGAAAAAGGAGGAACGAATGTTCTTCTTTTTTTTTCAACCTATGGCGCGTGACATACTACTATGTTATGTTTTGTATTGTGTATCACACTATAGTGGTTAGACGCATAAATTGGATGAAGAAGAGATAAACATTGAGGAGGGACTGAATGAATTCTCAATATAAAAAAGGGATTTTAGAACTTTGTGTACTTAGTTTAATTGAGCAAGAAGATTTATATGGATATGAGATTGTCCAACGAATTTCACCGCGCATTGAGGTGACAGAGAGTACGATTTATCCCTTATTAAGACGGTTAACAAAGGAAGGCTATTGCAGGACGTATATGAGAGATTCAAGTGAAGGACCCGCACGAAAATATTATGTGATAACGACAGTGGGAAAAAAACATCTCAGTAAAATGGTGAGGGATTGGAAAGTGTTTAGTTTAGAAGTTAATTATTTTTTAGAAGGAGTGAATGTGGATGAGTCACAAAACGAATTGGATTGAGGCATTAGAAAAAGAATTACGACTTTTGTCTGAAGAGGATCGAAGTGATATTATCCTAAATTATCAAGAGCAAATTAAGGCGATGCTCAATGAAGGGAAAAGTGAAGATGAAATTTTACAGCGACTAGGTTCACCAAAAGAAGTAGCAAAGGAAGTGAAATTGGCGTTAGGGATTGAACATCAAGAGAATCTGTTTGAAAAAATCGAACAAGGAGCAAATGAGGCGCTTAATTTTTTTGCTGATGTGGTGAGCCGTCAAGATTGTGAGGGAAAAAGGATGGGAGAAAAATTAATTTATTTAGCTTTATGGGGTGTTTTTTTTGTTGTCGGATTTGGAGTGATGGGGGTTGCATTTGGTTTAACGATTGGTGGGATTGTATTGTTCTTTGTTTCCTTTTTATTTAGCCAAGTAACGTGGTCAATCTTTTTCTTATTATTTAGCTTATCGATTTTAATTTTTAATAGTGGACTAGCTCTATTTTACGGTTTGTATCGAATGGGCCGTTTTTTAATCAGACCATTTTAATTTGAGAGGGGATTTGTTATGAAAAAAAATAGAATGGGTTTATATTTAATTTATTCATCAGTGACAGCTTTAGTTATTTTTATAGCAAGCATGATTTCCATGACAGTCTATGATATCAAGAAAATACCTGATTTGATTGATGATATCGCAGAAAGAATAGAAGGCTATGAGGGAGATATTTTCACTTATGATCATCTAGAATCCGAGCAGTTTGTGTCAAATTTACAGTTTAGACAAAGTGGAAGTGAAGAAGACTATTATCATTTAAGTACGTTTGATTTTGATTTAGCACAACCAATTGAACTAGAAACTGATGTGATGAACGCAGATGTAGTGATTCAATCGGTAGAAGGTCAGACATTAAGTGTTGAAATTTACACCAAAAAACCAAATCGTTTCCGTATTGAACAATCCATTTCGACCGTGACAGTTGAAGAAAAGAAAAAAAATCAACTGTTTTGTTTCTTTGGATGTGAGGAAAGTAAATCAAAAATTGTCATTAAGGTCCCTCAAAATGTCATGGATTATGAATTAGAGACCCTTAATGGCGATATTAAAATTTCAGGGATTGGACAAATTTTAGAAGTTAAGACCGTGAATGGAACGGTTGAACTCTGTGATAGTCAGTTTGTTGAGGCCATTTTAGAAACAGTGAATGGAAAAATTAAAGTTTTAGATAGTATCATAAACAACGAGAGTACGCTATCAGTTGTAAACGGAAGTCTTTTAGTTTCTAATTTAGAAAGTTCGTATATCGAAGCGGAAACAATTAATGGTGATTTTTCGATAACAGATTTAAAGGGAGAGGTATTAAACCTCTCCACAGTGAATGGGGATTTCAATTTGAAAAATATATACATGAGCTACATTGATGTGGATAAACTAAATGGAGAGGTAAGTTTAAAAAATGAAGATTTAAGTTATCAAATTAAATCTTTACAGCTATCAGGATTAAAGAAAAATCATGAAATAGAGGCAAATGTCTTGAAAATCAGTTATAATTAAAATAGGGATAAAAACTTATCTCCCAGTGGGCGATAGGTTTTTTTACTATCACATCAAAACGAATTAGGTTAATGTAATAGGAGGCTTTTTTATGCGTGAAAATTATTTAAGTTGGGATGAGTATTTCATGGGGATTGCATTACTATCTGCCATGCGTAGTAAAGATCCTCAGACTCAAGTTGGAGCTTGCATTGTAAATGAAGAACATCGAATTGTCGGAATAGGCTATAATGGGTTTCCACATGGATGTAAAGATGAAGAATTTCCATGGGAGCGTGAAGGAGAGTTTATAAATACGAAATATCCATACGTTGTTCATGCGGAACAAAATGCTATTTTAAACAGTACGACTAGCCTTAAACATTGTCGTTTATATGTTTCACTGTTTCCATGTCATGAATGTGCCAAATATATCATTCAATCTGGAATTAATGAAATTGTTTACATGAGTGATAAGTATGCTCATACAGACAGCACCCTTGCCTCAAAACGAATGCTTGATGCAGCGGGAGTTAAATACCGTCAAATGGCTGAGATTTCATTGAATGTGAACACGGCTAAATAGGGAAATTTTATATACAAAAATTGAATTGTTTGTTATAATGTTAAAATGTCAAAATAAAACGAATACTAAAGGAGTAGTGGAATAAATGTGGTTAATTATCGCCATTGTCGCTTTAACTATTGTGCTCGATCAAGTGACAAAATATTTAGTTGCCTCACAAATGACGATTGGTCAATCCATTCCGATTATTGATAACTTTTTATACATTACATCACATCGTAATGCAGGTGCAGCTTGGGGAATTTTTCAAGGAAAAATGATGTTTTTTTACCTCATCACATTAGCAGTCATCGCCGTTGTTATTGTGTGGATGACTCGCTTAGATATTAAAAAAGATAAATGGTTAATGATTGCCTTAGCCCTTATTTTAGGGGGAGCGGTTGGAAACTTTATCGATCGTGTGTTGTATCAACACGTTGTTGACTTTATTGACACGTATATTTTGGGTTATGATTTCCCAATTTTTAATATTGCAGATAGTGCCTTATGTATTGGAGTTGTCTTAATGGCGATTGATGCCATTTTAGATATGAAGCGTCAATAATCATAACATCAAACACTACAACTTAGTAAAATAAAGACGATTAAATTAAAGACAACCAAGAAAGTAGTAAATCCTTAAATGGCTTTTTTGCTTGTTGAAAGGATGGCGTTTATGGAACAAGAAAATATGATAGTAACAGAAGAATTAGTAGGTGTTCGTTTAGATAAAGTTTTAAATGAATCATTTGAGGATTATTCACGTTCTTATTTACAACAACTCATTAAAGAGGGACGTGTTTTAATTAATGGACAAGTGGCGAAAGCTAACTATAAATGTCGATTAAATGATCAAATTGAAATCAATATCCCAGAACCTGAAGTTTTAGACGTGATTCCAGAAGAGATGGATTTAGATATTGTTTATCAAGATGATTACGTGATTGTTGTTAATAAACCTGAAAATATGGTCGTACATCCCGCACCAGGAAGTATGAGTGGGACGCTTGTCAATGGATTGATGGCCCAAGTGACGGATTTATCAGGTATTAATGGTGTTTTACGTCCAGGCATTGTGCATCGTATTGATAAAGATACATCTGGTTTATTAATGGTTGCTAAAAACGATGTGGCACATGAATCTCTTGTGAATCAATTAGTTGAAAAAACAGTCACTAGACGTTATGTTGCCCTTGTACATGGGGTGATTCCTCATGATAATGGAACGATTGATGCGCCGATTGGCCGTGATCCTAAAGACCGTAAGAAGATGGCGGTAGTAGAGTCAGGGAAGCATGCGGTTACGCATTTTAAAGTGTTACAACGTTTTAAAGAGTTTACGTTAATTGAGTGTCGTTTAGAAACAGGTCGCACTCATCAAATTCGTGTTCATATGAGATATATTGGGTATCCATTAGCAGGAGATCCTCAATATGGTCCACGTAAAACAATTGGTGCAGAACATGGACAATTTTTACATGCTAAAGTTTTAGGGTTTGTCCATCCTAAGACCGAAGAGTATATGGAATTCTCGGCACCGATTCCAACATATTTTGAAGAGGCATTAGCAAATCTTCAAAAATAAGCTTAAATATAAGGTGATAAGAAAATGGAAAAGCAAGGTGTGATGAAGGAGATTCGCTTAGATATTCAAAGTGAACTAACCATGAATATCGTGAATTATTTATTAGTAGAAGAAAATTACATTTATGTTGGAAATGAAAAAGAAATTTGGTTAGAGAATTTATCACATCCAACGGTGCAGCTCATATATATTAATCAACGAAGTTTGTTTAATGAAATGCAAGCCTCACAACTCATGAAACAAATTGATCGAGTTCGTTCGCGTGTCAGACGTCGTTATTTGTTATGGCGTCTGAACGTGGTGATTTTAAATATAGATACGGCAAGTTGTCAATATTTTAGTAATGTAAAAGACTATGTTAAAATTATTGATATTCAGCGAGCAGACGATTTTACTCAAAATGAGGACATTAAACAATTTTACTCAAGTATTGAACGAGCGTCTTTGGAGCGTTCAATGAGTGAGTTGATTATTGAAATGCAACAAACATCGAAAGCTAAAGCTTTAAATGTAAGAAAAATGCTTGAGTTTCAATCTAAATCATTTGTGATTATTGGATTTTTAGCGCTTCTAGTCATCCTATTTTTAATGATTCAAATTCAACCGGTTAAAAATATTGGAACCGCTATCGAATTTGGAGCGAAATATAATCCATTAATTATAGCGGGAGAATATTGGCGCTTATTAACACCAAGTCTTATTCATTTACAATTATTCCATTTATTATTTAATGCTATTTTTATTTATCAATTTGGTAAAATAATTGAGCACCTATTTGGGTGGTGGCGACTCACTATTATCATCATTGGGTCTGCCTTTTTAGGAAATTTATTTAGTTTTGCTTTTATTGAAAATGTTTCTTTAGGAGCTTCTACCGTTGCTTATGGGTTACTCGGTGCCATGCTGTTTTTAGGAATTGAAAATAGAAAAATGTTTATGCATTTAGTAAAGGGAATGATTTTTCCCATTATGCTATTTTCAATTGTTTGGGCAATCATAGATCCAACGATTGACTTTTATGGTCATTTAGGAGGATTTTTAGGAGGGTTCTTAATTGCTTCAATTTTAGGACTTCCAAAAACTAAACAGTATTTATCACGAACAGCGTTAGCAACTGCCACCTATGTGTTATTAGTGATGGGACTTTTTACACGTGGAACACTTTTAACACAGCAAACGGATTATTCTGACTATAATATGGCGTTAATCTATTATTATTTACAAAATAATGAACCTGAAAAAGCAGCCCATTTTATTGATAAATTAGATGTTAAGTTAGAAGAAATAGTCAAATAAAAAGTATGAAAGTTTCAATTAGAACCTATTAGCTTACACTTGAAACAGTGTGTGGTTATAGGTTCTTTTATTTTATAAGATTTAAGTGGCAATCCATTTTGTATTCTTTAGCATCTTTTAACCCCAACGTAGAAATTGAGAATTTCAATCCCAATAGAGAAGGAAAGTCGTCGAATAAAAAAGATGAACTCTGTAGGATGCAGAATTCATCTTTTAACTGTCATTTAATTCGCCTTTTTATAAAAGATCAGATTATTTTCATCTCAACTCTTTTATTCGAGGTTCTATTTTAAAATTTTATTTGTATTCGCAAAGTGCCATTTTGTTAAAGACTGAAGTGTTTCTTTTCCATGAAGTTTAACAAATTTTCGTCCTGCGATGTCGACCGGAGCACCTGCACCTTTTGGTAGTTCAAATTGATATTTTTTACTCATAATTTGCATGTATTTAACAAATGAGGCGCGAGCTAAAATTGAGGCAGCTGCTACCGCTACGTGAACCGATTCGCCTTTTTGAATAAAGTGAAGGTTTTCGCTGATGATGGTTGGTTGTTTAGGTAATTTCTTCAAATAGTCATAGTACTTTGCTTCATTAACGAACTCATCCATTATGATGAAATCAGGAAGGGAAGGGAGTGACGTGGTTAATTTCAATAAAGCTTGATTATGGAGATAGGCTTTAATTGAGTTTGCATTCATTCCTTTTTCAACCATGAGGTTATATTTTTCATTAGGTAGAACGAGGCATTGATGGGGAATCATCGTTTCAATTTGATGAGCCAGTTGACAAATCTCAGGATCTTTTAATGCTTTTGAATCTTTAATTCCCATTTCTTGAAGAAAAGCTATTTGATCTTTTTCAACAGACGCACAACAAACCACAATCGGTCCGAAGTAATCTCCTGTTCCAACCTCATCACATCCGATTGCTGAAAGCATAGCAATGTTGCTTGGGAGGGTTGACTTTTCATTTAAAGTTGATTTTTTAGGAGTCGTTGAAGTAGGTGAAGCCTTTTGCCATTTGTTTGCTTCAATCTCAGGATTCACCCCTTGAAATACCACTTTTTTGCTTAGATAAGCTGTAATGGTACAAGAAGTGGTCTTTGCTTGAAAAAGAGTATGATTTGGAATTTTAATAATTTGTTTTTCGTAATATTGGTACATTTTTTCTAGTATTTGTTGCGATACTGTTAAGGTAATTGTTGAAGCCATAGGGTCACCGTCCATTTAAATGTATACTATGATTTTAACAGAATTTGTGTTAAAATAACATCGTTAAAAATTTTTGCAAATTTTTTTTGCTAAAGTGGAGTGAGATTAGTGAAACAAGCTATTCAGATATTAGAATTTAATAAGATTAAACAAACGATTGAGTCGTTGTGTGCTTGTTCGCTTGGACAAAAACGCGTGGCTTTATTAAAGCCAACGACGATTGAAAAAGATGTGGAGTATGGATTAAATCAATCAGATGAAGCCTTAAGAATTATTTACGCGTTAGGAGAGGCTCCACTAGGTGGGGTATCTGATATTTCAGAGGCGATTGCGCGTGCGAAGATTTCAGCGATTCTATCTTCACAAGAGTTATTAGCGGTGAGCCGCTTACTTTATGCGGTGTCACAGATGAAATCTTTTGCAGAACGTTTAAATGAGATTAAAGTCGATGCCCCGATTTTTGCACATCATACGAATACGTTAGTCGCTTTATCGAGTTTACAAAATGCTATTAATGCGTGTATCGATGAGACAGGATATGTGATGGACAGTGCATCAGGTGAATTACGTAGTATTCGTCGTGCTATTCAAAGCACCGAATCTCGTATTAAAGAACGTCTAAATCAAGTCGTATCAGAGCGTCGTAGCAAATTGACAGATGGAATCGTAACGATTCGTAATGAACGTTATGTTGTTCCAGTTCGTGCAGATTATAAAAATACGTTTGGTGGAACGATTCATGATCAATCCTCATCAGGAAATACGTATTTTATGGAACCAAAAGAAGTGGTGGATTTAAATAATAAGTTGCAAGAGTGGCATGTAGAAGAACGCCGTGAGATTGAACGTATTTTACGTGAATTAACCGAAGAAGTGAAGAAGTTTGTCGACTTACTGTCATTAAATGTTGAGCTTCTTGGAGAAATTGACTTCATGTTTGCAAAAGGAAAGTATGCCCGTTTAATTAATGGAACGCGTCCTAAAATAAATACTAAAGGGATTATCCGTTTAGTGGCTGCTAGACATCCCTTAATTGATCAAAAGTCTGTTGTGGCTAATGACATCGAACTTGGAGATGAGTATACGACGATTGTAATCACAGGTCCAAACACAGGGGGGAAAACTGTTACGTTAAAAACGGTGGGATTACTAACGTTGATGGCACAAGCAGGTCTTTTAATTCCGGCACACGAGTCATCACAATTGGCTATTTTCGATCATGTTTTTGCTGATATTGGAGACGAACAAAGTATTGAACAAAGTTTATCAACGTTCTCATCTCATATGACAAATATCGTTAAAATTATGGAACGTTTAACAGTGAATAGCTTGATTTTATTTGATGAGCTAGGGGCAGGAACCGATCCGAAAGAAGGCGCATCACTTGCTATTTCGATTTTAAATTATGTTAAGGTTCGAGGAGCGCGTACGATTGCGACGTCGCATTACCCTGAGCTTAAGGCCTATGCTTATGAGCAAGATGATGTGATTAATGCATCGGTTGAATTTAATGTTGAGACGCTTTCCCCAACGTATCGTTTACTTGTTGGAGTACCTGGACGTTCAAATGCCTTTGAGATTTCAAAACGTTTAGGATTAAAAGAGGCCATTTTAAATCAAGCTCGTTCATATGTTGAAAGTGAACGAACAGAAATGACGGATTTAATTACAAAACTTGAGGATCGTGGATTACAATTAGATCAGGAGATTCAACATCTTCAGCAACAAAATACATTAGTTGAAGAAATGAAAAAAGAATATGAGCAAAAACTGGCAAAATTTGAGGCAGAACGTGAAAAAGTCTTAGAGGATATCAAAAAAGAAGCATTTGAAAGTGTTCGCCAAGCAAAAGAAGAAGCAGAACAAATTGTGATGGATTTACGTCGAGCGAAAAAAATGGCTGATTTATCAATGAAAGATCATGAGTTAACAGAAAAATTGACGTCATTAAAGAAAGCAGAGGCGAAACAAGCAGAGCAATTTAAGAAAAAGGCTCAAAATAAACAGCCGTTAAAACCAGGTGATGAAGTGATGGTTTTATCTTTAAATCGTCAAGGTGAACTGATTGAGCAAACCAAAAATGGAGAATGGATGGTTCAACTGGGTATGATGAAAGTGAACATTAAACCTGAAGATCTTCAATATTTACGTAAATCGGTTCAGAAAAAGGAAACAAAAAAAGGGCAAATGGTTCATAAACGTAATAGCCATGTCGGAATTCAATTGGATTTACGAGGAGAACGCTATGAAGATGCTATGTTAATGCTTGATAAATACTTTGATGATGTCTTATTGGCTGGATATCAAACGATTACGATTATTCATGGTCATGGAACGGGAGCTCTTCGCCAAGGGGTTCATAAATATTTAAAACAAAATAAACACGTTGCAAGCTTTAGATTTGGGGGAGCCGGTGAAGGTGGAACTGGAGCAACGGTTGTTGAATTAAAATAAGGGAGTCCTGTCTATCTCGAGTCAATCGGGATAGATTTTTTTGTGAAAATATATTTTTTAAAATAAAGTTTACATTATATGGAAATCATGTTATTTTATAAGAGGACAAAAAAAATCGTATAGAGGTAGCGTTGCATCAGAGTACAACAGGGAGCTGGCAAGTGAGGAAATGTTGGAAAGGTAATCATCGCCGAAAGTTTCGTATTGGCAAATACGTCACTTGGGGTTGCAGGAAATACCTGTAACACTCCTTCAGTTTTGAAGAGGAGCTATTAAACAGAGGACTTTTTTTCAGTCGTGTTAATAGCACGACTTTTTTTGTTACAATCAATTTTAATCAAAGGGGAGATTTTAATATGAGAAAATTAGTTGTAACGTTAGCAGGATGTATTTTGCTTGCAGGATGTAGCGGGAATGCTACAAGTAATTCAAAAGATACGTTTACGGTTGGAATGGAATGTAATTATGCTCCGTTTAACTGGCAAACGTCAGCACCAACACAGACAAGTGTATCAATTGGTGGAGCAGGATTTTGTGATGGATACGATGTGAGAATTGCAAATGAAATTGCAAAGAGCATGGAAAAAGAGTTAGTGATTAAAAAATTAGAGTGGGATGGTTTGCAATTATCACTAGAATCGGGAGAAATTGATGCGATTATTGCTGGGATGACCGCTAATGAGGAACGTGAACAAGGAATTGATTTTACGACACCTTATTTTGAATCAGAAATGGTACTGATTGTTCGTGCAGACGATGATTTAGTTCATGCAACATCTATTCAAGATTTTAGTGGTAAAAATGTGATTGGACAGATGAATACTAATTATGATACGGTAATTGACCAAATTGAAGGGGTGAATCACTTAACACCTAAATCTTCTTATCCTGAGTTAGTGGTCTCTTTACAATCAAATGAAGCAGATGCTATTACGGCTGAATTACCCGTTGCCGAAGGGGTCATTCAAGCTAATCCAGATTTGACTATTGTTCACTTTGCAGAAGGTAAAGGATTTGATATTGATACATCTGTTTCAATTGGATTAAAAGAAGGCAGTCGTGGTACAGAGTTCTTTAATCAAGTTCAATCTGCTTTAGATAATATTTCAGATTCGACTCGAAATGAATGGATGACAGAATCTCGCGAAAGTGCGCCAACAGGTGAATAATTATGATGTTCTTAACGACTCAAAATGGCTTTTTAAATAAATCATTTTCTTTATTTGTTAAAAATTTTGATTTGTTCATGTATGGAATTAAAATGACACTCATTTTAGCTTTTTTAGGAACGATGTTAGGCTTAGTTATTGGGTTAGTTCTAGGGGGATTGCGTGCGATTACAATTGAACCAAGAGACTTAAAAAGTGTAAAAGTGTTAAAAAAAATGATGCACTGTTTGATAGGTCTTTACGTTTGGTTTTTTAGAGGGACTCCAATGATGGTGCAAGCGATGTTTTTATATCATGCTTTACGTCCTATTCTAGGGTGGAGTTCATTAACTGCAGGGATTGTGATTATTTCGGTTAATACTGGGGCTTATATGGCAGAAATTATCCGTTCAGGTATTCAGTCAGTGGATAAAGGGCAACTTGAAGCCGCTAGAAGTATTGGAATGACCGCTTTTCAATCGATGATGTACATTATCTTACCTCAGGCGATTAAAAACGCCTTTCCTTCTATTGGAAATGAATTTATTGTGAATATTAAAGATAGTTCAATGTTAAATGTCATTGGGGTGATTGAAGTTTTCTTCCAATCTAAATCAGTAGCAGGAAGTGTGATGCTATATTCTGAGACGTTTTTTATTACGTGCCTCATTTATTTAGTGTTAACGACAATTACAGCACAAATTTTAGGTTGGATTGAAAAGAAAATGAACGTGAAAAAAACTTCATTTCCATCATCGCAAACGGTTCCAATGGCAAATCTTTAGGAGGAGAGTATGGCAGAAAATACGATGATCAACATCCATCATTTAGAAAAACGATTTGGAGAACTAGAGGTTTTAAAAAACATAGAGTTTCATGTGGATAAAGGAGAAGTTATTACGATTATTGGATCAAGTGGAAGTGGGAAATCAACTCTACTTCGATGCCTTAATTTATTAGAAATTCCAGATAGTGGTGAAATCTTATATCGAGGCCAGGATATTTTAAAGGGAGAACTTAATGTTAATCAATACCGAACTAAAGTCGGGATGGTGTTTCAAAGTTTTAATTTGTTTCAAAATAAAACAGTTCTTGATAATTGTGTCATTGGACAAACAAAAGTATTGAAACGAAGAAAAGAAGAGGCGATCGAAAAAGCGATGTTTTATTTAGAGAAGGTCGGAATGAAATCATTTGCTCATGCAAGTAGTTCACAATTATCAGGGGGGCAAAAACAACGTGTAGCCATTGCGCGTGCTTTATGTATGGAACCAGAAGTATTGTTATTTGATGAACCGACAAGTGCCCTTGATCCCGAAATGGTGGGTGACGTTTTAAAAGTCATGAAACAATTAGCGGAGGATGGATTAACGATGATTGTGGTGACACATGAAATGGGATTTGCTAAAGAGGTGAGTCATCGAGTTGTTTTTATGGATCGAGGGGTGATTGCTGAGGAAGGAACACCAGATGAAATCTTTGTAAATCCTAAACAGGCACGAACGAAAGAATTTTTACGCCGATATTTAAATTAGTTAAAGGATCATGTTGGCGCTCCATTTACTGTTTAAAATAAAGGGATTGTTAGAAAGTTATGGGGATAGGTGTCTAAAAATGTGAAATAATATTTGGGTGAAAGTGCAATCTATTTGTAATTTCATGGTAATATGATATACTTATGATAGACTATCAAGAAGTATTAGAGGAGGAAATAAACATGGCAGTTATTCATGCAACAGAAGAAAATTTTGCTCAAGAAATTGCAACTGGATTAGTTTTAGTTGATTTTTATGCAGATTGGTGCGGACCATGTAAGATGATTGCGCCTGTTCTAGAAGAGTTAGCGACTGAATTACAAGGTGTTGCTAAAATTGTTAAAGTAAACGTGGATCATTGTCCAGGTGTTGCGTCACAATTTAAAGTGATGTCAATTCCAACATTAATTTTATTTAAAGACGGTCAAGCAGTTCAGCAAACAGTTGGATTCCAACCAAAAGCGTCGTTATTATCATTAATTGAATCGCATAAATAATTCAAAAAGACGCTCCTAGGAGTGTCTTTTTTTGTATGAAATAGCATGAAATGAGAATATTAATCAAGGTAGACGGTTGCTGAAGTTAGACTTCTGAAAAAAATAAAAAATTAGCACTAATGAGTTGACAGTGCTAATAAGGTTATATATAATGGTATTAGCACTTGATGATAACGAGTGCTAAAAGAGGTGTTTACATTGCTAACGGAACGACAAATACTTGTTTTAAAGGCAATTGTAGAAGAGTTCATACACACGGCACAGCCAGTAGGTTCGCGCGTCTTATCTAAAAAAGAAGAACTGAATTTTTCAGCTGCTACGATTCGAAATGAAATGGCAGATTTAGAAGATTTGGGCTTTCTTGAAAAAACACATACGTCAAGTGGTCGGATCCCGAGTCAAAAGGGATATCGTTATTACGTAGACTACCTTGTAAAAGAAGAACCTATGGAGACAACACCAGAAGTAGGAATATTTAAACAATTGTTAAATCAAAAACAATTTGAACGTGAAACAACCATTAAAGAAGCGGTTAAATTGCTCTCAAGTTTAACGAATTATACGTCAATTTTATTAGGTCCCTCTCGTGATTACAGTCGAGTGAAAAAAATTCAGTTTGTTCCGATTTCAGATGCACAAGCTGTCTTTGTTCTTATTACAGACCAAGGGCATGTTGAGAGTCGGACAATTACGATTCCTGACAATATTGATATTAAAAAAATGGAGACCATTATTAAAGCGCTCGATGAATTACTTGTCGGTGAATTTGTGGGTGAAATCCATGATAAGTTAACTGAAAGCTTTGAAAATCAATTACATGATTTCATTACATACAAAGAGGAAATTATGTATACAATGCTTCAATTACTTTCTCAGTCGCTCTCTCAAAACAATTATATTCTAAGTGGAAAATCTAATATTTTGAAACAACCAGAATTCAATGATTTAGATAAAGCTTATCATTTGTTTAGTATGATTGAAGCAGATGAGATTGTAAAAGTTATTGAGTCAGATGATGAGACTCATGAATTGACGGTTAAAATTGGACAAGAAAACGAAATAAAAGCGATGGAAAACTGTACACTAATCACGGTTCCGTACCAAATTAGTGACCATGAATTTGGGAAGATTGCGGTTTTAGGACCGACGAGAATGGAGTATCGAAAAATCATTCCACTTCTTGAGCATGTCGCACGAATTATGTCTGATTTATATAAATAGGAGGTGGGGCGGTTGAATAAGGAAACCCAACCAGTTGAAGAATTAGAAGAATTAAATGAAGAAGCAGGTTGCCAAGAAGCAAATGGTGATTGCCAGTGTGAGACGGAATCAGAAGTTATCGATGAAACAGTGGAATTAAAACAACAAATTCAAGATCTGAAAGATCAATTGTTACGTAATGCAGCTGAACTTGAAAACTTTAAACGTCGTATGAATGAAGAACGCGTTCGTGAAGCGAAATATCGCTCACAGGCTGTGATTACGAATATTATTCCAGCGATTGATAACTTTGAGCGTGCTTTATCTAGTACGGTTGAAGATGAAAATACAAAAACATTCTTAACAGGATTTAAAATGATTCATACCCAATTACTTGAGGCATTAAAGCAAGAAGGGGTTGAAGTCATTAAAGCAGAAGGCGTGGCCTTCGATCCAACTGTGCATCAAGCTGTGATGCAAGAAGCAGTTGAAGGGGTAGAATCAGGAATGGTTTTACAAGAACTTCAAAAAGGTTATAAATTAAAAGATCGTGTTATTAGACCTTCAATGGTAAAAGTAAGCGAATAATTCTAAATTGTTATATAGGAGGATGAATCTCAATGGGTAAAATTATTGGTATTGACTTAGGAACAACTAACTCATGTGTTGCAGTTATGGAAGGTGGAGAAGCGAAAGTTATCGCTAATCCAGAAGGAGCTCGTACAACGCCATCAGTTGTATCATTCAAAGGTGAAGAACGTCAAGTAGGTGATGTTGCAAAACGTCAAGCAATTACAAATCCAAATACAATCATGTCTATTAAACGTCATATGGGAACAAACCATAAAGAAACAATTGAAGGAAAATCTTATACACCACAAGAAATTTCAGCAATTATTTTACAAAATTTAAAAGCAACGGCTGAAGCATACTTAGGTGAACCAGTAACTGAAGCAGTTATTACAGTTCCAGCTTACTTCAATGATGCTGAACGTCAAGCGACTAAAGATGCAGGACGTATTGCAGGTCTTGATGTTAAACGTATCATCAATGAACCAACAGCAGCAGCTTTAGCTTATGGATTAGATAAAACAGATAAAGAACAAACAATTTTAGTATATGACTTAGGAGGAGGAACTTTTGACGTTTCAATTCTTGAGTTAGCAGATGGAACATTTGAAGTATTATCAACAGCGGGAGATAATCGTTTAGGTGGAGATGATTTCGACCAAGTGATTATTGACTGGTTAGTAAAAGAATTTAAATCAGAAACAGGTGTTGATTTATCAGCAGATAAAATGGCAATGCAACGTTTAAAAGATGCGGCTGAAAAAGCTAAAAAAGACTTATCAGGAGTGACATCTGTCCAAATTTCATTACCATTCATCTCAATGAATGCAACAGGACCTTTACATTTAGAAAAAACTTTATCACGTGCTCAATTTGATGCGATGACTTCAACTCTTGTTGAACGTACAATGGGACCAGTTCGTCAAGCATTAAAAGATGCTAAGATGACTGCAAATGATTTAGATCAAGTTTTATTAGTTGGTGGATCAACTCGTATTCCTGCCGTGCAAACAGCAATCAAAAATGAATTAGGAAAAGAACCTAATAAAGGAGTTAACCCAGACGAAGTAGTTGCAATGGGAGCTGCTATCCAAGGTGGGGTGTTACAAGGAGATGTTAAAGATATCTTATTATTAGACGTTACACCATTATCTTTAGGTATCGAGACAATGGGACAAGTGATGACGGTTTTAATCCCTCGTAATACAACAATTCCAACATCTAAATCTCAAGTGTTCTCAACAGCTGCAGATAACCAACCAGCCGTAGATATTCACGTTTTACAAGGTGAACGTCCAATGGCATCAGATAACAAAACATTAGGACGCTTCCAATTAGGAGATATTCCAGCTGCACCACGTGGTATCCCTCAAATCGAAGTAACATTTGATATCGATGCTAATGGGATTGTAAATGTTAAAGCAAAAGATTTAGGTACACAAAAAGAACAACGTATCACCATCACTTCTGGTTCAGGATTAACAGATGAAGAAATTGAACGCATGGTCCGTGAAGCAGAAGAAAATGCAGATGCAGATGCAAAACGTAAAGAACAAGCAGATTTACGTAATGAAGCAGAGCAATTAATCTTTGCGGCAAATAAATCAGTTTCAGAACTTGGAGAACAAGCAACTGAAGAAGAAAAAACAAACATTAAAAATGCAGTTGAAGCATTAGAAAAAGCATTAAGCGATAACAATTTCGATGAAGTTAAAGTGAAAAAAGATGAACTTGAAAAATTAGCTCAAGAATTAGCGGTTAAAGTTTATTCTCAAGCAGCTGAGGCAGCTCAAGCGGCACAAGGTGATGCAGGAGCAAATTCAAGTGATGATTCAGTTGTAGACGCTGAATATAAAGAAGTTTAATAAAAAATTTAAAAGTCAAAGTCTACTATGACTTTGACTTTTTTTATGGTATATTATGAAAGAATAAAAGGAGGGTACAGCATGGCAAAACGTGATTATTATGAGGTGCTAGGTGTTTCAAAAACAGCAACTGATCAAGAAATTAAGCGCGCTTACCGTAAGTTAGCTAAACAGTATCATCCTGATGTTGCAACGGAAGCAAATGCAGAAGAAAAGTTCAAAGAGGTACAAGAAGCATATGAGGTGCTTAGCGATGAGCAAAAGCGCGCAGCCTATGATCAATATGGACATGCAGCAACAGATGGATTCGGTGGCCAAGGTGGATTTGGCGGATTCGGAGGATTTGGTGGAGCACAAGGCGGATTCGGAGGCGGATTCGAAGATATATTTGAAAGTATGTTCGGAGGCGGATTCGGCGGATTCGGTGGTGGCTCAAATCGTCGAAATCCAAATGCCCCACAACGTGGTAATGATTTAAAGCAAACAATAACGATTACGTTTGAAGAAGCTGCATTTGGCGTGACAAAAGAGATTACAGTAAATCGTGAAGAAGAATGTACAAAATGTGGGGGATCAGGAGCACGTTCTAAAGACGATATTGAAACATGTTCTCGTTGTAGTGGAACAGGACGCGTTGTGGAAGTTCAAAATACGATTCTTGGACGTATGCAAACTCAAACGACTTGTCCTGACTGTTCTGGAACGGGTAAAAAGATTAAACATAAATGTGATGCTTGTTCAGGGCATGGAACAGTTAACCGTCAAAAAACGATTGAAGTTAAAGTTCCAGCTGGAATTGATGATGGTCAACAAATCCGCTTAACAGGTCAAGGAGAAGCGGGACGTAATGGCGGACCAAGTGGAGATTTATATGTTGGATTTAGAGTCTTACCACATGATTTCTTTGTTCGCGATGGTTATGACCTTCGTTGTGAAATTCCAATCTCATTTAGTCAAGCAACTTTAGGAGCTGAAGTTGAAGTACCGACGTTAAATGGAAAAGTGGCTTTAAAAATTCCAGAAGGAACACAACCAGGAACTGAATTTAGAGTTCGTAATAAAGGAATTAAATACATTAACCGCGAAATGACGGGAGACTTATATGTCAAAGTTAAATTAGTCGTTCCTAAAAAAGTAAGTCATCGTCAACGTGAATTATTACATGAATTTGATCAGTTAGAAGATAAAACAGGTTCAATCTGGGATAAGTTAAAAAAGGCCTTTAAATAATGAAAATTGTAAGGATGAAGAATCCTTACAATTTTTTTATGGAAAAAGAATGACACTATAAAAAATTTACAATATTAAACAAAAGAACATAATTTTTAGTTTTTGATGAATTGTGTTATAATTTAGAGATAAAATTGATAAATGAGGTGACTTCATGAACTGGTTAGAGTTAAGTTTTCATTCAACGCATGAAGCGTATGATTTAGTTAGTAATATTTTTATTGAGGCTGGTTCGAAGGGAGTCTTACTTGAAGATTCAAATACCGTAACAGAATCACATGAGGATCATTTTGGTGAAATTTATCGCCTAAATCCTAATGATTATCCAAGTGATGGAGTTATCATTAAAGGCTATTTAGCCGTAACGTCAGATATTGAAACACAGTTAGAATTTGTGAGAACGCAATTATTAAATTTAAAATTTGATAACTTTGACCATAATAAACTGGAAATCAAAATGTTAGATGAAGAAGACTGGGCAAATAGTTGGAAAAAACATTATACTCCAATTGAAATTACGAAGACGCTAGTGATTAAACCTTGTTGGCTTGAACCTACAACTGATCCTAATGTGACAGAGATTATGTTAGATCCGGGAATGGCCTTTGGATCTGGAACGCATGAAACGACACAATTATGTTTAGAATTGATTGAACAGTATGCCAATTCAAGTCAAGTCGTTGTTGATGTAGGAACTGGTTCTGGAATTTTAGCAATCGCTGCTTCAAAACTTGGATGTCGTTTGGTTTATGCGGTTGACTTGGACGCAATGGCAGTGATTCGTGCAAAAGAAAATATTGAAATGAATCATTGTCAAAACATTATCATTGAGAAAAACAATTTAATTGATGGGGTGGAGGCGTTATCAGAAGCTCCAACGTTAATGGTAGCTAATATATTAGCACCGATTATTATTAATATGTTAGATGATGTGGTGAAAGTATTACCACAAGGTCAAACGTTTATTTGTTCTGGTATTGTTGACCATGAAAAACAAGCAGTATTAGATGCTTTAGTTGCCCATCAATTTAAGATTGAAGAAGTGAGAGAAAAAAATGGATGGGTTGCGATTGTGGCAACATACGAAGGTTAAAGTCGAATTGGAGGCAACGTAATGCAACGTTATTTTTTAAAAAATCATCAGTTTCAAGCGAAACAAGTTCGAATTACTGATGAAGATGCTCATCATATCGCCCGTGTCATGCGAATGGAAGTCGGTGAGCGAATCATTGTTTGTAATGAAGATAAAGAATGTTATTATCTCACGATTACAGCCGTAACACCAGATGAAGTGACGGGAGAAATTGGTGAAGCAATTGAAAGTGATACGGAATTACCCATTGAGGTCACGATTGCCCAAGGGTTACCTAAAGGAGATAAATTTGAATGGGTCATTCAAAAGGCAACGGAGTGTGGAGCAACTAACTTTATGCCGGTAAGTATGGAACGTTGTGTTGTTAAACTAGATGCTAAAAAGGAAGTGAAAAAGGTTGAACGATGGAATAAGATTGCAAAAGAAGCTGCTGAACAGTCTCATCGTCAAGTGGTTCCAAAAGTTCATTCTGTTCATACCTTTAAGGCTTTCTTAGAACAATCTAAACATTACGATGTTTGCTTGTTTGCTTATGAAGAAACAGCCAAACAAGGTGAATTAGCTCAATTAAAACAAACGTTAGAAAATATAAAACCAGGTGCAACGTTATTGTTATTAGTTGGGCCTGAGGGAGGCGTTGGAGAAAAAGAAGTTGATTTATTAATCCAGCATGGATTTAAACCGTGTGCATTAGGGCCTCGCATTTTAAGAACAGAAACAGCACCGATTTACGCGTTGAGTGCGATTTCGTTTGCATTAGAATTTTAAATATCACAACAAGATTTGTCATAGGGAAAGGAATGATTTTATGCCGACTGTAGCATTTCATACATTAGGATGCAAAGTAAATCATTATGAAACAGAAGCAGTATGGGAGTTATTTAAAAATGAAGGTTATGAAAAAGTAGATTTTAAAGGTGTAGCAGATGTCTATATCATTAATACGTGTACGGTCACGAATACAGGAGATAAAAAAAGTCGTCAAGTGATTCGTCGTGCCATTCGTCGTAACCCTGAGGCCGTTATGTGTGTCATGGGATGTTACGCACAAACCAAACCAAAAGAAATTATGGATATCGAGGGCGTTGATATTGTGATTGGAACACATGGACGTGACCAAATTCCTCAATTAGTTCAAAAATATCGTGAAGAGCGTCAACCGATTTCACAAATTCAAAATGTTTTCAAGGTAGATGGATTTGAAACATTGAATGTTTCTCAATTCTCAGACCGTACGCGTGCAACATTAAAAATTCAAGATGGATGTAATAATTTCTGTACGTATTGCATTATTCCTTGGGCGCGTGGAACTGTTCGTTCTCAAAAACCTGAAATCGTTATTGATCAAGTTAAGCAATTAGTAGCGAATGGTCACTGTGAAGTCGTTTTAACAGGGATTCATACAGCGGCTTATGGTGAAGATTTAGAAGATTATAGTTTTGGTAAATTACTTCAAGACTTAATTAAAATTGACGGATTAAAACGTATTCGTATCTCTTCAATTGAGGCATCAGAAATGACAGATGATGTCATCACTGCCATGAAAATGTCAGATAAAATTGTGAACCATTTACATATGCCACTTCAAGCTGGATCAAATGAAATCTTAAAGGGAATGAAGCGTCCCTATACATTAGCTGAATTTGAGGCAAAGGTAAAAGAGTTACGTGAGTTATTTGACAATTTAGCAATTACAACAGATGTGATTGTAGGCTTCCCAGGAGAAACAGAAGAGCTATTTAATGAAACAGTTGAGACGATTAAACGTATCGGATTCTCTGAATTACACGTCTTCCCGTATTCAGTGCGTAATGGAACGCCGGCTGCGCGTATGGAAAATCAAGTCCCAGAAATGGTTAAGTCGATGCGAGTTAATAAATTATTAGCATTGAGTGAACAATTGGCTAAAGAATATGCAAGTTCTTGTGAAGGAAAAATTCTACAAGTTATTCCAGAAGAAGCCTCACATACAAAAGAAGGGTATTTAGTAGGGCATGCAAGTAATTATGTAAAAGTGGAGTTTAAAGGGGAAACGGATTTAATTGGAGAAGTTGTGCCAGTGAAGGTTGTAAAAGCAGATTATCCAATTTGTTTAGGGGAAATCGTGAAGTAACAGAATAATTAGAGGTGATGTCATGAATATTAAATCGTTATTCAATGTTGAACAAGATTTTGAGGTAACCGGTATTGCAACAGACAATCGTCAAGTAAAGCCAGGCGATTTATTTGTGTGTATAAAGGGATATACTGTTGATGGGCATCGCTTTGCTAAGTCAGCAGAAGAAGCTGGAGCTGTTGCAATCGTTTGTGAATATGAACTTGAAAATATTGCAATTCCTCAAATTATTGTCAAAGATACAGCAGTTGAACTTCCAAGGCTTGCGCATTTGATGTTTAATAAACCAACAGAAAAGCTAAATTTATTTGGATTAACTGGAACAAACGGAAAAACAACAACAGCCTATATTTTAGAGCATCTTCTAACTGGTTTTGAAGGGCATGTTGGATACATTGGAACAAATGGAATTCGCTATGCCAATCATTACATTGAACCTAAAAATACAACACCTGAGCCTTTAAGTTTGCAACGTATTTTTCATGAGATGGTTGAAGAGGGCGTAAAACAAGTTGCGATTGAAGTTTCTTCACATGCTTTAGAATTACATCGTGTTGATTACTGTCAGTTTAAAGTTGCATTATTTACAAACCTGACACCAGAACATTTAGATTTTCATCCAACGATGGATGACTATTTTGAAGCGAAATATAAGTTGTTTGAAATGTTAACTCCTGATGGTCATGGGATTGTGAATTTAGATGATGAGTATGGTGAAAAATTAGTTAATCGCTTAAAAGAAAGTCAGACTGCTGTTTATACATATGGAATTGAGTCGGATGCGGACTTTAAAGCAGAGGATATTCACATGACGTCATTTGGAACAAGTTTTAAATTGACATGCCCAGAAGGGATCTATGAGGTCCAAACACCGCTTTTAGGAAGATTTAATGTTTATAATGCCCTAGGGGCTATGGCTTCTGCCTATTCGGCTTCGATGCCAATGGAACAAATTATTGCGTTAATTAAAACATTATCGCCTGTTGATGGCCGAATGGAAATTATTAATGAGGGTCAAGACTTTACGGTTATTGTTGACTATGCTCATACGCCAGATGGGGTTGAGAAAGTGTTAGAGTTTGTGACCGGGATTAAACAAAATGGGGTCAAAGTTGTTATTGGATGTCCAGGAGATCGAGATCGTACCAAACGCCCAGTTATCGCTAAGTTATCCGTTGATTATGCAGATGATGTTATTTTTACAACAGATGATCCTCATTCAGAAGATCCGGTTGATATTTTGAATGAAATGGTTTCTGGAATTAAACCAATGAATTATGAAGTGATTGTTGATCGGATTGAAGCAATTGAAACTGCTATCAATAAAGCACAGAAAAATGATATTGTATTAATTGCAGGACGAGGTCATGAGCAAATCCAATATTGGAAAAGTGGGAATATTCGTTTAGATGATCGTGAAGTTGCGAAAGAAGTACTTCGTAGAAGATTAGAAAAGAATGCATAAAAAAGGACACCTTGTTGTAGTGACCCCAAAAAGTTGAACTAAATATTAAGCAGCCAATTGGCTGGTATGAATTCGGTATTGAACTGGACTCATGCCAGCCAATTTTCTTTTGATTCGTTTATGATTATAGTAGTCAATATATTCTTCAATTGCTTCTTTTAGCTCCTCATATGTTTTGAATGTTTTACCATAATATTTTTCTTGTTTAAGAATCTCGAAGAAATTTTCCATAGGAGAATGATCTAAACAGTTTCCTTTACGAGACATACTTTGAAATATGTTATTCTGTTTTAATGTTTGAACCCATTGTCTATGTTGATAGTGCCAACCTTGATCAGAATGAATCGTTGTTCGATATTTAGCTTGTTCAAGAATTGGAAGAACTTGATATAATGATTCCATGACAAAGTTTAAATCAGGTTTATGGCTAATTGAAAAAGATAAAATTTCACCCGTTGCCATATCCATTATAGGGCTCAAATATAATTTCTTTCCTTCTTGTGTTTTAAACTCCGTCACATCTGTTGTTAACTTTTGATAAGGATACGGTGTATTAAAACGGCGATTAATTCGATTCTTAGCCACTGTTCCAACAGTCCCTTTGTATGAGCGATATTGACGTGATTTACGACCAAACTTGACACACATTATCCCAAGCTTTTTCATGAGACGATATACTTTTTTATGATTGATTCTAATTCCTCTATTATAAAGCTCATCTTGAATTCGACGATAGCCGTAAGTCTCATCACTCTCTTTAAAAATAATTAAAATCAGCTCTTCAAGCTCTTGATCAGGATTTACTTGTTTCATCTTATTGACCCAATAGTGATAGGTTGATTTAGGAAACTTTGTGACCTTTAAAATGTCACTTAATTTAAAATTAGCCGTTAATTCTTGGATGATTCTTGTTTCGATTTGATTCTTTGGCTCCATGGCGTAATTCCATGGGCGTGACACTTTTTTAAGTATTCATTCTCGATTCTCAATAATTTAAGTTCTTCTTCTAATTGTTGTTCACGAGTTAAAGTTTTTGGTTGTTTAGATGCTTTTAATTTAGTCATAGGATTTTGAGGCCTTCCTTTCGATTTAAAGAATGCCTCTGCACCGTCTTTTAGAAAGTCTGCCTTCCAATTGGCAATCGTTCCTATCTCTGATAATCCAAAATGGATAGCAGTTTGACTATATGAAGCACCTGTTGTTTTCATATCGTTTAATACATTTAATTTAAATTCTCCAGTATATTCTTGTTTTTCTTTTCGTTGAACTCCACTTCTTCCAGTTTGTTTATATTGTCTAACCCACGTTTCAATTTGTGATTTACTTGGTATGTGATATTTTTTAGCGAGCAAACGGTAACCTAAAGTTCCCTGCAAATACTCGTTAACAACATGCAACTTAAATTCTGAGCTATATTTAGCCATAGAAAAGCACCCCTAACATTAGATTTTTAAGTCTAACATTTGGGGTGCACTACATGTCGGTGTCCTTTTTTAATGTCTTTTATTGCGCAATCTTTTTTTGAATTTTTTAAATTGTGGTAAAAGTTTGGTCCAAGCAAAGTAACCAATGGGATCAATCACGTAATCAAATTCTCCAATAAATTCGGTAAATTCTCCACCAAATCCTTTTTTAAATCGATATAGACCATATAATGGATCTGATTCATCTGTTTTCCCACTAATTCCAAAGAAGTCGTAAATTTCATATCCATCTTGTTTAGCGTCTGTTAAAGCTTTCCATTGAATTAAGTAGTTTGGCATGAATTCACGATAAACATTATCACTGGCTCCATATAAATACCATGCTTTATTGCCGAAATAAGTGGTAATAATCCCTGACATTGTAATCCCTGTTGGGTGTTCTTTATACAATTGTTCCACTTCTTTTAATTGTTGGGTAATATTTTGAAGTTTATTTTTTTCGGGTTCTAATTTATTAATTAGTTTTTGACGTTTCTTCTCATTTAATTCTGCATTTTGAAGTTGATTGTTTAATTGTTCGATGGTTGATGTGGTTTGATTTAGTTCCTCCGTTAAATTATTTAAGGCTTGCTCTGTATTAAGCTTAGCTAAGTAGAGTTTGCACATTCCATGAGGGGCTAGTGTGTCATACATTTCTTCAAAATAAGAAAGAGGACGAGTTAAGAATCCATCACGTTCTCCTGTGATACGCATAATTTCTTCAAATTTTGTTAAATCTTCACGTGATCCTTCTACAATTTCGATTCCTTTTTTTTGTGCTACTTTTAAATTGTAGCGTGTTTTTGTATGACAGCCTTGTAATAAGTTTTTTTCTTCTGGTTTTAAATCTAAGCGGAAAGTATATCGAGGTTGAATGCTAGAGTCAAAATCTTGTGTGAAGCCTAAATGTTTATAATTGAGGTTAAGCAAAGATTGAATTAGTGACTCATTTGGGAACGCCCCTTCTGCAATTTCACCATCGATGGTGCGATTAACGTATTTTAGGTCTGGATCGATTTTAAAGAAAATTGCTTTTTTTGATTTTGCGAAGTTTTTCATTCCTTCTGTAAAATCTTTTAATTGTTGTTCATTATTAAAGTCAAGCACAAATCCACGTGGAATATATAAAAATGGACGTTTGATGATAGGTAAAAAACGAATGAGAACTAACGCAGCTGCAACGAGTTCTCCTTGATCGTTTTCAAGTCCCACAGTTTCAAATGACCACTCGGGTGATTTTGATTTAAAAACACCCCACTCATAGGTTTGTAGAAAATGATTTTTAGGATGAGTTGACACAAAGTCATTAAATTTTTTAGCATCAATATTGGTTACAAATTTCATAAAACTCCACCTTCAGTTCAGTGTTTGTCCACCTTTTTATTATCGGTTATTATTATAACATAAAATCATTTTTATGATTTTTTTTTGTTTTATTTACAGAACGTAAAAGATGTTGTATAATATTACTGTTAATCGTAGCGAAGCGGAAGGAGGGTTAGTGGTGGCTAAAACTGTAGTTCGAAAAAACGAATCATTAGATGATGCATTACGTCGTTTTAAGAGAGAAGTATCTAAAGTAGGTACCCTTACTGAAGCTCGTAAACGTGAATATTACGTTAAACCGAGTATCAAACGTAAACAAAAATCAGAAGCAGCACGCAAGTCTGCAATCAAACGTAACAAATACTAATTTTAAATAGGTGATCTCAGTGGCATTACTTGATCAATTAAATGCTGACATGAAAGAAGCAATGAAAGCGAAAGAAAAAGATCGCTTATCAGTTATTCGCATGTTAAAAGCTTCACTTCAAAATGAAGCCATTCATTTAGGTGTTACAGATTTAAATGAAGACCAAGAACTTACTGTTCTTTCACGTGAAGTTAAACAACGCCGTGATTCTTTAAAAGAATTTAAAGAGGCAGCACGTGAAGATTTAGCAGCAAAAATCGAGCAAGAATTAACATACGTGAATGCCTATTTACCGGCGCAACTTACTGAGGAAGAGCTTAAACAAATTATATCTGAAACAGCTAAAATGATTAACGCAGAAAAACCATCTGACATGGGTAAGTTAATGGGTGCCGTTGTTCCTAAAACAAAAGGGCGTACAGACGGTGCTTTAGTTAGTAAATTGGTTAAAGCTTATTTAAGCCAAGAATAAAACACACATAATTGTGTGTTTTTTTATTATTTGCAAATAATAAAAAAAGATTATTAGATTTAATTCTAATAATCTTTTTGTTTTTATTTTTTTGTAGCTTTTAATGGACCTGTCCAAGCTGTTAATCCACCTTCGAGTTGGTAAATTTTCTCGTATCCTTTACCGTAAAGAACTAAAGCAGCACGTTTGCTTACTTTTCCTTTTTCACAATATAAGAAAATAGGTAAATCCTTGCGTAATTTTCCAGGATTACGAGTTAAAATAGCAAAAGGAATGTTACGAGCACCGTTAATATGTCCTTGATCAAATTCTTCTTTCTTACGAAGGTCTATTAACTGTCCCTTACGCATTTGCTCTACAAACTCTGCTTCTGTTAAGTTTACCACACATTTTTTCGATTCACGACGCATAGTAATCCATAATCCAACGATCAATCCTAAAAGAATTGCACTAATAATTAATGGCCAATTCATCCACATAACCTCCTTTATTCGCAACACCTTTTATTTTACAGAATTTCAGATTAAAAATAAAGCCCTTTTAGAGAAGTATCGTCGTATCACGAGAAAAGACGAAAAGAAATAGAAAGATAGAGTGTTTTTTTTTGTTCAATAGCGAGGGTGAAAAAGCTGATTTTAGGTCGAGAATAGGGAAAAATAGCTGTTTATAATAGACAATTTCTCCATTAATCGTTATAATTAAATACGGAAATGATTCTCATACTACTAAGGAGTAGTTTGTATAGTGTTCAAGGAGGATTTTTATGATTTCAAGTAACGATTTTAAAACAGGTATGACTATCGATTATGAAGGAAACTTATTCCAAATTATCGAATTCCAACACGTAAAACCAGGTAAAGGACAAGCCTTCGTACGTTCTAAATTACGTAACTTACGTTCTGGAGCTGTTATTGATAATACATTCAATGCAGGTGAAAAAGTTAAACGTGCACACGTTGAAAAATCAACAATGCAATTCTTATATTCAATGGGAGATGAGTATGTTTTCATGAACAATGAAACATATGAACAAATTGAATTAACGGCTGCTCAATTAGAGCAAGAGAAAAACTTCTTAGTTGATGGAATGGAAGTTAAAGTGATGAGCTACAACGGTGAAATCTTAGGAGTTGAAGTTCCTGAAAAAGTAACATTAGAAGTTGTAGAATGTGAGCCAGGTGTTAAAGGAAACACAGCTTCTAATGCAACTAAGAGTGCAACAGTTTCAACTGGATACTCTTTACAAGTTCCTTTATTCGTTGAAGTTGGAGATAAATTAATCATCAACACAAATGATGGACGTTACGTATCTCGCGGATAATTTCTTTGGAACATTATAAATTTTATCTTGAATAGGATAAAATATTGATATTATTATATTTTAAAGACTTTAAGAGCTTTGGCTTTTAAAGTCTTTTTTGTTCTTTCTCAAAGAGTATTGCATCTATTACAATGAATGACTTTAAGAATAAGCCTTGTGATGAAATGACTAGGTGTTTTTATTTTAGTTGAGTTATGTTTTGAGTTATGAGAATACGTATTAATAGCTCATAAAAGGAGTGAACTGTAGAGGACCCGCCACTCTGAAATTTTATTTTGTACCTCTAAAACAATCTCGTATTTTGTATGGTAGAAAGTATAACCGTTCTTTTCAATAATAAATGTTTTTGAGTAAATGTAAATCGATCATACACACAATCATAACACTGTTCCTTTAAATCTAGATCGATATCAGGGAGTGAGGTTTTGGAAATAACAATATGAGACGTTTTAAAATCATACTTTTTAATTGGAATCAAAAGAATTCCACACTGTTTCTATCATGAGTGGAGGGATAAGGCAAAATTTCTTTTTCAAAAAATTTAGTGAATTCATTTAATTTAACTGTTTCAACATCATATTAAGAAGGGTGAAGTTTTTATTTTTTGATTCCTGAATTATATAATTAAGTCAGACAACTGGTAAACGTATTTAATGGTAATAAAAAAGACATAGATGGTACACTTAATTCATCGCCAAACAAATTAAGGAGTTTTCATCTATGTCTTATCATCATCTTAACATAAATCAGCTGACAAATATAGAGTCAAATTATTATTTAGGAGTTAACGCTCGTGAATGTGCACGTCGCATGAACATTGGAAAAGACAAAGTGTATCGCTATTATCGCTTATTCAAACAAGGATTAACAGTTGAAGAAATCTACTCCACTTACAAGCAAAATAAAAAGCGTTGTGGGAGAAAAGAACGTGTGTTATCAGAACAGAAGTTAAAGAATATTCATGAGTTATTAGGTCAAGGGTGGTCATTAGATGCTATCGCGGGTCGTGATAAGATCATGGATCACTCAGAAAGAGTCTCGACTAAAACATTATATAAGCTTGTTAAAAATGGAGTCATTGACGCTAAAAAGCTCCGTCGAAAAGGAAAGAATAACCCTAAAAATCACAAAGAAACACGTGGGAGAATTAATGATTGTAAAACCATTCATGAGCGAGATAAGCAGTATCCTAAAGCTTCGATGAATCAAGAATATGGGCACTTTGAAGGGGATACCATTGTCGGTAAGAATCGTGAATCAGCCATTGTCACTTTAGTTGAAAAGAAAAGTAAATATATCGTACTATTAAAAGCAAGTCGTAAGAGTCAAGATGTCAAAGATGCGACATTAAATTGGCTAAATGAACAAGTTGAAATCGACATCAAAACAATAACCTTTGATCGAGGAAAAGAGTTTTCTAGATGGAAAGAAATTGAACAAGAAAGCAAGATACCTCTTGAGATTTACTTTAGTGATCCAGGAGCACCAGGACAACGAGGATTGAATGAGAATTCAAATAGTATCGTTAGACAAGATCTACCGAAATCCACGGATTTATCCGTACATTCACAAAAGAAATTAAATGAAATTGCGATGAAATATAATCGTGTACCCAGAAGATCTTTAAACTATTACACACCAGAAGAAATCATGAAAAAAGCAACTGGATTAGATTCACTCCTTCCAATTGCTTAGTTTGTGATGAATAATTGTCTGATTTAAATTGACAACTCAGGATTCAAAAAATTTCTAGTGGACTATGAGTGACACATTAAGATTTATCTTTTCGATATTGCTTTAGCTCATTACATTGTAACAGGAGAGAAACGTGATGTCTCTTTTTTTTGATGCCATGAAAAAAGACGTTCCTTCATCAGCATCATCAAATATGATAGAATCGATGAACTTCAGTGCTACTTTTGTTATAGCAATGAAAAAGAGGCCACAAGGACCTCTCTGGGCTAAAAAAATAATAATTATAACGATGTAAAAGGGTAATAGTTAATTAGTGTTAGGTGGACCACTTGATAATGGTCGATTATAATCTTATTATATTTAGGTAAAAAAAAGAAAGAATAAGGTGTAAAAGATGTCTCTTAATGTTGAAAATCACTTTGTATTCTAGTATTTAAATTTTTATAAAAAAAACGCCATAGGGCGCGTTCTAGTATCATGATCGGTGAATATGTCAGTGATTAATTGCTCTATAATCATGTCTTCATTCATTTTATGAAAATTAAGCTTACCTCCTAAGTATATCATATAAAAAATTTTAAAAAAAGAATGTTTTTATGTCGAAAATTCAGATAATATGAAGTTAACAAATTAAGTAACACTAAGGAGGAATGAAGAATGTTAGAAAAAATGAAACAAAATAAAGGTAAATACGGAGCGATTGGAGCAGTGATTTTAACAGGACTCATTTCAGGTGTGGCTTTAAAATCGTTTAAAGAGAAAAGAAGAAATGCAAAGATGCTACAAGAATTGGAAGATGCAGCATTTGAAAATTTTGATATCTAAGATGTTAGAATCTATGCTACTGGATGGATTAAAAAGAAAGGTAGCATCTGAAAAGTGATAATGTGATATTGCTTTTGTACTAATGATGATTCTGTTTGCATTCCGATAGATTTAAGTCCTATTATCAAAAGATAACTTGAGAAAAGACACATAGTTGTGTCTTTTTTAGCGTTGATTATGAAATTTATTTGGTAGTTCTAAATTTTTATCGCAAATATATTGCTACATTCTTGTAGGTTGTGATCATAGTCTATCACTTACGTCTTCAAAGTATGGGTTTAACTCGTAGATAATGAACGCTTTCTGGCATTGCTTCGTTATGGGGTAAGGTTTTAAATCCATTAACACATTAAAATCATCATGTTTTAGAGACTTTAGAGCTTCGACTTTTAAAGTCTTTTTTTATTTTCTTAAGGATAGGTTTTTAGTTCTGGAAGGGGGAGTTATAGGCTCTTTGAGTTGAGAAGTAAAGAATTTTCTTATGAAATTTCGACAGAGCATTCTAAAAATAGGAGGGATTCTGTTTGTAATTTGGGTAAAAGCTCATCTTTTTAATGATATGAATCCATAGCCTTGTAGATTTACTTCCTGAAGATCGTTTATTTGTTATTTTTTAAATAAGTTAAACATAGAGTTAAATAGCAAATTAAACGAAAGTATGAGGTGTAAGGGATGCCAATTGATGTGACTGAAATATTACAATTTGCCGGAATCGGATTCTTGCTAGGAATTATAGGAATGGTTTTTAAAAAGTTAGACATTGCAAAAGACGTCAGTGAGTTAATTACACTTGCTGGTTACGTCTATATGCTTATTTTTATCGTACAACTAATCGAAATATTAATGACCAGTTTACGAAATATCTTCATGTTGTAGAAGGAGTGGTGTGCCATTGATATTGTTCAAATCATCTCACTTGTAATTGGATGTGCACTTGTTTATTTGCTATTAGAAGAAGTAAATCCGAAATATGCTAAAGGATTTAGTCTTGTCTTGCTAACATTTTTTTTTATGGTCGCCTTACAAATTCTTTCCAAAATGATTGGTGACTTAACAGCAGTGTTCTTGAATTTTAATATTGAACAGCAGTATGTTACGATTATCATTCGTTTGATCGGAATTGTTTATTACGCTGAGTTTGTTAATTTTTTATTAACAGAAGCAAAGCTTGGTAATGTAGGGAAAATGTTTGAGTATATTGTAAAACTCTATTTAATCGGGTACAGTTTACCGATGATTATCACCTTATTTGAACTAATTTTATCAATATTGTAGTCTTTACGAACTAGGGGGTGAAGTATGAGTCAATTTAGTATGGATCTATCATCGTTTGACAATATTTGGGCCGAAATCTATTCACAATATGACTGGCTTGTACAAGCTGATTATCTTGATAAATCGAACTTACTAAAGGTTGAAAATTTTAATATAGTCGGTTTTTTTAAGTCAATTGTTGAATATGCCATGTATGAGTTAAATGTGAGTTTTTCTCAGTTTAAAATGATTTTAATTTTCTTATTAGTGATTGCGTTGTTTCAAAATATTCAAACAACGTTTTCAACACGATATGAAAAGATTACGAATACAGTCTTAAAATTAATTCTGATTGTACAATTATTTGGGTTATTTGTCTTTTATCACGACTATACGCTGGATATTTTAACAAGATATATGGATATTGTTGTGGCTGTATTTCCTATTTTATTATCGATGATTACCATTACGGGCGCACTTTGGAATCATGCCTTATTTCAGCCTGCTGTTGTATTTTTGATTAATGTCTCCTATTTTTTCATTAATGCTGTCAGTTTACCTTTGACGGTGATTGGAACAATCTTTGGTTTTGTTAATCAAATTGGTATTGAAGATTTATATAGTCGATTAACGAATTTTATTAATAAAATTGCCTTGTGGACACTGGGAGGCTATTTTGCATTCTTTTTAACGTTGATGTCCATCCAAAATGTCACGTTAAGTTTTGCGGATGGGTTGTTTTTTAGGACAACGCAAACTTTAATGAATTACATTCCAGTTATTGGGAGCCGTTTTACTGATACGGTTGTTTCCATTATCTCAACGTTATCGATTATGCGCAATAGTGTAGGCCTATTAAGTATCATCACATTGGTTATTTTTGTTTCTTTTCCTATTGTGAAGCTTGGAATTGCAACCATCTTGTTTCGATTACTAACAGCGATTATTCAACCACTAGTTAGTAAAGATTTTATTAACGTCTTAGATATTTTTAATACAGGTGTTATGAATTTATTAGTTATTACCATTATTATTGCTGTTATGTTTATCTTTACGTTCTTTATTATTTTATATAGTTCTAATATGATGTTAGTAACCAATTAGATAACATTTGACAAGATGTGAGGAGATGGGAAAAGAAATGATATATACATACGCCAAACAAATTATTGCCATGTTTTTTTTGATAGCTGTTGTCAATTTGTTGGTTATTCCGGCTTCTTATAAAAAGATAATTTCATTTTATCTTCATTTTTTTATTATAGTTATCATTTTAAAGCCGGTACTCAGTATAATGAATAATGAAGTTAGTTCATTTATTAATTCGATTACCTTCATTAGTGAGAGTGAGTTCGACGAATCTGTACAGTATTATCAGAGCAAGCTTGAGGAGGACTTAAAAGATCTTACCTTAGGTGAAGTTGATGCCTTGATACAAAAAGCTGAGGCACTCTGTGACGTCGACATTATCACATTCGAATTAGATGAAGTTCTAACCATACAAATGGTGGAAACTAGTAAAGAAGCGAAACTATGTGTTTCTAATCAACTAGGAATCGACCGAAACGATATTTTGTTTGAGGGGGGAGGTCAATGAAGGATGAGGGGATAAAAATCCCAGCAGTGTTTCAAAGTAGTATAAACGGATCAGGAGGGGGGACGAAGGAGATAAAAAAAACCTCGGATATATCACAAATGATTCAGAAGTTAAGAAAAATAGTCGCAGATTTAGGTCCGTTTGGAATTCTATCAGTTATTGCAGCCGTCTTTATTTTTACCACATTGTTTAATGGAAGTTTTGAAAACAACAGTGGTAAAACAACGACAAACGTACTTGAGACGAAACATCAAGAACAAATTAATACGTTATTTGCCTCAATAGAAGGGGTTACGCTTGAAAGTGTTAATTTGTCTTATAAAACTGTATCGGATTCTTCATCTGCAACAATCTTCGCTTCAAATCAAACAAATACTGTTTCAAATGGAGTTGTTATTGTGTATCGCGGAGTGCTCAAAGCACCTTATGATGTCACGAACGCAATCAGTTTGTTACTTGATGTACCAATCCATCAAATATCATTATTAAATGCATCTGAATTAGGAGGAAATTAAAATGAACAAAAATTCTTATGTTACAGCCGCATTATTTGTTGTCTTTGTCTTATTAACAGTTTTTTATATGGGAATGGAAGATCCAAAAGATTTAACAACTGGAGCAGGATCAACTCAAACCTTACCAAATGTTCAAATGGAAGTTAGCGAAACTGATGCGCAAACAGGTAGTGAGTTAGCAAGTGAAACAACGACAGAAGAAAATGTTACAACAGTTGCAACGGAATCGAATTCAATCCAAGTGTTACGTGTTGAACTTGAAAAACAACAAAGTCAAAAAGTATCAGAATTAAAAGAAGTAATTGCTAGTAAAGATTACGATGCAACAGCTAAAAGTGAAGCAAAAGATGATTTAGATAAATTAAATAGAGATCGTGAACATCAAAGCGCGCTTGAAACAATGATTAAATCAAAAGGTTATAATGATGTATTAGTTCGTGTTAATGAAGAAACGGTTCAAGTTATTGTACAAGTGGCAGATGAAAGTGCCTTTCCAGGAGTGGAAGAAGTGAATGAACTTTACATGATGGCTAAAACAGAATTTACAAATAATCCTGATGTAACCATTCAATTTCAACCGATTAACTAAATAAAAGATAATAAAAAAAATACCGACCCAAAAGTCGGTATTTTTTTATCCTAAAGCGTTAATTTTTTTGCTTAAACGTGATTTTTGACGAGCTGCGTAGTTTTTATGGCAAATTCCTTTTGCAACAGCTTTGTCTAATTTTTTGTTAGCTGTATTGTAAGCTTCTTTTGCAGCTTCGATGTTTTTGTTCTCAACAGCAACCTCAACAGCTTTGATAGCAGTACGCATAGATGCTTTGAAAGAAGCATTAAATTGACGACGTTTATCGTTTGTTTTAACACGTTTAATTTGTGATTTAATATTTGGCATTCAATTCACCTCCATTAATACAACAAAAATATTCTATCAAACCCATGTCTAAATTGCAAGAAGAAAATACAATATTTAATGAAATAGTAAAATTTCCAATTGTTTACGAGCTTTGAGACGTATTTTTTGTAGTAAAAAGATTATTTTGAGTACTTTTCAAGTAAGTCCGTTTTTAATGTCCAAAGGTTTTTAGATAAATCGACATAATATTGATGAGGATGTTCAAAACGTAGAACTTCTTCCCATAACGTATTAATTTGCTCTTTTGAATAGGCGACAATCTCCTCGAGGCTTGGTGAGTTATAAACTTGTTTTCCATTTAAGAAAATAGGGATAAGTAGCGGTTTGGCATAGAAGTTTTCGATTGTTTTGCGTTTCCAAGTGTGTTCTGGATCAAAAATGGTATATGGATGATTATCATCAATGATTTCATCAGCTAGGGTGATGACATCAGCAATGGCTTTATTAGTTTCGCGTTCAAATAAACGATACACTTGTTTATATCCTGGATTTGTAATTTTTTCAATGTTATTACTAATTTTGATTTTTGGAATCATAGCTCCTTCTTTTTCAACTGCCACAATTTTATAAACGCCACCGAAAACTGGCTCAGCTTTTGATGTAATAAGGCGTTCTCCCACACCGAATGAATCGATTGGGGCTTTTTGAATGATTAAATCGCGAATAATATACTCATCGAGTGAGTTAGAAATGACAATTTTACAATCTTCAAGTCCCGCTTCATCTAATAATTTACGAGCTTTTTTTGATAAATAAGCGGCATCCCCACTATCAATGCGAATGCCTCCAGGTCGATGGCCTTTTGGAATTAACACTTCTTTAAAGACTTTAATAGCATTAGGAACACCTTGCTTTAACGTGTTATAAGTATCAACTAAAAGAACACAATTTTCTGGATAAAGTTCTGCGTATTTTTTGAAGGCATCGTATTCAGTATCAAACGTTTGAACCCAACTGTGGGCCATTGTTCCAAGGGATGGAACTTGGTAATCACGATCAGTAATGGTACAAGCCGTCCCAATACATCCCCCAATATAAGAAGCACGAGCCCCTAAAATAGCGCCTTGTGCTCCTTGCGCACGACGAGATCCGAATTCCATGACAGGACGTCCCTCAGCTGCACGAACAATTCGATTTGCTTTCGTTGCGATTAAAGATTGATGGTTGATTGACAGTAATACCATCGTTTCAATGAACTGAGCTTGAATAATCGGTCCTCGAACTGTAAGGATTGGCTCATTTGGAAAAATAGGTGTTCCTTCTGGAATGGCATAAATGTCACAAGCGAATTCAAAGTTTTTTAAATAATCTAAAAAGGCATCAGAAAACATGTTTTTACGTCGTAAAAAATCGATATCCTCATCTGTAAAGTGTAAGTTCTTTAAATAATCAATGAGCTGTTCAAGGCCTGCCATAATGGCAAAACCACCACGTTCAGGAACGCGACGGAAGAACATATCAAAATAGGCGATTTGATCTTTCATGCCGTTTTCGAAGTAACCATGAGCCATCGTTAACTCGTAAAAGTCAACTAGCATTGTTAAATTTGATGATTTTAAGTTCATAATAAATTCCTCTTTCTATTCTTCGATGCGTGTCACAATTTCAATCCCATTCATCATCATTTTATATAAGGCAATGACATTCATGAAGTCAGCAGCATGAACATCATAGTCATAAGTTTCAACACTATTCATTGGAACGATGATACGACTTATTTTATTTTGCGTGATAAAATAAGTCTTTAAGGTAATCGCAAATTGTTCTACACAAATATCGGTGCAATCACCCACAATAATAAATTGGTTAATCAATGGATGGTTTTCTAACCACTGATGAAATGCAGGCTCTAAGAAGCCATTTGTAGAACTTTTTTCAATTAAGTGATAAGGTCCAGCCTGTTTGATTTCATCGATAATTTCACTTTCTACTTCTCCTTTGATACAGTGTGCAGGATAAGAATTAAACTCAATTGAATCCGTTTGGTGACAGTCGGCGAAAGCCACAACATCAATTTGAGAATCATTTGCTCGTTTTAATAAGTCGCAAATCGGATCGATAATTGTTTGGATTCGAGGAGATGACATCGGGCCCATCTTGACGAATCCATTCACCATATCAACAATGATTAAGGCCGTTTGATTTGGGTCTAATGATGAAAGACAAACAGAAGGAGATTCATTTAATAGATTAACCATTTTTGTTAAGGATGTTTCACTCGATTTTATTAAATTTAGTAATTCATAACTCATCTTTTACACCTCCGATACTCAAAAATTTTCCTGTGTGAGGAAAGTTATAGAACTATTATAGTATATTTAATTCTTAATCACAAAGTCTTAAATAGCTTAAGATTGAAATATATTTCAAAAAGATTGGCATGAGATGAGTGGTGATATATAATAAGAGGAAGATATGATGGAAAGGATGGAAAACTATGTCAAATAAACGTTTATATAAAACCTCACAAGGAGCAATGCTTGGTGGAGTATGTAAAGGGATTTCTGAGTATTTAAATATTGACGTCACCTTAATTCGCTTAGTATGGGTCTTGATTTCCTTTACCTCAGTCGGAATTATTTTATATATTGCGTGTGTGTTTATTTTTCCAGATAAAGCAACGATTGAACGTGAGAAACGCCAAACTACAAAGGATGCCGTATTTGAAACAAATGATTATAAAGTAAAGGATCAAGAGAATAAAAAAGATAAAGATTATACAATCTATTAAAGATTAAAGAGGTGAAAGTTACCTCTTTTTTTTTGAAAATTATAATCTCCCCCTTCGGGGAAGTTGGATAGATTATGAATAAAAGTATGTCCAATGGTTATCATTTTAAGTGAAGTTATGGTAGAATATATAAAAAAAGGAGGCGCAAATTATGTCGGATATTTTAGGAAACTTAAACCCACGTGCGGTGTTTCATTATTTTGAAGAAATGACGAAGATTCCACGTGAATCAGGAAATGAGGCTGCCATTAGTCAGTATTTAGTTGATTTTGCTAATGAGCATGGGTTAGAAGTGATTCAAGAACCCTGTAAAAATGTAATCATCAAAAAACCAGCTACTGCGGGTTATGAAAATGCTCCACGTGTCATTTTACAAGGTCATATGGACATGGTCTGTGTCAAAGATGATGAATTAGAGTTTGATTTTGAAACACAAGCTTTACCGATTTATGTTGAAGGCGATTGGATTAAATCAAAAGGAACAACTCTTGGAGCTGATAATGGAATTGCGGTTGCGATGTCGCTTGCTATTTTAGCAGATAAGACGATGGCTCATCCTGCCTTAACTGTGTTAGTGACAACGGAAGAAGAGACAGGAATGGATGGAGTCATGGCATTGGATCCTGCTCATGTACAAGGTGATATCTTAATTAATATTGATTCAGAAGAAGAAGGAGTAGCGTTAGCTTCATGTGCTGGAGGTGTACGTAACTCATTAAAGCTACCGCTTGAATGGATGACGTTAAGTGATAATTCACTTGTTTCATATGAAGTTGTGATTAGTGGCTTAAAAGGTGGGCACTCAGGAATTGAAATTAATAAGTGTCGTGCCAATGCCAATAAATTAATGGGACGCTTTTTCCATTATGTGCAAGATCTTCAAGTTTCAGTTGCACATGTTGCAGGTGGAGAAAAAATGAATGCCATTTCAAAACGTGCCAAAATGGTCTTAACATTATCAAAAGACAAAGTATCAACACTTGAAGAAAAAGTAAAAGATTTTGAAATCATGATTCGTGCTGAATTTGAAACGGCGGATCAAGACATTACTTTAAAATTAGCACCAGTTGCAACTGAACTTAAGGTTTGGACAGCAGAAACGTTACAAAAAGTCACTCATATTTTACAATTAATCCCTTATGGACCTCAAACGATGAGTGCAAATGTAGCAGGACTTGTTGAAAGTTCAAGTAACATTGGTGTCGTTGAAATGACTGAATCAGAAATTGAGTTTAATAGTGCGGTTCGTAGCTCAGTTGGATCATTAAAACGTGAAATCAATCATCGTATTCAAGCGATTGCTGATTTAACTGGAGCTAAGATGGAGTTAATTGCAGATTATCCAGAGTGGGAATTTGAAACAGATTCAAAAATTCGTGATATTATGAAAGAGGTTTATGAGCGTACGGCAGGAAAAGAATTAGAAGTTTCAGCGATTCATGCAGGTCTTGAGTGTGGCTTCTTATCACAAAAATTAGGGAAAATAGATATGATTTCAATTGGACCTGATATTACAGGAGCGCATACGCCAAAAGAATCGTTATCTATTTCATCTACTGAACGCGTTTATGACTTCTTATGTCAAGTATTAAAAGAAATTAAATAATGATCAAAAGCATGTTCTTGTGGACATGCTTTTTTTACTAAAAACATAGAATGGTATAAAAGGGATTAGGGGGATTGGGATGAATTCGAAAATAGCAGACGGATTATTGTTATTAGTTGCGATTATTTGGGGAGGCGGATTTCCAGCAGTAGGGTTAGCGGTGCAAGAGGGGGTGGGGGCCGGCCAATTAATCACGTTGCGTTTTTTGATTGCAGGGGGAGTATTGGCGATTGTATTTAGAAAGCAGCTCTTGGATCTAAAGCGGATAGACGTGGTAGCCGGTGTGTTGGCTGGAATTTGTTTGTTTATAGGATTTACTTTTCAAACCATTGGAATGCAATACACAACGGCATCTAAAAATGCCTTTATTACATCATCGTATGTGTTACTAGTACCTTTATTTGGCGTCTTGTTTTTCAAAAACAAAATGAAAGGTTCGCAATGGATTGGAATGCTAGTGATGATCTTAGGAATTAGTATTCTGTCATTAGAGCGTGATTTTTCGGTGAGTATTGGTGACTTGCTGACGCTCATTTGTGCCATTGGTTTTGCTTTACAAATTATCATCACAGGATTATATATTAATCGATGCAATAGTTATTGTTTCACGATTATTCAAATGGTCACGGTGGCGATGGTTTCACTAATCTGGTCTTTAATTAGCGAACCATGGGCTGCGCTTAGTTTCTCAAGTGGGCTAGCGATTATGTATCTCGGAATCTTTAGTACACTGTTAGCTTATTTGTTACAAACCATCGCTCAACGCTATACATCCGAGGCTAAAGCTGGATTGATTTTATCAACAGAAGCGTTGTTTGGAGCTATTTTATCCGTCATGATTTTACATGACCCCATTACAAATCGATTAGTTTTTGGCGGTTTGATTTGTTTGATTGCTATATTGATGATTGAATTTGATTTTTGTCACTTAAAATCATCCAAATTAAAATCAAAAATCGTTGCTCAAAAGGAATAAGAGAAAATCATCATTGATTTTCTTTTTTTTTGCTAAAAATAGTGAAGTCGTTTCATGAACTGAGACGATTCGGTCACACTATAAGGTGAGGTGATAAAAATGAATGAACAAGAACAAAAAAAATGGCAATGCCGATCTGACTTAGCACTTGAAGCTGTTGAACAAATGGTGGGACAAGTCGATGAAGATCAACAAAAAGGTGTCCATTATCAAGAGGATAATATTAAAGGCTTAAAAGTGACTTGCATTGATGTTGAAAAAGAAGCTGAAGAAAGCGTGGGGAAAAAGGCGGGGCGCTATATGACACTCGATACGTCATCTATTTTATCTCATGATCACGATCAGCTGACCGTTGCTATGGAAGTCTTTGCGCAACAATTTAAAAAATTATTAGATCATCGAAATATTACGGATGAACATACTTGTTTAGTCATCGGACTTGGAAATGACCACGTGACGCCAGATGCTTTAGGTCCGATGGTGGTTGACGAAGTGATTGTGACACGTCATCTTTATGAACTAAGACCAGACGAAGTCGATCGTAGTTATCGTGAAGTGAGTGCTTTAGCACCCGGTGTAATGGGGATGACAGGGATTGAAACATTTGATGTGATTGAGTCGTTGGTCAAAAAAATTAAACCTGATTTTTTAGTCATGGTTGATGCGCTTGCTTCGCGTTCGATAACTCGTGTTAACAAAATGATTCAAATGACTGACACTGGAATTGCGCCAGGAAGTGGGGTTGGAAATAAACGTAAAGCCGTTGATGAGGAATCGCTTGGTATTCCTGTTTTTTCCATCGGTGTTCCAACGGTTGTAGATGCCGTCTCAATTACGTCGGACACCATTGACTTGTTATTAAAACATATTGGAAAATCATTAAAAGAAGAAAAGCGTTCGTATAAAAAATTAGTGCCTTTTTCAATGGTTCGTCAACAATATAGTGAGGATGATCTACCGTCGGATGAGTTACGTCAACAATTCATGGGGCAGGTGGGACTCCTTGCTGAGGAAGATAAACGCCAACTCATTAGTGAAGTCTTAACTCCAAATGGATTTAACTTAATTGTCACACCAAAAGAAATAGACACGGCAATGGAAGATTTGGCAACCTTGATTTCAAATGGGATTAACCGTGCTTTACATCAAAATGTACAATTTAGTTAAGTGATTACCATAAAACAACAATTAATAACAACCCTCATTCGGTATAATAAAGTATAAATGAAAAAAGGAATTTAACTTAGAGGAAACGGTCTGGGGGGGAGAATTTTGAAACGAAAACGTCGTTTGCGCTCTAAAAGAAATAAATTAAGTAAACAACTAACAAAGGGAGTTCCCTATTTAGTGGTAGGATTCTTTGTTGTGACGCTATACTCAACGCAATTTTTTCAATTATTTTATGTCAATCAAAAAGAAGCCTATGAAAAGCATGTCAATCAAGAGGTTGTTTTATCGAGTATTTTTGATTTTGCTAATCCAGCGGATTTTATCGAACTGATGACTAATTTACAAAAGTATTTTGCAGAAGTCATGACAAACCTTGATTTGAATCAGTTGTATTCCTTTTTAAATGATGGGTTTGCCTTTATTCAAATGGATTCAAAACAAAGTAGTGTGGCCGCTGCTACACCGAATACATCCAATGATTATAAATATACCTATGTCAGTGAAGAGTTAAAATTAGAACCACGGCCAGAAGCGGTGAATTCAACAGAACCATTGGTTTATCTTTTTAATACGCATGATTCTGAAACGTATGAATCTGATCAAGTCAATGCCATGCTTGGGCGTAAAGTTTTTGTTGGCGACATGTCAAACCTTGTAGCGAATGAATTTTCTAATTTAGGAGTTAAAACACTTGTTGAAACAAGAGATATCTCTGAAGTATTAGTTGCGAATGATTGGGAATATTGGCAATCCTATAAAGCTTCCCGCATGTATTTAGAGTCGACGGCAACAGAGTATAACACTCTCAAATATTTTATTGATATCCATCGTGATTCGTTAAACTATAATCGAACGACCACCACAATTGACGGAAAATCCTATGCTAAGTTGTTATTGGTTGTAGGACAAGATCATCAACGTTATAAAGAAAATTTAGCCTTTGCCAATGAAATTAATAATTTGTTTAATATGTATTATCCCGGTCTTTCAAAAGGAATTATTGAAAAAGGTGGAGAATATACGAATGGGATTTATAATCAAGACTTTGCCACGACACTCCTCTTAATGGAAGTCGGTGGAGTTGATAATACGTACGAAGAATTATGTAATACTGCCGAAGCCATCGCGAAGGTGATGACACAGTATATTACAACTCATTAATTGAAGGAGAGATGGGGATGAAAAAAGGAATAGCTCTTATTTTTTTCGTCGTTTGCTTTTTATTAGGAACTATTTATGGTTCTAGCTCCCATTCAGAAACGACACCTCATGTCGCGGCAAGCTCTAATATCACGCAACAAATCAAAGAGTATGAGCAGAAATTATCACAAGGTGAGGAAATCATCACTTCTTATAGTGAGATGATTTCTGAAGGCGTGGTTCCAAAGTCAACACCAGTTTCAAGCGGAGGTGTAGCACATAATAATGTGTCGCAATTTGGACAAGATGCTGCGGATTTATTAAAAACCACAGTCAGGGAAGTTTTACGAATGATTGTAAAAGCCTGTGATCAATTAATCACTGAATAATAGATGAAAACCATGACTTCATTCTCAAGGAGAAAAAAGCCATGGTTTTTAATTTTTTAGGCATAGGAGTTGTCATAATGTAAAGGATATTAAGTGATGAATGAAAGAAAGTGATGTCGTAAAAGATGCGAAAATAGCCGAAAAAGAAGTGAATGATTATTTTTTGCTTGTGAGTTAGGTTTTTTTACAGTAAAATAAAGTGGATATTTAATTATTTCGGAATGGAGTGAGTTTGGTGAGTGCGATGAACATTGAACAAATCAAAGAACGCCAAAAAAGAATTCGCAACTTTTCAATTATAGCCCACATCGATCATGGAAAAACAACCCTTTCGGATCGTATTTTGGAGCGAACGAATGCGTTGGAAAAACGTGAGATGAAAAATCAGCTGTTAGACTCAATGGATTTAGAACGTGAGCGCGGAATTACCATTAAATTAAATGCCGTGCAGTTGACATATAAAGCTAAAGATGGAGAAGAGTACATTTTACATTTAATCGATACCCCAGGTCATGTTGACTTCACTTATGAGGTATCACGCTCGTTAGCAGCATGTGAAGGGGCAGTATTAGTCGTTGATGCTGCACAGGGAATTGAGGCTCAAACACTTGCGAATGTTTATTTAGCCTTAGATAATGATTTAGAAATTTTACCGTTAATTAACAAAATTGATTTACCAAGTGCTGATCCAGATCGCGTGAAGCAAGAGGTTGAAGATATCATTGGATTACCGGCAGATGATGCGGTTTTAGCATCAGCTAAAGCAGGAATTGGAATTGAAGAGATTTTAGAGCAAGTGGTTGAAAAAGTCCCAGCCCCAACGGGAGACCCTGAAGCGCCATTACAAGCGTTAATCTTTGACTCAGTGTATGATCAATATCGTGGAATTATTGCTTCTATTCGTGTTGTAAATGGAACGATGAAAAAAGGGCAAGTGATTCGTATGATGGCAACAGGTGCTGAGTACGAAGTCGTTGAAGTTGGAGTACACACGCCACATGAGAAAATCGTAGATTGTTTGACTGTTGGAGATGTAGGATTTGTAACAGCTTCGATTAAGGATGTTAAAAATGTTCGCGTCGGGGATACGATTACATGTGTTGACAATCCAGCTGAAGAACCATTACCAGGATATCGTAAATTAAATCCAATGGTATTCTGTGGGCTTTATCCAATTGATGCAGCACGTTACAATGATTTACGTGATGCATTAGAAAAATTAGTGTTAAATGACTCATCTTTACAGTTTGAGCCTGAAACATCACAAGCCTTAGGATTTGGATTCCGTACAGGATTCTTAGGATTATTACATATGGACGTTATTCAAGAACGTATTGAACGCGAGTTTAATATTGATTTAATTGCCACAGCACCATCGGTAATTTATCATGTTTATTTAACAGATGGAACAAAGTTAATTGTCGATAACCCATCGCAAATGCCAGAACCACAAACGATTAAGTCAATTGAAGAACCTTACGTTAAAGCTTCCATTATGACACCAAATGATTATGTGGGGGCCATCATGGAGTTATGTCAGAAAAAACGTGGTAACTTTATCGATATGCAGTATTTAGATGAAACTCGTGTTCATGTTAACTATGAGATTCCATTAGGAGAAATCGTTTATGATTTCTTTGATCAATTAAAATCATCGACAAAAGGATACGCATCATTTGATTATGAATTAATTGGTTACCAAGCGTCAAAACTGGTGAAAATGGATATTTTATTAAATGGTGAAATCGTCGATGCCTTAAGTTTAATTGTTCATAAAGATTTTGCTTATAGTCGTGGTAAAGTCATCACTGAAAAATTAAAAGAAATTATTCCAAGACAACAGTTTGAGGTTCCAATTCAAGCCGCAATTGGTGGGAAAATCATTGCACGTTCAACGATTAAAGCCTTACGTAAAAATGTCTTAGCTAAATGTTATGGTGGAGATATTTCACGTAAACGTAAATTACTTGAAAAACAAAAAGAAGGTAAAAAACGTATGAAGTCAGTTGGATCAGTTGAGGTTCCACAAGAGGCATTCATGGCTGTTTTATCAATGGATGAAGATTAAGAGAGGGGGAAACCTCTCTTTTTCCATAATAAAAAGCAACTTAGTTTATACTATGACAAACTTAGGATAAACTGTTTAATAGAGACTACATAAGAAGGTGAGAAGATGTTAACTAATTATCATACACATCATGACCGTTGTAAACATGCTAAAGGAACAGTTGAAGACTATGTTTTAGAAGCGGTAAATCAAAACTATACAGAACTTGGAATGAGTTGTCATGTTCCTTATGAAAACTTCCCTGAAATGGGACGTCGTATGGAGTTTGAAGATTTAGACATTTATTTAAATGATATTGAAGAGGCTCAGAAGAAATATCCACAAATTCATTTGCTGAAGGCATTCGAATGTGAATATTTCCCTCATACTCATGATTATATTGCGAGTTTAGCTGCAAAGACGGATTATCTAGTATTAGCTCAACATTATATTTATTTAGATGGAAAATATCAAGATGCGTTTCATTTTACAAGACCAGAGCAACTTGAATTATATGCGGCTAAAATTGTTGAAGCGATGTCAACTGGCTTATTTAAAATTCTAGCTCACCCAGATGTTTTTATGACACTTTACCCTAAATGGGATGAGGCGTGCATTAGAGCAACTCGTCAAATTGCAAAAGCTGCCAATCAATATGATGTCATTTTAGAATTAAATGCAAATGGTTTTAGACGCGGGAAAAAACGATATGAAGATGGGGTTCGTTATCCTTATCCATCTGAAAAGTTCTGGTCGTTAATTGCAACAGAATTTAAAGAGACAAAGGTGATCGTTAACTCTGATTGTCATAATCCTAAATTTTTAAATGATGAATATATGATCATGGCACGTGAGATGGCTAAACGTCTTCATTTAAACGTGTTAGACCGTTTATAATGGTGAACGGTATGCCAAAAGGATTATATATACATATCCCATTTTGTGATCATATCTGTACATATTGTGATTTTCCAAAGCTTTTAACAAAAGGACAACGACATGCTGAATATATCGAAGCATTGATTCAAGAATTGAAACTGTATCAACAGAACGTTGGGTTTTCAAACCTCCAAAGTATTTATATTGGGGGAGGAACACCGACGGCTTTAAGTGTGGAGCAAATTCAACCAGTTTTTGATTTTTTAACGGAACAGATCCAGATGAATCAGATTCAAGAGTTTAGTATTGAAGCAAATCCTGAAAATTTAACACGTGATAAAATTCAATATTTAAAAGCTCAAGGTGTGAATCGATTTAGTTTGGGCGTTCAAACTTTTCATGAATCTTTATTAAAGCGAATTGGAAGAAAACATCAGGCTCAAGAGGTTATTCAAGCGGTTGCTAACTTAAAACAATGTGGAATTAAAAATATTAATTTAGATTTGATTTATGCCATTCCAGGACAAACACTTGATGAGTTAAGAGATGATTTAAGACAGGTTATTTCACTAGAGGTGGAGCATATCTCAGCTTATTCCTTAATCGTAGAAGAACATACTCAATTATACTTAGCTTATATGAGAGATCAAATTGAGCTAACAGATAATGAAATAGAAGCCAAGATGTATGAAGTGACGATTGAGACGTTAACAGAAGCGGGATATGAGCATTATGAAATTAGCAATTTTGCAAAATCTAAACCAAGTTTACATAATCAGTGGTACTGGAAAAATGAGACGTATATTGGTGTAGGACTTGGCGCGCATGGTTATGTTAAGGGGCAGCGTTATCAAAATACTCGTTCTATCAATACGTATATTGAGCTATTAAAAGATGGGAAGCTCCCAATGATAGAATCACATGCGTTAACGAAAGAGGAAATGATTGAAGAAGAAATGTTTCTCGGTTTAAGATTATTAAAGGGTGTTAATTTAAAGGCGATTAGTGATAAATACGATGTGAATATCGATGAGATTTATGGAAAAGCGTTTGAAGAATTAATTCAAAAGGGATATTTAGAACAAAAAGAATTAAATGTCCGGCTAACTCCAAGTGGCTTATTGATGGCAAATGAAGTTTTTGAGCAGTTTTTATTATCGATTTAAAGGAAATAATGAGGTGAAGGCATGGATGGCGTATTGTTATTAGATAAACCAGCAGGAATGACATCACATGATTGTGTTAATATTGTCCGTAAAGTGCTAAAGACAAAAAAAGTAGGGCATACAGGAACACTTGACCCAAGTGTAACCGGGGTTTTACCACTTTGCATCGGTCGTGCAACTAAAATTTCGCAATTTTTAACGGCAAATGAAAAAGAATATTTGGGTGAGGTGACGATTGGTTTTTCAACGACGACCGAAGATGCAGATGGGGAAGTCGTTGAATCGAAACCCATTCATCGTCAGATTACAAAAGAAGAAGTTAAAGCGGTATTAAAATCAATGTTAGGAACGAGTATTCAAGTTCCTCCTATGTATTCAGCGGTTAAGGTCAATGGAAAAAAACTATATGAATATGCAAGAGCAGGGCAAACGGTTGAACGACCTCGTCGTGAAGTGACGATTTATGAATTAGAATTACTTGGAGAGGTTATTCAAGATGAGCAAACGGGTTGTGTGAAATTTAGTTTCCGTGTCAAAGGAAGTAAAGGGTTATTCGTTCGAACAGTAGCCGTAACGATTGGTGAAAAGCTAGGATATCCAGCTCATATGTCACACCTTCGACGTATTGCATCTGGTGTTTTTAAAATTTCAGATTGTTTATCGATCGATCAATTAAAAGAAAAGGTTGAGCATCAGTCCTTAAGTTTATTAACGATTGAACAAGCTTTTGAAGATTTTCCAAAGGTAACGGTTGATCACTGGGTTGAAAAGTTAGTTCGAAATGGAGTTCAATTACATCCTGAACAAGTTGGAAATATAGAAACTCCTCAATTTGCAATTTTTAGTCAATCTGGGCAATGTTTAGCCGTGTATGAGAAGCACGAGTCGAAACCAGTCATGAAATCCGTAAGGGGATTCTTTTAGGAAGTGAGTAAAATGAAAGTTTTGAATTTAAATCAAACATCCTTTAATTCAGAAGAGGGATTAAGTGTAGCCTTAGGGTATTTTGATGGTTTACATATTGGGCATCAACTAGTGATTAAAGAAGCGATTGAATATGCTAAAAAAAATGGATTAAAAAGTGCTGTGATGACCTTTTCACCTAATCCAAATGTGATCTTGAAAAAATTAAGTTCTGAACACTTGATAACCCCACCAACTGAAAAAGTTCGTTTATTAACGGAACTTGGAGTTGATTATTTAATGATTTTAACTTTTAATGAAGAGTTGGCATCACTTAGAGCGATAGATTTTATTGAACGTTATTTAGTTAAGATGAAGGTAGAGCACGTTTCGACCGGCTTTGATTTTCGATTTGGAAAGAAGGGAGAAGGTTCAGTGGAGTTACTTCGACAATACCCAGAAAAATTCAGCTTAAATGTAACGGATAAAAAAGAAATTGAAGGAGAAAAAATCGGAGCAACTGAAATCAAGTCTTACTTAGCTGTTGGAAATATTGAAAAAGCAAATGAAATGCTTGGAAGACCGTATACGCTTTGTGGAACAGTGATTAGTGGACAACAAAAGGGAAGACAAATTGGTTTCCCAACTGCAAATGTCGCAACGACTGAAGCCTATATTATTCCTAAAAATGGAGTTTATGCCGTTAGAGTTTGGGTGAAGGGGCAATCTTATGCTGGAATGTGTAATATCGGCCATAATCCAACGTTTAATTTTATCGATAATGTGTCGGTTGAAGTTCATATTTTAGATTTTAATCAAGATATTTATGGTCAAGAAATGAAGGTTGAATTTTATCATCGTCTTCGTGATGAAGAACGTTTTTCTTCCATTGAAGCCTTGATGACACAGTTAAATCATGATCGTAAAACGGTCAGAGGATATTTCAAATAGGACTTGAATTAATTTAAAATTATGATACAATAAAAAAGTCCTTATTCTATGCTTTTAGCTCCTCCAGCGATTTGCTTGGTATAAGGCGTATGAAAAAATATTAGGAGGTAATAGTAATGGCTATTTCTAAAACAGAAAAACAAGAAATCATCAAAGCTTATGCAGTACACGAAGGAGATACAGGTTCTCCAGAAGTACAAATCGCAGTTTTAACGGCTGAAATCAACCGTTTAAACGGACACTTAAAAGAGCACAAACATGACCACCATTCACGTCGTGGATTATTACGTATGGTTGGTAAACGTCGTAACTTATTAACTTACTTACGTAACAAAGACATCAACCGTTACGCTTCATTAATCGAGCGTTTAGGATTACGTCGATAATAAAAGAGGAACCTTCGGTAGAAGGTTCTTTTTTTTATGATCACCGTATGTCATAACTCGTGATAATTTAATAAGCAGTTGAGAATAATAAAATTGTCTAGATTGAAGTAAAAAGGCAGAATAAAACACTTTTAAAACAAAAAAAAGACGAACTTGGCAAATTAGGGATGATTATGAAAAAAATTATTTCGTAAAATTATTTGCTTATGGTATGATAGAAAAGAATAAATATAAATGTAGAATATGAAGGAGTAATATAATATGTCAGAGAAACACGTTTATTCGTTTGAACTGGCTGGTCGTCCCCTTTCATTTGAAATTGGGGAATTGGCAAAGCAAGCGAATGCTTCGGTTTTAGTACGCTATGGTGACACAGTTGTCTTATCAACTTGTGTTGCTTCAAAAGAACCTAAAGATATAGATTTTTTCCCATTAACAATTGGATATGAAGAGCGTCTTTATGCTGTTGGAAAAGTACCAGGTGGGTTTATTAAACGTGAAGGACGCCCAAGTGAGCATGCTGTTTTATCAGGACGTTTAATTGACCGTCCAATTCGTCCTTTATTCCCAGATGGATTCCGTAACGATGTCCAAGTGATTAACTATGTAATGAGTGTTGATCACGATAATTCGCCTGCCATTGCAGCGATGATTGGATCATCATTATCTTTATCAATTTCAGATATTCCATTTGAAGGACCGATTGCGGGAGTTGTTGTAGGTCGAGTAGATGGAAAATTTATTATTAATCCAACCGTAGAGGAATTAGAGAAGTCAGATATTGATTTAACGGTTGCTGGAACAAAAGATGCGATCAACATGGTTGAAGCTGGAGCAAAAGAAGTTCCAGAAGAAGATATGTTAGAGGCGATTATGTTTGGTCATGAGATGATTAAACAAATTGTTGCTTTCCAAGAGCAAATTGTGGCTGAAATTGGACAACCGAAAATGGATTTAAACCTATATGAAGTGGATGCGACGATTAATGCACGTGTTCGTGAAATGGCAGAAGCAGACATGCTAGCCGCGATTCAAGTCGTTGAAAAACATGCGCGCCAAGAAGCAATTGACGCCGTTAATGCACGTGTTTTAGACGTATTCGAATCAGAAGAAGCAAGTGACAAAGAATTAAAGCAAGTAAAAGAAGTTTTAAATAAAATTGTAAAAGAAGAAGTCCGTCGCTTAATTACTGATGAAAAAGTACGTCCAGATGGTCGTAAGATTGATGAAATTCGTCCATTATCTTCACGTGTTGATTTATTACCACGTACACATGGATCAGCGTTGTTTACACGTGGACAAACGCAAGCTTTATCAGTTTGTACATTAGGTGCCTTAAATGAGCATCAAATGTTAGATGGATTAGAAGTAGAAGAAACAAAACGTTTTATGCACCATTATAATTTCCCTCCATTCTCTGTAGGAGAGACAGGGCGTTACGGGGCACCAGGTCGTCGAGAGATTGGACATGGTGCCTTAGGAGAGCGCGCATTAAAACAAGTCATGCCTTCTGAAAAAGACTTCCCATATACAGTTCGTTTAGTATCAGAAGTCTTAGAATCAAATGGATCGACATCACAAGCTTCAATTTGTGCTTCCACAATGGCCTTAATGGCAGCTGGAGTTCCGATTAAAGCACCAGTTGCTGGGATTGCGATGGGATTAGTTAAAAAAGGTGAAAATTACACCGTTTTAACTGATATTCAAGGAATGGAAGATCATTTAGGAGATATGGACTTTAAAGTGGCTGGAACAGCTAAAGGGGTAACAGCTCTTCAAATGGATATTAAAATTGAAGGGTTAAATCGTCAAATTTTAGAAGAAGCCTTACAACAGGCAAAAGTTGGACGTATGCAAATTCTTAACCATATGTTAGGGACTATTTCTGAAACGCGTGAAGAACTATCTGCATTTGCACCAAAAATTAAAGTCATTACAATTAAAGTTGATAAAATCCGCGATGTCATCGGCCCTGGTGGAAAACAAATCAATGAAATTATTGATAAAACAGGTGTTAAAATTGATATTGAGCAAGATGGAACAGTTTACATCTTACATGACAACTCACAAAACATTAATCAAGCCGTTGCAATGATTGAAGATATTGTTCGTGAAGTTGAAGTCGGTAAAATTTATTTAGGTAAGGTGGTACGAATCGAAAAATTCGGTGCCTTTGTTGAAATTTTCCCAGGACAAGATGGATTAGTTCATATCTCTCAATTGGCTGAAGAACGTGTTGCTAAAACAGAAGATGTTGTAGCTATTGGTGATGAAATCTTAGTTAAAGTAACAGAAGTGGATGAGCGTGGTCGTGTTAACTTATCACGTAAAGAAGCAATGAAAGAACAAGCGGCAGAGCAAGCTTAATCAAAAAGTCCTATTGTAGGGGATACAATAGGACTTTTTTTATTTTTTAAGGTATTTTTAAGAATGTGAAAAAATAATTTGAGTATAGGTTAACTTTATTTTGGGTAAAATGTAAAAGATTTATGTTAAATACTTGTCATAAAATTAGAGGTGTCAGAAAATGAAACAAAATATCGTAACCTTACTCGCCATCGTAGGGTATGTTAGCATTGTGATTAGTTTGAATTTTTTTCAAAAATCATCCCCCGTTGCCAATATGAATGATGAAATTTCCATTCAATTGATGGATTACATGCAAAATCACCGTCAAGATCCGGTTGAACCACGAAAAGATTCTGTGTTTAAATTTGTTCCGGGATTGATGGGAGCAGAGATAGATTATGAATTATCTTATAATAATATGTTATTAAATGGAAGTTTTGATGAATCTTTACTAATGTGTAAAAGTATCCCTTATCAAAATAGTCCAGAAGATTTTAGAAATGAACCCATTTACAAAGGAAATGAAGAAGGAAATTATGTTTCTTTATTAATAAATGTAGCTTGGGGTGAAGAGGAACTAGATAAAATGATTACGATTTTGGATCGACTAGGGGTAAAAGCAAACTTCTTTGTTGAAGGTCGTTATGCTGAAAAACATAAAAATCAGGTTTCTAAATTATATACAGATGGACATTTAATTGGAAATCATTCGTATTCTCATCCCTCAAAATGGGGAGGATATACATATGAGCAATATGTAGAAGAAATCACGAAAACGAATGACGTGTTATCATCAATTATCAATGAACCAATTGTTTATTTTGCCCCTCCTGGTGGTGAGTTTAATGATCGAACCCTAAAGGCTGCAGCGGATCAATCGATGTATACTATTCTTTGGACAGCAGATACCATTGATTGGATGGGAGGAAGTGCTGATCAAATGATTAATCGTGTGATGAGTAAGGTTGAACCTGGGACCTTAATCTTAATGCATCCTAAACCTGAAACGGTCATTGCTTTAGAGCCAATGATTAATCAGTTAAAAGAAAAAGGGTATCAATTTAAAACAGTTGATGAAATGGTAGCGGGAACTCGTCCAGAATGTACAAAATAAAAGGTGAAAAAAAGAGTCTAATTTTTAAAATTAGGCTCTTTTTCTTTGAAAGCAATAAGTAGAGAAGAACCTCGATTACTGTCACCACTAGGGGTTAAAAGTCATAAAATACAACGTAAGAAAACTTGAGGTAGGTGATAGATAATGATTTTAATTATTAATAATGATAAGCGAATGAATTACTTAACTGGTTTTATTCGAGAAAGTGGACTTGATTTAGTTGAGTATCATCCGGAATCATTGAGTTTTGATTTTAATATTTTAAAGCAAACTCGTTATTTTATTTTGCCGTTTGGAGGAATTAGTGCAAGTGGGAAAATTGCAAATACCAATTTGCGATTAAGTGAAGAAGTGCTCTTGAGTTTACCCGAAGATTGTACCATTTTAACCCCAATTAAATACCCGAAATTAGTTGAATTGCTTCAAGTTGTCCCTAGAAAATGTGAAGTAATTTTTGACTATGATGAAGTGGCTATTTATAATTCTATTCCAACAGCAGAAGGCGTTATTTTTAATATTATTAAAAACACAGAAATAACGATTCATCAAGCTGAAATATTAGTGATTGGGGCAGGTAGAACAGGTCAAACCATTGCCAGAGATTTGAAAGCGTTAGGTGCGCATGTCACCGTGACCTTTAGAAAGAAAAAAGACGAGGCGAGATTGTTTGAAATGGGATTAACGCCTATTCATATTGATTTAATGGTTGAAGATTTGCAACATTATGATGTGATTGTAAATACTGTTCCAGCTATGGTGTTAGATGAAGAAGCTTTAAATTATGTTCCAAAAGATTGCTATATTATTGATGTAAGTAGTAAACCAGGTGGAGTCGACTTTGATTATGCAAAACAAATCGGAATACAGGCAGAATTGGCTGGATCGCTTCCAAGTATTGTTGCTCCTAAAACAGCAGCTTATTATCTTTTCCGCTTTTTAACCAATTATATTGCGACTGCTGATAAAAAGGGGAGATAAAGAATGAACCGATACGGATATTCGGTTGCGATTGTAGGCGCAAGTGGTGAAGTTGGAAAAAGTATGGTTGAAACATTAGAACGTTATCCTATTCCGGTGACTTCATTAAAGTTATTGGCATCAAGCCGTTCGGCTGGGAAAAGCATGGTATTTAAAGGGCAACCCCTCATCATTGAAGAATTGACGGAAAATTCTTTCGATGGAATCGATCTTGCTTTTTTTAGTGCTGGAGGAAGTGTGTCAGAAAAATTTGCACCGATTGCGGTTTCTAAAGGTGCTGTCGTCATTGATAATACAAGTGCATTTAGAATGCATCAAGATATTCCACTCGTGGTTCCCGAGGTAAATGCAGACGTTTTAACTCATGAAATGAAGTTAATTGCTAATCCAAATTGTTCAACGATTCAATTAGTGGTTGCTTTAAAACCTTTAATGGATGTTTACGGCATTGAATCGGTCAATGTAGCAACTTATCAGGCGATTTCAGGTGCGGGAGCCAAAGCGTTATATGAATATAATCAAGAGTTGGAACAAGATGATTATGTTCCACAAATTTTACCGACCCGATCAGATAAAGTTCATTATCAAATGGCACACAATGTTATTCCCCAGATTGATGTGTTTATGGAGAATGGATACACCAAAGAAGAAATTAAGATGATTAATGAAACACGAAAAATTTTAAGCGATTCAAGTCTTAAGGTCAATGCAACGTGTGCTAGGGTTCCCGTGCGATATGGACATAGTGTTTGTGCGACTGTGAAGCTAAAAGGTCCCGTTCAAAATCGCCAAGAAATTATGGATTTATTCAAAAACTCATCGGATGTCGTCCTTTATGATGAGATTGAATCTCAAAAATATCCGATGGCTTATTATTTAGCGCATCACGATGATGTTTATGTAGGAAGAATACGGAAGGATTTATTTGAAGACGATGTGATTCATCTTTGGATTGTTGCGGATAACATTCTAAAAGGAGCAGCTCTAAATAGTGTTCAAATTGCTTATTATATGCATCGTCATGGATTGTTAGGTGATTGAAATGGATATCGTGGTTTTAAAGTTTGGTGGAACTTCAGTTTGTGATGAAAAAACAAGATATGAGGCATTTAAACATATTAGACGGGAAGTAAATGCTGGATATAGAGTAGTTGTTGTCGTGTCAGCTATGGGGCGAGTTGGAGCCCCCTACGCGACAGATACGTTAAAATCACTCGTTGCTTATCATCTAAGTAAAAAGGAAAGTGATCGTCTTATCTCTTGTGGTGAAGTAATTTCAAGTATTGTGATGTCTGATTTTTTACAACAAGAAGGCTTGAAGGCTTGTGCCTTAGCACCAAATGAGGTTGGAATTAAAACAGACCGAAATTTTAGTAATGCAAATATTGAAAAGGTTGAAACGGATTATTTGTTAAGTCAATTAAAAGAGTATCAAGTAGTGGTTGTACCAGGATTTGTCGGAACCACATCAGAAAATGAAATCACAACGCTTGGTCGAGGTGGAAGTGATACGTCAGCCGTTGCACTCGGAGCAGCCCTCCATGCCGTTTATGTTGATATTTATTCAGATGTTGAAGGTGTTATGACTGCTGATCCAAAATTAGTTAAAAATGCAAGGGTATTAGAGAAAATAAGTTATGATAACTTAATTGCATTAGCGGCTAGAGGTGCTAAGGTTATTCATTTAAAGGCAGTTGAACTTGCTAAACAAAATCATGTTAAACTTCGACTTCGATCAACAACAGCCGATCATATTGGAACTTATGTCGTAGAAGAGGAAATTAGTAGTATTAGTCTAGCTTATAAAACGGGTTATACTCGCTATGAATTAGTAGGGGTGACCACTCCTATTAATTGTCAGCCACTTACTAAACACGGACTTTATTGGTATGCTTCCAGTCAAGATGAGAAAGTCGTAGAAGACTACTTAACAGAAAATAAAATTAGTTATCAAAAAGAGGAAAATTATGTGCGAGTCAGTTTGATTAATCAACAACGTTCGCCTAAAGAAGAAACATACTATGTGAGTGCAATGAAACTTGAGGATACTCTTAATTTCTTGCACTGTAACTTAACTTAATGAGAAGGATGTGAGAAGAATGAATAGTTTTGGTCCGGTTATTACGGCAATGGTTACACCTTTTGATGAATATAATCAGCTCAATGTTGGTAGCTTAAGAAAACTGATTATTCATTTATTAAAACACGGATCAACCAGTCTAGTCATTACAGGGACAACAGGGGAAGCCCCAACATTAACAGCAATTGAACGTTTGCGTATTTGGGAAACAGCAGTTGATTTTGCAGGCGGAAGTGTCCCTATTATTTGTGGTGTTGGAACTAATAATACGAAAACAACGATTCATAATGTTAAATTAGCAGAAGAAATTGGTGCTGATGGTGTTTTGGTGGTTACTCCATATTATAATAAACCAAATAAAATTGGCTTATTAACGCATTATAAAGAAGTGGCAAATTCAACAGATTTACCTATTATTTTATACAATATTCCATCGCGTACGGGGGTTAGTTTAGATTTAGAAACCATTTTGGAGTTAGCACAACTTAAAAATGTTGTCGGAATTAAAGATTCAAGCGGTGACTTAACATTATTAAAACAACTTAAAGAAGTAATGCCTTCCGATTTTGCCTTATATAGTGGCGACGATTCTAATTATTTAGAAGCATTAAAACTTGGAGGAGCTGGGGTTGTTTCAGTTGCTTCACATGTAGCAGGGTTACAAATGAATCAAATCTATAAATTATTTAAAGAAGGAAAATTAGAAGAGGCGGAAGCTTTACAAAATAAATTAATGCCACTTTATAAAGGATTGTTTAGTACCACGAATCCGATTCCAATCAAAGCGATTTTAAATCAAATGGGAATGGATGTCGGATCACTTCGTTTACCCCTTGTAGAGATGGATCAGTTTGAGGCATTAGATTTATTTAATGAAATCAAAGATTTGATAGATGAATAAGAATCAAAACGTCTGTTTGAAGTGTGACAGACGTTTTTTCGTATTTTAAAGAGGAAAAAAGCGAATGTTAAATAAAAAAGAAGGATATACTTGTCATTATCTTGCGTTGTGTACTATAATGAATATAGAGATTACGCAGTTTCTTTTAAATGATAATTGAGAGAATTTGACAGACTTATTATCTTACAAGAATGTAAAGAGTAATAAGGATTAGGTCTTTTTCTCAAATTTTAAGTTTATTGATGGGATGCCATGTTTTTTAATTTTTATGAATCATTTTTATTTATTTTAATTTTGAGGGTAGGATATTGTTCGAAGAAATAGAACTAATTTAAGATTGAGAACAAAACCTATTGATATTGACGTTTAGGAAAGTAATTCAAAAATAACATTAAGCATCTTCAAAATAAGTAAACGTACTTTAGAAGGAATTGTACATTTGAAGTCCCATGAGAAGAGGACAGGATTGTGATTTAAAACCATTTATTTAAAAGTTAAAAGCAAAAAAACGTCCGTTACAACGAAATGCTTTAACGTTAATTCAAGATATAAAGGAGGTGAATCGTTGTCAAAAATGTAACCTGTTATCAAGTGATAGCAGTTTTGATAGCGATAAAAATGTGTCATCAGTAGTTGAACAAAAAATCAAAGTATTTGCATTAGGCGGATTAGATGAAAACGGAAAAAATTTATATGTGGTAGAAGTAAATGATAAAATATTTGTTTTAGATGCAGGGTTGAAATATCCAACTGAAGATTTGCTGGGTGTTGATGCGGTAATTCCAGATTTTACTTATTTAAAAGAGAATGTGTCACGTGTACAAGGGATTTTCTTATCACATGGGCATGAAGATCACATCGGGGCCTTACCTCAATTATTGAGTTTGATTAATGTTCCAATTTATGGGACACGCTTAACGATGGCATTAGTAGAAGATTCACTTAGTGAAAATGGACTTGATTTTAAAAACTATAAATTATATAAAATTCGAGAAAATAACGAGCTATTTTTTGGAGATATAAAAGTCACATTCTTCAAAACAACTCACAGCATTCCAGATTCTGTTGCGATTTGTATTCATACAACAGATGGAGTGATTGTATATACGTCTGATTTTACATTCGATCAAAGTGCTAAGGGGCGTTATCAAACTAATTATGCACGTATTTCTGAAATTTCAAAGGAAGGTGTTCTTTGTTTATTATCGGAGAGTATCAATGCCGAAAAATCAGGGCATACAAGTACAGGCAGTTCTTTAACTTATGAATTAGAAGAAGCTTTTTCACGTGCTGAGGGGCGCATTATTTGTTCGCTTTATTCATCGGATTTACATCGTATTCAATTAGTGATTGATTTAGCGATTCAAAATGGACGTAAGATTGCCATTATTGGACGTAAGATGCAACGTATTGTTGATATTTCGGTTAAACTTGGTTATTTGCGAATTCCGAAATCTGCGCTCATGAATTTACTGTATATCGATGAAAAAAATGATAATAATCTGTCTAATCTTGTTGTTTTAGCAACTGGAAATCGCTACGAACCATTTAATGCCTTGATTCGCATGGCAAAACATCAGGATCGTTTAATTCATATTGAAAAAAGTGATACGGTTATTGTGGCAACTGCTCCTATTCCAGGAAATGAAATTAAAGCAGCTCGCACACTAGATTTATTATACCGTACAGGGGCAAGTGTGGTTGCGATTAATAAAAATTTATTACCTTCTTCTCACGCAAGTAGTGAAGATTTGAAATTAATGATGAACTTATTAAAACCACAATACATTATGCCTGTTATTGGAGAATATCGTAATTTAGTCGCTCATGCTAAAATTGCTGAGAAAATGGGATATAATACAGAAAATGTTATTTTGTTAGATAATGGTGATGTGGTTGAATTTCAACAAGGTGAATTAGTTAATCATACGGAACATATTCAAATTGATCAAGTATTAGTTGATGGATTGGGCGTGGGTGATATCGGAAGTGTGGTCTTACGTGATCGTCAATTAATGGCCAATGATGGAATTATTGTGGTGATTGCTAATTTAAATAAAAATACAAAAGAAATTGTCGCAGGACCACAAATTGTGAGTAAAGGATTTGTTTACGAAAAAGGTAATGAAGAGTTATATGCGGCACTTGATGAGTTGGTTCGAAATATTATTGGTCAATTTGTGACAGAACAATATGTAAACTGGCAAGGATTACGTCAAGAATTACGTGATAAAATTGGGAAGTTATTGTTTAACAAGACAAAACGTAAACCCATTATTATTCCAATTGTAGAAGAATTTAATTTATAATCCAATTGAACAGCTGCCAAACGGCAGCTGTTTTTGACTTAGTTCAAGATTTCTAAAAAAAGAACGTCAGATATTAATGGAAAATTAGGGATTTTATGAGATAATAAGTAAAGTACGATTATGAAGTAATAGAGGGATTATTATGGCACAAAAAAAGAAAGTGAAACAAAAAAAACAAACGTTTGTTACGGATTTATATATTGAGTTAATTGGAATTGGCTTAATCTTATTATCTATTTTAACTCTAGGTCAACTTGGAATTATCGGAACTTTTTTGAAGCGAATTTTCTTATTTGTTTTTGGTGAGTTTTTTTGGGTAGTGGCTCTGGCGATGATTATCAATGGTGGTAAAATGATTTTTAGTCGAAAAGTTCCGACGTTTTTTACGACGCGTCAAATTGGTTACTATTTAATGTTTATTGCTTTTATTTCATTTAGTCATCTCCCGGTTTATCGTGAATTTAATGCACACAATACACCGTTGCTTTCCGGGATGGTTAATTATTATTGGAATAATGATGTCTTAAATACGACCTTTACAGTAGGTGGCGGATTCATTGGATCTGTAATTTATGGGATTTTCGTTCCATTAATGACAGCAATTGGATTATATATTTTATCTTTAGTTATTCTTTGTTATGGAACATTACTCGTCTTTAATTTAACATTTAAAGATGTATATGAAGGAATCAAACTATCTAGACTTGAGTATCGAGAAAAAAGAATGAAAAAAGTAAAAAAAGCAACTAAACCTAAGGTGAAAAAGAGATCCGATCAGGAAGAGATAGAAGAAGAGGCAGAAGAGTTGAATGCGATGATCGACACAACCACTCCTATTTTTGATTTTGAGAATGATGAGGTAACCATTACAACGTTTGATCAAGAGGTTGAATTGCAAGAGGAAGGGGAGGAAGAACTCGAGTTTAAAATTAGTGATTTTGCTGAAAAAATAAAACAGGAAAAAGTAGAACCTCATTCAACGATTGAAACGTTTATGAGTGATGAGAATTACACCCTACCTCCATTAGATTTGCTTGTAGATTATCAACAAACTAATAATTCGCAACGGATGCTGGTTAGTGCAAAAGCACAAGCCAGAAAACTTGAAGACACATTTAAGAATTTTGATGTGAAGGCAAAAGTTCAAGAAGTTCATATCGGACCTGCTGTCACACGATTTGAAATTTTACCAAATGTCGGTGTAAAAGTTAGTAAAATTATTGGCTTAACCGATGATATCGCCTTAGCACTTGCGGCGAAAGGGATTCGAATCGAGGCTCCTATTCCAGGAAAGTCTGCTATTGGGATTGAAGTTCCAAATCCTAAACAAACGCTAGTGACATTTAAGGAGATTGTAAAGGAAGTTCCGCAAAAACAGCAATCAGAAAAACTTTTAATGGTTCTCGGACGAGATATCTCGGGAAAAACAGTGTATTCACCATTAAATAAAATGCCTCACTTACTTGTAGCAGGCGCAACAGGTTCAGGAAAGTCAGTTTGTATTAATACAATTATTTGTAGTATCTTAATGCGTGCGACTCCGAATGAAGTGAAGATGTTAATGATTGACCCGAAAAAGGTAGAGTTAAATGGTTACAATGGGGTTCCACATTTATTAGCACCAGTTGTGACGGATCCACGCCTTGCGTCTCTTGCGTTAAAAAAAGTGGTGACGGAAATGGAATATCGCTATGAATTGTTCAGTGAGAGTGGAACTCGTAATATTGAAGGTTATAATGATTATGTTCGTCATCAAAATGAGACGAATGAAATTAAAAAGACGGTTTTACCATTTGTTGTGGTAATTATTGACGAGTTAGCGGATTTAATGATGGTTGCGTCAAAAGAAGTAGAGGAGTGTATTATGCGATTAACTCAAATGGCACGTGCTGCTGGAATTCATTTGATTATCGCAACACAACGACCTTCAGTAGATGTCATTACCGGAGTTATTAAGGCGAATATCCCATCTCGTATTGCGTTCGGTGTTTCATCGGCTGTCGATTCACGTACGATTATTGATATGCCAGGAGCGGAGAAGTTACTCGGAAAAGGGGATATGTTATTTTTACCAATGGGAGCTTCAAATCCAACGCGTGTGCAAGGTGCGTTTATTTCGGATGAAGAAGTTGTTCGAATTGTAGAGTTTATTAAGAATCAAGTCCAACATGAGGAGATTAAACAAGATTTCTTAGAAAATTTAGAACAAGGGCAAAGTGAAAGCAATACGATGGAAGATCCACTGATGAGAGAAGTGTTATCTTATATTATTGAAAGTAAAAAAGTTTCAGCTTCGCTCTTACAAAGACGTTTCCGTATTGGATATAATCGTGCAGCTAGAATTGTGGATGATTTAGAATCGGCAGGATTAATTGGTCCAAGTGAAGGAAGTAAGCCACGTGAGGTCTTGATGTCAGAGGGGCAGTGTCAAGAATTAATGTCGAATTTGAAATAGTTTCATCGTAAAAGCGCCGAGTTGACATTTTTATGTCAGGGGAAAGCATATGATACAAAATATGATTTAATTAGACATAAGAGATGTGATAAAATAAAAGAGTGCTGATGAAAGGGGTTTTATAAATGGGGCTTAATCAAAAGCGAGTGGCGATTGCAACCTTTGCAATGAGTCTTTTGCTTTGTACGGGATGTCAACCATTCAATCAGAGTCTAGGTACATTTCAAACAGGTGAAGAGGAGACGAGCAGTATTAAATTACTACAGCCTATTTCAATTGAGACGGTTAGCGAAGAACAAGAGGATCAACAACCTATGACACGCCAAGTGGTTGAAGTGGCGACGAAATTGAAAGTTGGCTTAGTAGATGATCCCCATCAAGATTTAAATCGTGAATTACTTCAAAAGATAAGTAAGGAATTGAATAGGGAATATCCTGAAATTAAATTTGAAGTGGAAACACCCAAAGAAAATAATGCAAATAGTTATTTAAATACGGTGAATCAATTAATTGCAAGTGGGGCGCAATTGATTTTAATACCGAATTCAACATATGAGAAAGAACTTGAAACCATCATCAATAATTATCCGGATATTGTTTTTTTAACCTTTGACTATTACACGAAGTCATCAAATGTATTTGGAGTTAAATTTCATGAAGAATCTGCAGCCTTTTTAGCAGGAGTCATAGCTGCTTTACAAACGAATACCAATAAGATTGCTTATTTAGGCTATGCAGATGATTCATCAGTAGAGAACAAATATGGTTGTGGATTTATAGCAGGTGCTAAAGCCGTTCGTTCTGATATTGAAGTAACAGAAAAATATATTTTAAAATCAATTTCAACAGTTGATTTAAAGCAGGTCGTTAAAAGCTTGTATGATGATCATCATGATATTGTATTCGAGAGGGTAGGTTCTTTACAACATGATGTCATTGAAGTGGCGAAACAGTATACACAAAATCATCGTCCTGTATGGGTGATAAATTCAGTCATCGATTTATTAGAAGAAGGTCGTCTTTCAAATGGAAACTCAGTGGTATTAACATCCGTTTTGAAAAATGTTGACGTCGCAGTTTCTAATCTTTTAAATGGGTGGTTAACACAAGAATTTACGCTTGGAAATCAGCTCATTTTAGGGCTTGAAAACGGGGGCGTTAGGGTGACCTTAGAAAATGAGCAGTTAGAAGGGAATACTGTTAGTATCGTTCAGGACTATCAGGAAAAAATTATCTCGGGAGAAATTGTCGTTTCAACTGATTTAACTCAATAATTTAAAAAAAGAGGAAGATTGATATCCCCTCTTTTTTTGATGTTTGTGGAAAATAAGTAATAAGTCAGTGAATTTGATGAATAATAAAAGAAGATAAAAAAATGTCATAAAAGGAGGTTCAACTATGAAAAAAAATAGTATAAGCATTCTATTTTTTTTAATACTTAGCTTTGTATTAGTCGCTTGTAACAATTCATCAAAGAGTGAAGAAGCGTTAAAAATTGGAATGTTGATTGACTCGGGAAGCATCGATGATAAGTCGTTTAATCAAGGAACGTGGGAAGGAATCCAACGTTACGTTGAGGATCATGAAGGCGTAAAGGCACAGTTTGTTCAACCGTCAGGCGAAACAACGGAAGATTATGTCACATCAGGTGATAATTTAATCATGGCAGGTAGTAACATTGTCATTGCACCAGGATTTAAATTTGAAGAGGCGATTACGAAATTACAACAAGAAAATCCAGAAGTTAAATTTGTTTTATTAGATGGGCAACCATCTGTAGAAAGTCCTAATACAATGTCTATCTATTTTGCAGAAAATGAAGCTGGATTTTTAGTTGGAATGGCGGCAGCTCTTCAATCTAAAACAGAAAAAGTTGCTTTTATAGGTGGAATGAAAATACCAGCTGTTGAAAAATTTGGAAGAGGCTATGTAGCGGGTGTTGCTTATGCTAATCAATTGTATGGAACGAAGACGATAGTGACTGATTATCAATTTCAAGGGACCTTTTATGATGTACAAGGTGGGCAAATGATGGCCGGAGGCATGTACGATAAAGGGGTGGATATTATCTTCTCAGCGGCAGCTGCCGTTGGAAATGGTGTGATTAATGAGGCCAAAGCACGTACTGAGAATCAGGAAGAGGTGTATGTAATTGGGGTTGATATTGATCAATATGAGGAGGGAAAATTAGGAGATGACCAATCAGTTATCCTAACTTCTGCGATTAAGCGAATTGATAATGCGGCTTATGATGCATTGGATGATATTGGTCAAAGTGAATTTCGTGGTGGAGAGGTGATCATTATGGATGCAAAAGCAAATGGAGTTGGGATTCCTTTAGAAAATCCTAATTTAACAACTGAGACATTAGAAAAAATAGAAGCAGCACTTAACTTGATGAAAAATGATCAGTTAAGTGTTCCTAAGACAGCTGAAGAATTAACAGCCTTTTTAGCTGAGTATCAATATGATGCTAGCCTAATAAATTATAATTAGATCATTTATAAAAGCTTTTAAAGAAAGATTATTCCTTCTTTAAAAGCTTTTATGTTAGGCGCCTATTTTTAGATTGGGAGGAATCATTTTAAAAACATATTCAATGCAATCAACTTAAAACTTAATCGTAGTTTTAAAAAAGAAAAGTAATATTTGGTCTTTTAATACAATTTATACTTAACAAAAAGCGACAAAATATTTACATTAAATAGCTTTTCTGTTAAACTTAAGATGTATAAAATATGAGGAGGCCATACAAATGAAAAAATTACTTTCTATGTTTGCTGTTGCAATGTGTGCTACAGTTGGACTAACTGCTTGTGGAGGAGCAGAAGAAGCAAAAACTGAAACACCTCAAACTGGAAATCAAACGACTGTAAAAGTTGGGATGATGACAGACTCAGGAACCATTGATGACAAATCATTTAACCAAGGAACTTGGGCTGGAATCCAACAATATGCAGCTGATCACACAGGTGTTGAAGTGAAATATGTTCAACCAGGTGGGGAAGCGAAAGAAGACTACTTAAGTGCAGCAGATAATTTAATCATGTCAGGAAATCAAATTATTGTTGCTCCTGGATTCAAATTTGAAGAAGCAATCAACGAATTACAAGTTGCAAACCCAGATACAAAATTCATCATTTTAGATGGACAACCGGCTGAGATGGCTGAAAATACAGTTGCGATTTACTTTGCTGAGCAAGAAGCTGGATTCTTAGCAGGTGTTGCAGCCGCTTTACAAACACAAACAGGAAAAGTTGGATTCATTGGAGGAATGAAAATTCCTGCTGTTGAAAAATTCGGATTCGGATATGTAGCAGGTGTTGCTTACGCGAATGCTACTTATGGATTAGAAGTTGAAGTAGCTGATTATTTATACAATGGAACATTCACTGATGTTCAAGGTGGACAAGCGCAAGCTGGTGGAATGTACGATAAAGGAATCGATATTGTGTTCGTAGCAGCTGGTGGAGTTGGAAATGGTGTTATCAATGAAGCTAAAACTCGTGCAGAAGCTGGTGAAGAAGTTTATGTGATTGGAGTTGACGTAGACCAATATGAAGAAGGTGTCATGTCAAATGGTAAATCTGTTATCTTAACTTCTGCCATCAAACGTATTGATAATGCAGCTTATGAAAACATTGATGCATTTGTAAATGGAAACTTCCCAGGTGGGCAAGTCATCACAATGGATGCTAAAACAAATGGAATTGGATTACCTGAAGTGAATCCAAACTTAACAGAAGATACAACTACCAAAACAAATGAAGTATTCGAAGCTATCAAAGCAGGTACAGTAGTTGCTCCAACTTCTGCAGAAGAATTAGAATTAATGTTAGCAGAATTAGGATATGACGCAAGCAATATTAACTTTAAATAATTCATTTAAATACTATTGATTGTTTGTTAAACGAAGTACGCCTGTTCACAGGCGTACTTTTTTTAAAGTAAATAATAAGAATAGGATTTAACACATACTAAGTAAGAGAGTATACCATGGAGTTCATTATCACCGACATTGGATACGTTATCATAAAAAAGAAAGGGGTTAAATCATGGAATACGTGATTGAAATGTTGAACATCACAAAAGAATTTCCAGGGATTAAAGCCAATGATAATATTACACTGCAAGTTGAACCAGGAGAAATTCATGCCCTTTTAGGAGAAAATGGCGCTGGTAAATCAACACTGATGAGTGTTCTATTTGGACTATATAAGCCAGAAGAAGGATGTATTAAAGTTCGCGGAAAAGAAGTTAAGATTACAGACCCAAATGTCGCAACTGAGTTAGGAATTGGGATGGTCCATCAGCATTTTAAGTTAGTTCATAATTTTACGGTTACCGAAAATATCGTTCTAGGTAATGAACCGAAGCTATTTGGTGGGCGTATCAATATCAAAAAGGCAGCTAAACGTGTAGCTGAATTATCAGAACGTTATAACTTACATGTTGACCCATATGCTAAAATTGAAGATATTTCAGTTGGAATGCAACAACGTGTTGAAATTTTAAAAATGTTATATCGAAATGCTGAAATTTTAATTTTTGATGAGCCAACAGCTGTTTTAACACCACAAGAAATTGAACATTTAATGGAAATTATGCGTCAGTTAACCGCTGAAGGTAAATCTATTATTGTGATTACACATAAATTGAAAGAAATTAAAGCAGTGGCGAAGCATTGTACCATTATCCGAAAAGGAAAAGGGATTGGAACAGTCGTAGTGGCTGATACTTCAGAGCAAGAATTGGCTGATTTAATGGTTGGGCGTCAAGTAACGTTTAAACTAGATAAAGACGCGGCTAAAGTTGGAGCCCCTGTTTTACAAGTTGAAAATCTAACGGTTAAAAACAATCGTGGCGTTTCAGCACTTAAAAATTTATCTTTGACGGTCCATGAAGGTGAAATTTTAGGTGTTGCTGGAATTGAAGGAAATGGTCAAAGTGAATTAATCGAAGCTATTACAGGATTAAAACCTGCTGATTCAGGAATAGTGAAATTAGCTGGAAATGATATTAGTAAATTACCAGTTCGAAAACGTACTGAGGCAGGAATTGGGCACATCCCAGAGGATCGTCATAAGCATGGATTAGTTTTAGATTATTCATTAGAAGATAACTTTATTTTACAAACCTATTATCAGCCCTCATTTAGTAAAGGTGGCTTCCTAAACCGACAAGCTATTCGTGAACAGTCAGAGCAGTTAATTGAACGATTCGATGTTCGCAGTGGACAGGGTAGCACCACTATTACACGTAGTATGTCAGGTGGGAATCAACAAAAGGCAATTATTGCACGTGAAGTAGTTCGTTCACCGAAGTTGTTAATCGCAGCACAACCGACTCGTGGTCTCGATGTAGGAGCTATTGAATATGTTCATCGAGAATTAATTGCAGAACGTGACAAAGGACGTGGCGTTTTACTTATCTCGTTAGAACTTGATGAAATTTTAAATGTTTCAGATCGCGTCGCTGTTATTTATGAAGGTGAAATTGTTGCGATTTTAGAAACAGCCAACACAAATGAAAAAGAAATTGGATTATTAATGGCCGGTGCAGGTAAACAAAGAGGTGAGGAATAATGAAAAAGATTAATTTTAGTCTAGCGGATGACAATGTTCAAAAAAAATTGGCACCTTTTGCTTCTGTTATTCTTGGCTTCATCATTGGATTTATTGTTTTATTATGTTTAGGGTATAACCCAGCAGAAGGATTTTCGTATTTATTCCAAGGTGGATTTAAAGGCATCATGAGTGGAAACTTAAAACAGTTTGGAAATACTTTATTGCAGATGACACCATTAGTTTTAACGGGATTATCAGTGGCATTTGCCTTTAGAACTGGATTATTTAATATTGGGGTTTCAGGTCAAATGTTAGTCGGTGGTTTTGCAGCGGTTTACTGTGGGATTATCCTTGATTTACCTCGTTTTATTCATCTACCAGTGGTGGTGTTAGTCGCGATGTTAGCAGGTGGAGTTTGGGCGATTATCCCAGGTTTATTAAAAGCAAAATTTAAAATTCACGAAGTTGTGACATCAATTATGATGAATTATATTGCACTTTGGATGGTTCAATATGGCGTAACGACATTTATTCCAGGAAAATATAGCACAGAATCTGCAACCATTAGTGAGACAGCATCATTAAAAACGGCTTGGATGACATCACTTTTTGATGGTTCATCGATCAATATTGGATTTATTTTAGCGATTTTGGCTTGCCTTGTTGTTTGGTTAATTTTAGATAAAACGACGTTTGGATATGAATTAAAGGCTGTTGGATTTAATCCAGATGCGGCACATTACGCAGGGATGAAAGTTAAACGTAATATCATTCTTTCAATGATTATTGCCGGATGTTTAGCAGGTCTTGCAGGAGCGACCTATTATGTTGGTTATACGAATCATGTTAAAATTGGTGTTTTACCAACGCAAGGATTTGATGGAATTGCCGTTGCGTTACTTGGATTAAATACACCAATTGGTGTCTTCTTATCTGCTTTCTTATTTGGATTTATGAAGGTAGGAGGAGAATTCATGCAAGCAATGACAGCTGTCCCAAAAGAGTTAATTGATATTATTATTTCAACAATTATTTACTTCTCAGCGATTGCTTTATTAATTCAAAGTTTCTTTAAAAAAGTAGCACCGAAGAGAAAAGATGGAGGTGTTAAATAATGTGGGAATTTATTGTGGCAATGATGCCGTATGCTCTTGCGTTTACAGCACCGATGTTAGTCACAGCATTAGGTGGATTATTTAGTGAACGCAGTGGAGTCGTTAATATTGGATTAGAAGGTTTAATGGTCATTGGGGCTTTCACGACTGCATTTTATATCAATCAAGCTTATCAGGGTAGTGATTCAACGATTTGGATTGGAATTTTACTTGGTGGAGTAGCGGGATGTTTATTCTCTTTATTACATGCGTATGCGAGTATTAATCTTAAGGCCGATCAAGTTATTTCAGGAACTGCTATTAACTTATTAGCACCCGCGCTAACTATTTTCTTAGCACGTACTTTAACAGGATCTCAAAATATTAGTATCCTCAAAGGTGTCTCACGTTTTGATGCCCCAATCTTATCGGATATTCCTATTATTGGACCTTTATTCTTTAGCAAGATGTATTTAACCACTTTTATTGTATTAGGATTAGTAGTTTTAACTTGGTATATTGTCTTTAAAACATCTTTTGGATTACGTCTGCGCGCGTGTGGAGAACATCCACAAGCAGCTGATTCAATGGGGATTAATGTTTATAAAATGCGTTATTTTGGTGTGTTAGCATCTGGATTCCTATCGGGAATCGGAGGCGCTTTAATTATTGTTACCACATCTGGAGAATTTAACGGATCGGTTGCAGGGCTTGGATTCTTAGCATTAGCAGCTTTAATTTTTGGTAAATGGAATCCATGGACCGTATTATTCGCTTCGTTCTTCTTTGGATTTATGAAAACATTAGGGCAATTAGCTTTAATTAATGATACGTTAAAATCATTTGAAATTCCGATGGAGTTTTATAACGCGTTACCATATGTGATGACATTAGTCGCTTTAGTTGTATTTAGTCGTAATATTGTCGGACCAAAGGCAGCTGGGGAACCTTACGATAAAGGAAAACGTTAAAATAAACAAAAAGACAGGAGCTCCTGTCTTTTTGTTTATTTTTAGGGCAAGATAAGACATAGATTTGCTTATCTTGCTATTTTTGCTTATAATATAAGAATATATCTTATCAAGGAGGGGCGATAATAAAAGTATCTTCCTGAGGTTTAAGATTATGTAGTAAAGATTTATGTTTTGATTATGTTGTAATGGAGGTCTCAGACATGAGTGCAAATAAAGGTAAAAAAGTCATCGTTGGGATGTCTGGTGGTGTGGATTCATCAGTCGCAGCGTATTTATTAAAAGAGCAAGGTTACGAAGTAGAAGGTGTATTTATGCGTAACTGGGATAGTGCAGCTAATGCTGACGTTTTAGGAAACCCAACGCTAAATGATGAGGTGTGCCCACAAGAAGTTGACTATAATGATGCAAAAGCAGTGGCCGATCAATTAGGAATTAAGCTACACCGCGTCGATTTCGTTCAAGAATATTGGGATCGTGTTTTCATGTACTTTTTAGATGAATATCGTGCTGGACGTACACCAAATCCAGATATTATGTGTAATAAAGAAGTGAAATTTAAGGCATTTTTAGATTATGCAATGAATCTTGGATGTGATTACATTGCGATGGGACATTATGCACGTGTTTCACATGAGGGTGAAGTTCAAATGTTACGTGGGCTTGATAATAATAAAGATCAAACGTATTTCTTGAGTCAATTAACACAAGCCCAGCTAAGTAAAACGTTATTCCCAGTTGGTGAATTGCAAAAATCTGAAGTTCGTGCGATTGCAGAGAAATTAGATCTAGCAACGGCAAAGAAAAAGGATTCAACGGGAGTTTGTTTTATTGGGGAACGTAACTTTACACAGTTTTTACAAAACTACTTACCCGCTCAACCTGGACAGATGCGTACTTTAGAGGGAGAAGTTGTGGGGGAGCATATCGGTTTAATGTATTATACGATTGGACAACGTAAAGGTCTTGGAATCGGCGGAAAAGGGGATGCTTGGTTCGTAATTGGGAAGAATTTAAAAGATAATGTTTTACTAGTCGGACAAGGATTTGATCATGAATACGTTTATGCGGATGAAGCATTAGTTTCAAATGTTAACTGGATTCCAAGTGAGCGATTTGTTGGAACTTATCGTTGTACGGCTAAATTTAGATATCGTCAACCTGATATTCCGGTTGAATTGACTTGGATTGATGATGAAACCTTAAACGTTAAAATGCTAGAACCTGTTCGTGCGGTGACGCCAGGGCAAGCGGCTGTCTTTTATTTAGATGAGGTTTGTTTAGGTGGAGGGCGTATTGAAGTTGCATATAAAGATAAAGAGGCTCGCCAATACTAAGAGAGGAGTTTGTGAGGATGGGAGAAGCCGGATACATTAAAGGTGTTTTTTTAGATTATATATTTTTTAATGAAGATAATGGCTTCTCAATTGGAACGCTACTTGTCTTAGAACATGGTGAAGATTTAGATTTAATGCAAAAAGCTTTAAAACCCGTTGATGATAAGATAGTGAATCAACTAGGGTTAAGTGAGCATAAAAAATATGAGAAAATTACGATTTCGGGTTATTTTCCAAAACTCGTTTCACATAAAACATACCGCTTTAAGGGGAAGTTAATTGAACATCCTCGTTATGGTTGGCAATATCAAGCCACGTCTTATGATTCGGTTAATGTGCAAGGGAAGTCTTCGCTTGTTCATTATTTGAGTAGTGATATTTTTGAAGGAATTGGACAAAAAACAGCTGAAAAGATTGTGGATGTATTAGGTGATAATGCTATCGATGTCATTTTACGTAATCGACAGGCGCTTGATGAGGTGCCCAAATTATCCAAAAAATTAGCAGATAAACTTTATTCGACACTGATTGATCAACAGGGGACAGAACAGATATTAGCTCCTCTTTACGGCTATGATTTAAGTCCTAAGTTAGTCATGAAAATTTTCAAAAAATATCAATATCAGGCCCTTGAAATTATCAATGAAAATCCGTATCGTTTAATTGATGATATTGAGGGGATTGGGTTTTTGAAAGCAGATGAGCTTGCAAGACGTCTAGGGATCTCATTAGATGATCCACGTCGAATTCGTGCGGCTTTGCTTTATGTCATTGATCAAATTGCCATCCAAAAAGGTCATACGTATGTGTACCAAAAGCAGTTGCTTCAAAGTGCTTTACAGTATTTAAATCAAAAATCAACCCAGCTTCTGGATTTTGCGCAAATTGAATCTCAAATTAATGAACTGATTAAAAAGAAAAAAATTTATATCGAAGGGGACTTTTTATTTATTCCGTTGCTTGTCAATAGTGAAAAAGGGATTGTTGATTCTATAGAGCGACTTTTAACGTCTAAAGTTGAAAATCAAGAGAAAGCGCCACAATGTTTAAACGAATTAAAAAAAGAATTAGCTATTACCTATTCAAAAGAACAAGAAGAAGCGATTTTGATGGCGTTAAAGGAACCAGTTAGCATTATCACGGGTGGCCCGGGAACAGGAAAAACAACAGTTGTTCAAGGTATTTTAAAGGCGTATTCGATGTTACACGATGTGGATTTAGATCCGTCTAAATATGCAACAAGTGAGAAAAAGTATCCCATTGCTTTGGCAGCGCCTACTGGTCGAGCTGCTAAACGAATGAGTGAAACAACGGGCTTAAAGTCATCTACCATTCATCGTTTACTTGGGTATGGAGTAGATGGAGTTTTTCAACATGATGAATATGCTCAACTGGAATATAAATTAATTATTATCGATGAAAGCTCCATGCTTGATACCTTATTAGCCTTTCAATTATTTCAAAGCATTCCAACGGGTGCGCAAGTGATTATTGTCGGTGATGATAATCAATTGCCTTCTGTGGGACCAGGGCAGGTGTTAAAAGATTTAATTGAAAGTGGTGTGATTCCTCTGACACGGCTTGAAACGGTTCATCGACAGGCGCAGGATTCGTCCATTATTTCATTCGCACATGCAGTGAAAAATAATCATCTCCCAACGGATCTTAAAGATAAAAAGCCGGATCGTCTATATGTTGAATGTGGGCATCAGGTGATTGCAAGTTATCTAAAACAAATTGTTCTAAATGCCATTCAAAAAGGATATACAGCAAGTGATATTCAAATTTTAGTTCCCATGTACCGTGGGGATTGTGGGATTGACAATCTGAATGTGATGTTACAGGATATTTTCAATCCACCAGCAGATGATAAGCGAGAAATGACATTTGGATCCAAGGTTTTTCGAATTGGCGATAAGGTACTCCAATTAGCCAATCATCCGGAAACAGGAATTATGAATGGGGATGTTGGAGAAGTCATTGGAATTTCTTATAAAAATGAAAATGATGATAAAGAAGAGAAGTTAATTGCTTGTTTTGAAACTAAGGAAGTGACGTACAAAAAGGGCGATCTTCAAAATTTAACGCATGCCTATTGCGTGTCGGTTCATAAGTCACAAGGGTCTGAGTATCCGATTGTTATTTTACCGATTACGCATGCCTATCACGTCATGTTACAAAAAAAGTTGATTTATACCGCCATTACACGGGCTAAAAAATCTTTAATTATCATTGGAGAGTATTTAGCACTTGAGAAGGGGGTTAAAAATGAGGGAGAAGAACGTCAAACGACGTTGAAACTTCGCTTTCAACTAAATCAAACAAAACCGATAAAGGAAAATCCTTTTGCTGATTATTTTAAAGAACATGATATTCCATTTGATTACCTAGATGAAGAAGGATTAGAAGGGATCACACCGTATGATTTAATGGATTAATTGATTAAATTTTGTGCAGATAGATAACATAAAAAATCATAAATCACTCAAACTAAAGATTGTAATCTTTGAACTGAGGTGAAATGATGAAGAAAATTCTTGTACTTGTTATGTTTTTAATGGCTTTAGTGGCAACACTTATGTATTATGAAGATCCTCGTTACTATCAAAAACAATTTAAAAAACAATCTAGAAAATATCGTAAGCAAATGGATTGTTGGCAACACTACCTACACGATAGAATGCCATTTTAAAAAAGAACTCTCTCAATCGAGAGAGTTCTTTTTTGTGTATAAGCTTTCTTTTCAATTTAATAATTTATCAAATTGGATAAAAAAAGCTTGAAACATCTTGATAAAATCGATAAAATAGAGTCGAATAACAAAATGTTGATAGAAGAAAGTAGAAAATTGAACGTTTCACAGAGAGGGATTTCTTGGCTGAGATAAATCCTAACAATCAATGCTCGAAAGCTACTTCTGGAGTACAGTTAAAGTCTGTCGGTTTTCGCCGTTATCTGTTTCAAAGAGTTGTTTTTTTAGTTTACTTAAAAAACAAAATTAAGGTGGTACCGCGTTCAATACGTCCTTATATCAAATAAGGGCTTTTTTTATACTCATTTTTAAAAGAGGTGAACAAAATGAAATACATGACAGGATCAGAGATTCGTTCAATGTACTTAAATTTCTTTAAATCAAAAGGACACATGATCGAACCAGGAGCACCATTAGTTCCAATTAATGACCCTTCATTATTATGGATTAATAGTGGGGTTGCAGCTTTAAAAAAATACTTTGATGGACGTGAAATTCCAAATAACCCACGTATTACAAATGCTCAAAAATCAATTCGTACAAACGATATTGAAAATGTTGGGAAAACGGCTCGCCATCATACGTTCTTCGAGATGTTAGGAAACTTCTCGATTGGAGACTATTTCCGTGAAGAGGCAGTGACATGGGGATGGGAATTATTAACATCAAAAGAATGGTTTGGATTCGATAAAGAATTATTATATGTAACCGTTTATCCAACCGATCAAGAAACATATGATTTATGGATCAAATTAGGTGTTTCGCCTGATCACATTGTGAAATTAGAATATAACTTCTGGGAAATCGGAGAAGGACCATGTGGACCAAACACTGAAATTTTCTATGATCGTGGAACAAAATATGATCCAGAAAATATTGGAATCCGTTTATTAGAAGAAGATATTGAAAATGATCGTTATATTGAAATTTGGAACATTGTATTTTCTCAATATAATTCAAAAGAAGGATTAGATCGTAGTGAATATCCTATGTTACCAAATAAAAATATAGATACTGGAATGGGTCTTGAGCGTATGGCTTGTGTGATTCAAGGCGTTGAAACAAACTTTGACACAGACTTATTCATGCCAATCATTCGTGCGACGGAAGAAATGTCTGGTGTAAAATATACACAAGAAACAGCAACGGCATTTAAAGTGATCGCTGACCATGTTCGTACGGTAACTTTTGCAGTAGCAGATGGAGCACTTCTTTCTAATGAAGGACGCGGATACGTCTTACGCCGTTTATTACGTCGTGCTGTTCGTTATGGAAAAAAATTAGGAATTGATCGTGCTTTCATGTATGAATTAGTTCCTGTTGTAGCAGATATTATGAAAGATTATTACCCATATGTTTGCGATAAAATTGAGTTAGTTCAAAAAGTGATTAAATCTGAAGAAGATCGCTTCCGTCAAACATTAGCAGATGGAGAAAAAATCTTGACGGATTTAATTGCTAAATGTGAAGATAAAACAATTAGTGGCAAAGACGCATTCATGTTATATGATACGTACGGATTCCCATATGAATTAACTTTAGAATATGCAGAAGAAGCTGGATTTACAGTTGATAAAGAAGGGTTCGATGCCCAAATGGAAGCACAACGTGAACGTGCTCGTAATGCTCGTGAAGATGTTGAAAGTATGCATTCACAGAATGCTGCTTTAATGAGCTTTAAAACCCCTTCTAAATTTGTAGGATATCATCAATTATCAACAACATCAAACGTTATTTTATTACTACAAAATGGGGAAGTGGTTGATTCATTAACTGGAGCTGGACAAGTCATTTTAGATACTACTCCATTTTATGCTGAAAGTGGAGGACAAGTAGCAGATACAGGGATGATGACAACCTCTGCTGCAAATGTGATGGTAACAGATGTTATCAAAGCTCCAAATGGACAGCATTTACACAGTGTACAAGTAGACGGAACATTATCATTAAATGATGAGGTTGTTTGCCAAGTTCAAGTTGAGAATCGTTTAGATTTAACAAAAAATCATACAGCGACTCACTTATTACACCAAGCATTAAAAGATGTTATTGGTGCGCATGCAAACCAAGCTGGATCATTAGTATCTGCTGATCGTTTACGTTTTGACTTCACCAACATGCAAGGGTTGACGTCAGAAGAATTACAACGTATTGAAGCGATTGTTAACGAGAAGATTTGGGCTTCTATTCCAGTTGAAGTGTTTGAAAAAAGTATTGAAGAAGCAAAGCAAATGGGAGCAATGGCGTTATTTAGTGAAAAATATGGTGAAACGGTACGCGTTGTCAAAGCAGGAGACTATAGCATTGAGCTTTGTGGTGGATGTCATGTTTCAAACACCTCTGAAATTGGTTTATTTAAAATCATTTCAGAATCAGGAATTGGAGCTGGAACTCGACGTATTGAAGCGGTGACGGGTAAGGGAGCTTATCAATACATGAATTCATTTATTGAACGATTTGCAGCGGTATCTGAGACATTAAAAACAAAACCAGCATTACTTGAAGAACGTGTTGAAGGGATTTTAGATGAGTTAAAAGAAGCGCATCGTGAAAATGATTCATTAAAATCTAAATTATCTCATTTAAAAATGAAGGAAATTGTTAATAATACACGTGAGGTAGCAGGAATTACAGTGTTAACTGCGAACTTAGTTGATGTGGATATGAACCATTTACGTCAAATGGTTGACGAATTTAAACAACAGTTATCATCGGCAGTTATTGTGTTAGCAAGTGCAGTAGATGGTAAGGTTGCAATCTCTTGTGGTGTAACGCCAGATTATGTGAAACAAGGGGTACATGCAGGGAAAATTGTTAAAGAAGTCGCAACGATTTGTGGTGGAGGCGGAGGCGGACGCCCAGATATGGCTCAAGCCGGCGCTAAAGATGCAACAAAAATTGAAGAGGCATTAAAGAATGTCGATGAATGGTTAAAAAATAATTTATAATTCTTTTCATCCCATTAACATTATTGTAAAATAAAGTTAAGAACTATTTATGGGTGGTGAGTTGCATGATCTCGAATCAAACAATGATGCTAGACGATTTACTACAAAATAAATTGAACCAAAATCAAGCGGTTGAAATTATTTTGACAGATGTATTCGATGCATTAAAAGAAAAAGGTTATAATCCGATTAACCAAGTGGTTGGATACTTAATTTCAGGAGATCCAGCTTATATTTCGAGCTATCAAGGGGCTCGAAACAAAATTCAGCAAATTGAACGTGATGAAATCATTGAAGTTTTACTTGAAAAGTTTGTAGAGACGAAAAAGTGAAAATTTTAGGATTAGATTTAGGAACTCGCACGTGTGGAATCGCCATTAGTGATGCCCTTGGAATGATGGCCCATGGTGTTGAGACTTTCCGATTTGAGGAAAATCATTATAAAAAAGCAATTCAACACGTTCAAGAATTAGTAAAAACTCATAAAATTTCGAAAATCGTTTTAGGGTTACCTAAAAATATGAATGGTTCGATTGGAGAACGAGGACAAGTGACACAAGAGTTTGCTAAGAAACTTGAAGAAGCAACGAATGTCACGGTTATTCTATGGGACGAACGATTGACTACTATGCAAGTTGAACGTGTCCTCATTCAAGCTGATGTTAGTCGCAATAAGCGAAAAAAAGTGGTTGATAAAATGGCAGCAACCATTATTTTACAGAGTTATTTAGATTCAAATCAAGCACGTTCATTCGTGTAAATCTTATAAGAGGTGACCAAAATGTTAGATGAAAATCAATTAACAGTAATCGATGAAAATGGAAATGAATTATTATGTGAAATTTTATTTACATTTGATTCAGATGATTATAACAAATCATATGTTGTCTACTACCCAGCAGGAGCAGAAAATGAAGATGAAGAAGGAAATGTAGATTTACATGTTTCAGCTTACATCCCTGGTGAAAACAACGAGGGTGGAGAATTATTACCAGTTGAAACAGATGCTGAGTGGGATATGATTGAAGAAGTGATTAATACATTCTTAGCTGAAGAAGATGAGGATGCAGAATAATTAAAATCTAATAGATGCGAAAACGGACGTTAAGTCCGTTTTTGTGTGTATATAATGTAGAGGTGAAGATAAGATGAGGAAGGTTATCCTAGGGATCGTTATAACACTTATTGTCGCATTAGCTGGGATTTTGGGGTATTTAGGAATCCTTTATGTCAAAACCCAAGAGCCGGTGAATCCGAGTGATGAAACAGTGATGAATTATACCCTTCAACCTGGAACATCAACAAAGGGTGTGAATCGCGAGTTAGCAGAACTTGGATTGATTGAGCATCCCGAGATGGCAAATTTGATTGTTAAATTAAATGATTGGTCGCATATTCAAGCAGGAGAGTATGAGTTATCCCCTTCCATGACACTAGAGCAAATGTATCAAAAATTTGAAAGTGGAGATGTTGTCGAAGCGAATACCACAAAAGTGGTGATTCCAGAAGGTTATGATTTAGAATATATAGCAGCTAGCTTATCTTTAATTGTTGATTTAAGTGCTGAAGATATTTTAAATGAGTGGAAAAATATTGATTATTTGAAACAATTAGTGAATGAATATTGGTTTTTGACCGATGATATTTTAAAAGAAGGGATTCGATATCCGTTAGAAGGCTATTTTTATCCAGCTACTTATTCATTTTTAGATCAAGTGTATACGCTTGATGAAGTCACACACTTAATCCTAGATGTGACAGCAAAGAAATTAGAACCGGTGAAGTCTTGGTTTGATGAAGCATCGCTTAATATTCATCAAGTCTTTTCGCTAGCGTCAGTCATTGAAGGAGAAACTCAAAATGTAGAAGAAATGCCAATAGTAGCTGGTGTTTTCTTTAATCGTATTAACTCAGGTATGTATTTACAAAGTGATATGACGGTACTTTATGCCTTAGATGAACATAATGAGCGTGTAACGGAAGCGATGACAAAAGTACAATCCCCTTATAATACATATGTGACACCAGGCATTCCAATTGGACCTGTTAGTAGCCCGTCAATTGAGGCTATTAAAGCCGTGTTACATCCTGATGAAAATAACTATTATTATTTTATAGCTGACATGTATGGATGTGTAGATGGTAAAACTCATTTCTTTGAAACATATGAAGAACATATGAAATTTTATCGAAACTATTTACTTCCTTCATATGAAGCGGGCACAAATGTATGTCAGTAATCTCAACTAGGTGGTAGAGCAATGAATGAACAATTAATAGAACTAATGAGTCGATTTAAAACAATTCAACATGATGACTTATCATTAGAAATGAAACAATATGCACAGGAGCATGATGTTCCGATCATTCAAGATCAGGGTCTTGAATTAATGTTACAATTACTACGAGTTAAGCAGCCTAAAACTATTTTAGAAATAGGTTCTGCTATCGGTTATTCCTCTTTAATGATGGCGCGCCATTTACCACAGAGTCATGTTGTGACGATTGAACGTGATGAATCCCGTTATAAAGAGGCTGTTAATTATCACGCACGTAGTACCATCTCAGATCGAGTGACATTAATTAAAGCAGATGCATTAGAAATTTTGAATGAAGACATTCCTAATGCTCCATTTGATGTTATTTTTATTGATGCAGCTAAAGCTCAATATCAGAAGTTCTTTGAAAAATATGAACCTTTATTAAAAGAAGATGGAATGATTATTAGCGATAATTTATTATTCCATGGTCATATTTTTGATAATAATCAAAAACAAAGCCGTAATTTAAAACAGTTAGTTCGAAAAATTAACCGTTATAATGATTGGTTAGCCAATCATCCAGATTATGACACCCTGTTATTACCAATTGGTGATGGCGTAGCAATTAGTTTGAAAAGAAAGCTAAAGTAGTTTATAATCGTATATTGTCATAAATGATAAAGTGAGTTGATAAAATGAAAAAACCAGAATTGATTGTAACACCTCATGATATCCATGAGATTAAAGATTTAATTGAGGCAGGTGCAGACGCGTTTATCATTGGTGAAGAAAAATTTGGATTACGTTTAGCTGGTGAATTCAAATTAAATGATTTACGTGAAGCCGTTGAGTTAATTAAGCAATATAATAAAAAAGTATATGTTGCTATCAATGCTTTAATGCCAAATAGCTTGTTAGATGATTTGAAAACATATATTCAAGAAATAAAATCATTACCGATTGATGCGCTTCGCTTTTCAGATCCAGGGGCTTACATGATTGCTAAAGAAGTAGCGCCTCAGATGAGCCTTCATTGGAGTAGTGAAACATTAGGAACCAATTACTTCACAGTAAATTATTGGTATGATCGTGGGGTAGAACGTACGGTTTTAGCACCTGAAATGATGAAAGAATCTGTTATTGAGACAAAAACATTCGCTAAAGGTGAGATTGAGATTTTAGTTCATGGTGCGATTTGTATGTTCCATTCTCGACGCAATTTAGTGGGGAATTATTTAAAATTCCAAGGACAAGTTGTAGAAAAAGTT